>NZ_JACSMB010000031.1:0-8404 GCF_018618455.1 Exiguobacterium sp. s142 | reverse complement strand
ACTAATCTATCGGAGTTCTGTTCTGATTTTTCGGCAATAGTGTAAAATCGTATCGAGCAAAAACTGTCAATTTTATTCTAGCGTTCACACCATATTCTTCTGAGTTAAAAAAATATAAATAGATTAGAGAGAGTTAAATAAAAATTAATAGAATTAGAAAAAGAAGAGGGTAGCTCAAGCCAGTCGTACCAATCCTTCTGACGATTTAAGTGAAAAGAGATATTTCAAAAGGGCCATAGTTTCGTTCCCAAAGGTTCATTTTTTTTCAACTCTGATTTGAGAATTAAAAAACGAGAGAGGATTTAATTCAGTAAATCCTTGATTACTTAACTGTTTGGTTTGATTTTTTTCCTAGAAGTAAAAAAATGCAGATTCAGTTGCAATGATGACTTAGAACGAATGGGAAACAATACAAACAGATGAAAATCCCTGCAAGAATGGGTGATTTTCATATATATTTTCAAAAATGAACATGACAAATAGACCATCATGCGATAGCCAATTTTGCCTGGTTCTCTTTAAGTCGTTGATGGAGATAGAAAATCGGCTCCTCAAAGAACAGCTTATGGGTGCTCGAGTGGACCAAGTCCTCACGATGGTGTAGGAATGCTTGTTTTAACTCTTCGACGACCCGTTTGAATGTCTCGGCCCCGAATGTATCGCTCATCGAGAAGAGTGAATCACGGTTGACCTTGAGCACGTCAAAGTCGAAGAACTCCCCTACTCGCTTGCGCAACTCGAACCAAAGGAGTTGAACATCAGTGCGGTCTTTCTCTTTGATCTGCTTACTGTCTTGCGCAGCTGATAGCTGGACTTCAAGTAAGAGCGGTCGTGTCACGTCTTGGACTCGTTTCTTAAGCGAGATGTTCTGTTTGACCATATTTAAGAAACGCTTACTGTCTTCAACAAGCGACACTTTAAGGAATTTGAGACCAGCCATCATCTTTTGGATGGCGAGCTTATGGCCACAGTATTTAGGAAGGAACCCTTTGATCTCATCGTAGGTCAGGATGGCCTGTTCATTTGACTGGACATGAACGTCTTTTTCGACCTGGACGATTGTCCGTAGCGCGAGTCGCAACGTATTCACATTATCGAGTGCGATTAATTCGGCCAAGAGACCGTGCCAAACAGACGTATATCCGGTCTTCGAACCGACCGTAGCACCGTCTACAAACAAATCACGATAGTTTTCAAGGTAATCCGTCAATTGGATTGAGATCACTCCTGGGAAGTGACGGACGACCGTCATGAGACCATTCTGTTCGAAGGTCTTCAAGTTGTTATGTAGGGAGCGGACCGACGTACATGCAAAATCCGCGACCATGTGGTCTTCGATGAATTCAATCTTCCCTTGGTCGTCAGCGTAGGCGAGAATGGAGAGGATATGACGGATCCGAGACTTGGTCCATTTGAAGGCCGTGAAACAGGCCGGGATGTTATAATGATGCTGCTCATAACGGTAATGATCGGCGCGTTTCGTCCAGCGTGTCAATCCACTCATCGCGACCAATAGTTTATTGGCGATTAAAATATGTCGATTCGTCTCCATCATCTCTCCTACACCTCCCCTATCCTAAAATATGCTAGTTTCAGTATCCAGCTCTTTCAAGATAGTGTCAAAGTGCGTTTTCAGTACGGTCATTTGTTACCAAAATGAAAAATGCGTTGATATAAAGCCATTTCGAACCGAGAAAAACATGCATTTTCAGTACGGTCATTTGTTACCAAAATTGATTTGTCCGCTCTATAGGGCCATTCCTGTAGAAAATAGAGTAGATTTTTATAGTTGGAAAAGAGAAAAGTGTAGTTTCGGTACGGTGTTTTGTTACCAAAAACGAAAAAATGTAAGTTTGGTACGGTCGTTTGTTACCAAAAAAGAAGAAAATGTAGTTTCAGTACGGTCATTTGTTACCAAAAAGGCAAAAAGAGTCTCAAAAATTTATTTTCTAAAGGGCGATGAATCCATAAAAATGTAGTTTCGGTACGGTGTTTCGTTACCAAAATAAGAAAATGCACTTTCAGTACGGTCATCTGTTACCAAAATCGTTGAAATCTGATATAAAGGAAAGCCATATTCACCAAGAAAGGCGATTTGATTGAATATCTATCGAATTTTTATATGAAAAATTTAGGGAAATTAGATTCAAACCACCCCTATTTTTTAAGAAGAATGAGAGAAAAGTGTAAGTTTGGTACGGTACAAGCAAAGATATAATTCAGGATGTCCGACGATACTCGACGTTATTGGACGTGTTGGTTCCAACTTTACTGTTAAATTCGAATCGTCGTGATTCATGTGAAACAATGAAGTAGATGAATTAAAAAAGAACCCAGATAGACTGGGTTCTGCGCGATAACAGTTATAACAGTAACGTGTCCACATGACCTGGCAATTCCCAAGACTCCAACGGATAGAAGGTGAAGAAGTAATAATCGCCGGAACGGTGCCAATCCTTCAGGATGAAATCATGTTCCTTGATCCGATCCAGATTCAATTCAAGCTCTTTCAGGTTATCGGCCTTTCGGACCTTGTTGAATCGAATCGAATAGGTGAACTGACGCCAGTGCCTTCGGACGGGTTGCTGCTCCCCTGTCTGAATGGAGTTCATCCGCTCTTTTTGTAGGACGAAGGCCAGATGATAGGCGAAGCTGCCTTTCAATTGTTCGATCTGTTCCCCATAGATGCTGACGATCTGTTGTTTCAACAGGTCGTCGTAGATTTCCTCACTGACCGTGACGATGACTTGGCTCTCGGCTAATGTTGTCGCATTTTTAATGGTCACCGAGGAGAACAGGCCTCGGATGAAGAAGTCCCCGTCCTCGTTGTGTCCTGCGACACGATAATAACCGAGCTTCATGAGACGTTGCGTCGTCAGATCGTAGCTTTTGCCACTATCGTTCGCATACAGCTTCTTGACGAGCTGCGAGAGCGGGAAGATGATTTTTCGGCTTGTCTGGAACGTCATGTCCCGATACGCGAGAATTTCTGTGAAGGCCTCGAAGTCTTTCGAGTCAAGATCCGGCACCTTCCCGTTCAATTCTTGGATGAACTCTTTGCTGACGAGGACAGAGAGGTGGTCGGGAATCCCCTTCTTGTATTTCGGGATCACCGTGTCATAGTTTTGAAGCTCGAGATTCAGCTGCGACGCTTCGTTCAGTTTCTCATCCAACAGGTCTGTCTGGTTCTTTATGCGGTCGGACATACCGAAGAACGGGATATCGACGGCGAGCGTCGGAGAGTGGTGCGCAGTCGGTTGGTTGAGATCTACCTCTTTGGCGACCTCCCACAGGATCATCAAAACATCCGTCTTGAGTGAGGTCTTCTTCTGATTCACCGTCTTTTGGGACCAGTAAGGATACGTATGGATTAACAGATTCGGATTCTCAGCCCATTCTTTCAATTCTAGGATGCATTGTTGCATATAACCTTCGATGGTTTTCACGTGAAACTCTTTCAGGAAGGCTTCCGGGCCGACCAAATGATGATATGCGGTAATCATCTCGAACCGGGCACGCAATTCTTTCTTCGGGCCACGTCCCTCTTCGTAGTTTCGGATGGCAGCCTGCACCCATCGCTTCTTTAGCTTGTTGAATGAATGATAACGTATCTTCTTATAAGAAGCCTCTAAATTTTCGAATTGATAGTGCTCTTGATAAAGTGTCGTGACGAATTCCTGGATATCAAAAATAGACACGCTGTGGAGAATCTCCTCCATACGATGCCTTTGAATAGCCGTGACCGCTTGAGAAATGATGAGTTGTTGCGAGCGGCCATTGGAGGTTGATTGAGTCTCCATATTGATCACCTCTTCTAGGAATAAATATAGCACAAATTAAGTCATATAATTTTATCCAATTTAAATTATTTCAAATACCGTATGTTCATAGAAAAGTGTGCGCCGGCGCACACTTTTATTAAGGCTTCGTGAATAAAGAACATTGAAGAGAAATTAAATTATCCTTTGCTAAATATTGTTATAATATTTAAGTGGAACATTAATTTAATTTTACAACTTGCATATAACTAACTGAAAAAATGAATCGGAGTGTTTAATATGCCCACCGTTAGTTCAACAATTTATTTTGCTGTTAAACCTGCATTTAGTTACATAATCAATGAGTCAAAAACTTCATTACGAAACAAATGGAGAATAAAATATCGTATTCGAAAAATAATGGATTTTAGAAGAGAATATGATAATACATTAATTGATACATTAACGTTTCAAAAAGTATTAAACAGTAATTTAGTAACTGGATTAATTTATAGTTTTGTATTTACTACTAAAAGCCCTTCATATTCCAGAGAACAATTAGTATCAAGACTTTCGGAAATCACAATCGAGAAAATTGATCCTAATAATACTAATGGTAATACTAAAAACTCATTGTATTTATCAATTTGTGAGGAATATTTTGAAGATTTAATAGTTTATTTAGAAGAAATTAGAGATACATATTTCACAGACAATGAACGTCAAATTATTTCTGTTATTCAAAATCAAGTGGTTGAAAGTAGCGAGGATCTAAAAAAATTTTTGGCTGAAAATTTAGATTTGATTCAACAACGACAACACCTAGCCATTTTTACAACACCTAAAATGAACGCGTTGCTTTCTCAAAGTGTGGCAGATTTGAGCCGCAGATATATGCCCGATGCTAACGTTAAAACAAGTTTAGATTCATATTTTAAAGTGATAGCTGGGGAAAAAGATTTTATTGAAAATGCAAGAAAAGTAGCAAATGATTTGAATTTTAATATTCAAGATCTATTAAACAATTTGGAATTGAATAGCACCATTTTTTTTGACGATGATAATACAATATTAAACCGATTAAAAGAACGACTTTCGAGAATATTGGGAATTCAGCATCAGGTATTTTTAGAATTAGAAAACGATACGTATTTCAATGAGATTTACGAGGTTGCATATGACCTTGAAATTATTATTGGGAAATATAAGCTGATTGCTCCTCAAACCCAATATCATGAATTAGTAAAAATAGCGCAAAACACCTTTGAATCATGTTTTAAAGTGACAAATATATTTAATGAAGTAAATCGGAAGTTGCTCAGTAAACCGTATATGGTGATTTACGGGGAGGGCGGAATAGGAAAATCTCATTTGCTGGCAGAAAATGCGAGAATGCTAAAAGAAAACGGTCATGAAGTACTATTGTTTTTAGGACAACATTTTAAGACAACAGAAGATCCTTTTACTCAACTGTTTCGGGGGTTGGATTATCGTGGGACTAGAGAGTTATTCCTGGAAGAGTTTAATAGCAGAGGAATTGAAAACGGTAAAAAAACAGTCATTATGATTGATGCACTAAATGAAGGGTCTGGAAAACATTTTTGGAAAGAATTCTTTTTGAATTTCTTAAATCAGTTCAGGGACTATCCCCATATTGCGTTGGTATTCACTATTCGAAGTAACTTTATCAAGAGTATATTACCTGAAAAAATCGAATCTGAATTTCCTTTGACTAAAATCGAACATTTAGGGTTAAGTCTTTCCAGCATAGAAGATTTGATTCCACTTTTTGATTTTTATAATATCAATTTAGTTGATTTCCCATCATTTGAATTAGAGTCTAGAAATCCATTGTTTTTACATACTTATTGTGAGCTTTTAATTGAACAAGACCAATATAGAGGATGGAGTATCTTTGAACTTCTTAAAAGACACATAATTAAAATTAACAAAAAATTAGCGACTGATATGCGGTTCCGATACTTACCGGAAATCAACTTGATTGATAAGATTTTAAAAGCAATTGCATTCTCATTTTTGAATAATAAAACTAAAGAAATAGCTCTCTCAGACTTGTACGATATCATTAATGCAGTTGCTTCAAAATATACAGATAATTATCGCGAGTTAGTCAACGGGTTGGTTGAAGAGAATATATTAACAGTAAGTACAGACTATACGAGTAATGAGATTGCATACTTTACTTATGAACGTTTTGCTGATCTTTATATCGCGATTTCCTTAGTTTCTGACGAACCACTTTGTGTAGATGTTATAAAAGACGTTAATGATGAAAATTATTTATTCTATAGTGGAGTACTAGAAGGTTTATCAATTGTTTTACCAGAAAAGAAGAACAGAGAAATCTTTGATTTATTTAGTGAGAACGAAATCACGGCAGAGATTGCTGAAGCGTTTGTGATGGGACTTTCATGGAGAAGTCAAAGTTCATTAACTTTAAATACTACAGCATGGATAGAAAAGTGCTTAAATCAGGGGTCGCTATGGTTGTCAGATATAGTTTATATACAACTTTTGAAACAATCATATCTAGCAGAATCTAAATTAAATAGCTTATTATTACACAAGCATTTAGATTCTTTGACTTTACAAGAGAGAGATTCTTTTTGGACTCAAATAATTAATAATTTTCCCGAAGTAGTCCAAGAATATATAAATCTAGCATTACAGGACAGTTTGAGTGGAAAGCACCTGAAATATGATAATTATAAACTCATGTCTTTAGTTTACGTATGGCTTATGTCTAGCACAAATAGAGAGTTAAGAGATTCTTCAACTCATGCACTAGTAAAAGTGTTTTTAAAGTACCCAGAATTGCTTACGATTACATTTAAAAAGTTTGAAAAAGTTAATGATCCATACATTATGGAACGCTTATTGGCTAGTGCGTATGGAGCATGTTTAAGAATTAGAGACAAGGAAAGAATTAAAAGCTTTTCAAAATTAATTTTTGAAGTGTTTTTTTCGGTGGAAGAAGTATACTCAAATATTCTTGTAAGAGACTACGCCAGAGGTATTATACTAGCAGCGTATGAAGGCGAATCTATTGATGAAAGTATTCAACAAAAAATTACACCTCCATATAAAAGTACGTGGTATGATTCAACTTACACATTAGAAGAAATAGATGAAAAAGTTCGAGAATTTAAAAAACTATCTAGGGGAAGAAAAACGGGATTTGAAACTATTGTTAGATCATTAACTACTGAGTATGGACGAGGAACAGCTATGTATGGAGATTTTGGTCGTTACGTATTTGGAAGCTCTTTAAAGTACTGGGATATACAATTTAACGATCAAGATTTAAGCAATATTATTGCTATGAGGATAATTGACTACGGTTATAACGAAGAAAGCCATGGCAACTATGATAGCAATATTTCAAGTTTCGACCGTCATCAAAATTCTATAGAGCGTATTGGTAAGAAATATCAATGGATTGCAATGTATGAACTTCTCGCTAAACTTTGTGACAACTTCCAAATGAATCGTAATTATAATGAGGAATTCGATAGTATTCATTTTCATGGTCCCTGGACTCCATTTATTAGAGACATTGATCCAAGTTTATTATTTCATTATCCGAAACAAGATAAAAGAATTAACAAAAATATTTTGCCGGAAGAACCTGATCAAGATTGGGTTAAAAATTCAGTTGAAGTAGATAATATTCATCAATTCTTAGAATATTATTATGAAGGAGAACAATTCATTTCGTTAGGTCAAATGATGTCACAAAGAGTAAGAGGTGAGTATTCTGAAAGTGGAACCAATGAATTTTTTGTAAAATCTAAAGCTGTATTTGTACCAACTCATCAAAAGGCAGAATATATAAGTGCAAAAATAAAAAATAAAGACAATTTAAGTGTAGATTGGGCCAACAGTTACTCAGTATTCGCGTTTGAACATTACAGATATCCTGCATCTGAAGATGCGTATTATCAGAGTGCTTATAGAGACTTTGAAGTACAGGATGCTCTTTGGGAATTTACGTGGGAAAATAATATTAATTATGAAACTCATGAAAGGATGACTATAAGCATCTTATTTCCTGGTAAAGATATAGTAACATATTATAATTTAACTCAAACTTCTGAAGGTGTTTGGATAACTGAAGAAGGAGAAATGGTAGCTCTAGATACAAAGACTTTTGGATATGAGCAAAATTTAATAATTCGAAAAGATTTATTAGATAATTATCTGAAAGAAGAAAAGTTGAGTCTGGTTTGGGACTTTTATGTAGAGAAAAGAACAAAGAATAACAGGAAAGATGAATGGTTAATATGCTGGGATATGGGAAAAAGAATTGATTATGAAATTTTAGATAATTATAGTGAATATCAATGAGTCAGTAATTAAAACTAAAGAAACAGTGTATTTAATACTGAAAAGAGAGGACTTTAATCAATTTTAGAGTCCTTTCATGTTATTTAAGAGAGGGATTAATTATGTCAAAATTAATTTATCTACATATTAAAAATATTGATAGGAAAATATATAATCAAGAAATTAATTTTAGCAAAGACTTTAAAGTATGATGAATTATAAAATTAAGTGCAACACCTGAACGTGAACGCAAAAAAGCCCATAGCGATGGCCTCGTGTAGAATGAAGTTACGACACAA
>NZ_JACSMB010000004.1:0-214195 GCF_018618455.1 Exiguobacterium sp. s142 | reverse complement strand
AGAGACGATGAGGTAGATAGGTCATGGGTGGAAGCACGGCGACGTGTGGAGCTGAATGATACTAATCGGTCGAGGCTTTGATCTAGAAACGGTTTGAACTTGATGAGTCTTCAGTTTTCAGGGAACAATCCCTTGTCTGGTGGCGATAGCGAAGCGGCCACACCCGTTCCCATGCCGAACACGGAAGTTAAGCGCTTCAGCGCCGAAAGTAGTTGGGGGTCTCCCCCTGTGAGGATAGGACGTCGCCAGGCAAACGGTGGTTCTGGAGCATTCGCTCAAGGGCCGCCGCTTTTTTGTATTTTGTATCGTGACTCAAATGAAGGAGAGGAATAACAGATGGCCAAGAAAATCAAAGTATACGTCGAGCCAAACGAGACAGTCGGTGAGTGTTTAGACCGAATCGCTCAAATGGGGTATCGCCCGGTACGAAGGATTGAAAAGCCTGTCTTTGAAAAAACGGGAACCAAAGACGAACCTGTTCATTCTCATCAATCAATCTTATTTGAGTGCGTCGCTCTCAAACCATAATGCCAAACCGTCACGAATGCGTGGCGGTTTTTTTGTTTTTGTAAAAACATCGTAAAGACGAACGATAAATATTCAGACAATTAAATTGTTCGCTGTTTGTTGACATGTTTTCAAAGAACAAGGTACGATAGGCTTGTGAGTTAAGAAAATCAAATATTGCTCCATATAATCGCAAGGAAATGGCTTGCAAGTTTCTACCTGATCACCGATTCTGATCAGACTATGGGGTATAGCCGACATTTTTTTGTCATGGCCTATACCCTAAACTGTTTAATCAGTTTAGGGATTTCTTTATTTAAGGGGGACGTTGATGTGAAGGCAACAGTAGGTGTGATCATGGGAAGTTCTTCTGACTGGGAGACGATGAAGCATGCGTGCGACGCGCTAGAAGAGTTAGACATTCCATACGAAAAACAAGTCGTCTCCGCGCATCGAACGCCGGACTTGATGTTCCAATACGCCGAAGCGGCTCGGGAACGAGGGATACACGTCATCATCGCCGGTGCAGGCGGGGCGGCCCACCTTCCGGGTATGGTAGCAGCGAAGACGACGCTTCCGGTCATCGGAGTCCCGATTCAATCGAAAGCACTGAACGGACTTGATTCGTTACTGTCAATCGTTCAGATGCCAGCAGGTGTTCCTGTCGCAACGGTCGCCATCGGAAAAGCCGGAGCGACAAACGCCGGACTGTTTGCCGCTCAAATTCTCAGTCTTCAATTCCCTGAAGTCATCGATCGTCTAGAAACGTATCGTCAACAAAAACGAGACATGGCGCTGCGCGGAACGGAGGAACTCGTCTAATGAGAATCGGGATATTAGGCGGAGGACAGTTAGGGCGGATGATGTCACTCAGTGCGAGCGCAATGGGTTACGAGACGCTCAGTCTCGACCCGAACCCGACGGCTCCGGCAGCACAAGTCGCACCGAGTATCGTCGCCGGGTTCGACGACATCTCAGCGGCAAAAGAACTAGCAGGCCGTTCGGACATCGTCACGTACGAATTTGAAAATATCGACTCAGCGATGATTGAGGCGATTGCCGATAAATGTCCGCAAGGGATGGACGTGTTAACAGCGACGCAGCATCGTCTGTTCGAAAAACAGATGATCGAGGCGGCCGGATTGCATGTCGCACCTTACGTGCCGGTCCGATCGGTACGGGACGTTTACCGGGCCGAAGATTTGCTAGGACTCCCATTGGTAATCAAAACATGCCGCTTCGGTTATGACGGGAAAGGGCAAACCGTGCTCCGGACATCACAGGACGTACGCGCGTTCATAGAACAGTTCAATGAAGATGAATATGTCGCCGAGGCGTGGTTGCCATTCCGAAAAGAAATCTCGGTCATCGTGACGAGAGGCGCACATGAGACGACAACATTCCCAATCAGTGAAAACATCCATCAAAATAACATCTTACATTTATCGATCGTTCCGGCCCGGCTCGACATGGACATTCTAGAAGATGCGCGCCATTTAGCACTTCAGCTCGCTGACCATGTTGGATTGATCGGTACGCTAGCCGTCGAACTATTCGTGATGGAAGACGGCGAGCTATACGTGAATGAGCTCGCGCCACGTCCTCACAATTCAGGACACTATACGCTTGATGCATGCGAGACGTCACAGTTCGAACAACACATCCGCGCGATTACGGGCATGTCACTCGGACGGACGACACAGTACACACCGGTCGTCATGGTCAATCTGCTCGGCGAACATATGGATAAAGTGAACCCACAAACGTTACCATCGAATGTTAAACTACATCTGTATGGAAAAGAAGAAGCGAAACCCGGACGGAAAATGGGGCACTTGAACGTGCTCGGCAGTACCGTCGAGGACGCGCTTCACACCATCGAACAACTGGCAATTTGGAAGGAGACCGTTTTATGATTTCACGTTACACCCGTCCCGAGATGGCGGCGATTTGGACAGATGAGAACAAGTTTGATGCATGGCTCAAAGTAGAGCTTTATGCTTGCGAGGCGTGGAGCGAACTAGGCGTCATCCCGAAAGAGGACGTCAACGTATTATGGGACAAGGCATCATTCGATGTCGAGCGTATCCTTGAGATCGAGCAGGAGACGCGCCATGACGTCATCGCCTTCACACGGGCCGTCTCAGAGACGCTCGGAGACGAGAAGAAATGGGTCCATTACGGTCTCACGTCGACTGATGTCGTCGATACGGCGCTATCGTACTTGATCAAACAAGCGAATGACATCCTTGAAGCCGATATCGATCGCTTCATCGACATCCTCGCCGAGAAAGCGAAAGCCCACAAATATGACATCATGATGGGTCGTACACACGGAGTCCACGCAGAACCGACGACGTTCGGTTTGAAACTCGCACTTTGGTACGAAGAGATGAAGCGAAACAAGAAACGGTTCATGGCCGCACGCGAGACGATCGAGTTTGGAAAAATGAGCGGCGCCGTCGGGACGTTCGCTAACATCGACCCGTTCATCGAGTCGTACGTGTGTGACAAGTTAGGGATTCAAGCAGCCCCGATCTCGACACAGACGTTACAGCGTGACCGCCACGCCGAGTACATGTCGACACTTGCTTTGATCGCCACATCCATCGAGAAAATGGCGACCGAGATCCGCGGCCTTCAAAAGACAGAGACACGTGAAGTCGAAGAGTTTTTCGCCAAAGGTCAAAAAGGTTCGTCGGCGATGCCGCATAAACGTAACCCGATTGGTTCGGAGAACATGACGGGACTTGCCCGCGTGATTCGCGGTCATATGGTGACGGCATATGAGAACGTCCCGCTTTGGCACGAACGCGATATCTCGCACTCGTCAGCGGAACGGATCATCCTCCCGGACGCGACCGGCCTTCTGAACTACATGCTCAACCGCTTCGGCAACATCGTGAAGAACTTGACGGTGTTCCCGGACAACATGCGCCGCAACATGGACCGGACGTTCGGCATCATCTTCTCGCAACGCATCCTGCTCGCCTTGATCGAGAAAGGCTGGTCACGTGAAGCCGCTTATGACGCGGTCCAACCGAAAGCGATGCAAGCGTGGGAAGAAGAGACAATGTTCCGGACGTTGATCGAGCAAGATGCAGAGATGGGCGCACTCTTCACGAGTGACGAGCTCGATGACTTGTTCGACCCGAGCCATCACGTACGTCGTGTCGATACAATCTTTGAACGCTGTGGTTTGTGATCGTTGAGGGGCGCTATGCCCCTCTCACTTTAAAGGGGGACGATACAGATGGAAGCAATCTACGAAGGTAAGGCGAAAGCGTTATACGAGACAGAAGAACAAGGTGTGCTCCGTGTCTACTATAAAGATGACGCGACGGCATTCAACGGAGAGAAAAAACAATCGATCGCAGGGAAAGGCGTGTTGAACAACGCCATCACGACGCGTTTGTTCGAGCTCATGCACGACAACAAGATTCCGACCCACTTCATCAAGAAACTGTCAGACCGCGAGCAGCTCGTACGCCGCGTCGACATTATCCCGCTTGAAGTCGTCGTACGCAACGTCGCCGCAGGGAGTCTCGCTAAACGGCTCGGCTGGGAAGAAGGGACGCCGCTGTTGTCGCCGATCGTCGAGTTCTACTATAAAGATGACGCACTCGGAGATCCGCTTTTAACAGAGGACCATATCCGTTTACTGCAAGTCGCCACACACAAAGAAGTCGAAACATTGCGACAACTTGGGTTGTGGGTGAATGATGTCTTGCTCGACTTCTTCGACGGACACGGTATCGATTTGATCGACTTTAAACTTGAGTTCGGTAAACTCGATGACACGATCATCCTCGCCGATGAGATTTCGCCCGACACGTGTCGCCTGTGGGATAAAGAGACGAAACAAAAGCTCGACAAAGACGTGTTCCGCAGAGACCTCGGATCACTGACAGAGACGTACGGCCAATTGTTAACACGCATAGGGGGAACTGACCAATGAAAAAAGTGAACGTGTACGTGACATTACGTGAAAGTGTACTTGACCCACAAGGCGTCGCCGTCAAAGGCGGACTCGAGCATCTCGGCTTCGCAGGCGTCGAATCGGTACGAATCGGCAAAGTCATCGAACTTCAAGTCGCAGACGAGACGACCGAGGCGATGGTCCGTGACATGTGCGAGAAATTGCTCGTCAATACGGTCATCGAGAACTATCGGATCGAGATGGGGGTACTCGCATGAGGTTCGCAGTCATCGTCTTCCCGGGATCAAACTGTGACCTCGACATGTATCATGCGGTCAAAGACGTGCTCGGGGAGGAAGCGGAATATGTATTCCACACGGAGACGTCACTTGTCGGTTTTGATGGTGTGCTGTTACCAGGCGGGTTCTCATACGGGGACTACTTGCGTTGCGGCGCGATCGCCCAGTTCTCACCGATCATGAGTGAGGTGAAGCGATTCGCTGAAGAGGGACGTCCGGTACTCGGCGTCTGCAACGGGTTCCAAGTGCTCGTCGAGGCAGGACTCTTACCCGGCGTATTGATGCGCAACCGTGATTTGAAGTTCATGTGCAAGACGGTCGAACTGAAAGTCGAGACGAACGAGACGATGTTTACGAGCGATTATGCGGTGGGCGAGACGATTCGCGTCCCGATCGCACATGGAGAAGGCAACTACTACTGTGACGAAGCAACACTTGAGACACTGCGAACGAATGGCCAGATCGCTTTCACCTACACAGACAACCCGAACGGATCGGTCGCGAACATCGCGGGCATCACGAACGTACAAGGAAACGTGCTCGGCATGATGCCGCACCCGGAACGAGCGGTCGAGGCGATGCTCGGCGGAGAAGACGGCAAACGGTTATTCACTTCGATTGTAAAATGGGGGACACGACATGTTACTTACAACTGAACCGACAGCGACGCACATCCGTGAACAAAGACTGTATGCCACAATGGGGCTCACTGACGACGAATACGCACTCGTCGTCTCGCTCTTAGGCCGTGACCCGAACTACACCGAGATCGGTTTATTCTCGGTCATGTGGTCTGAACACTGTTCGTACAAAAACTCGAAGCCAGTGCTCCGTAAATTCCCAACGACCGGAAAACACGTCCTTCAAGGACCCGGTGAAGGGGCTGGAATCGTCGATATCGGCGATGGTCAGGCGGTCGCCTTCAAAATCGAGAGCCATAACCACCCGTCGGCCATCGAGCCGTATCAAGGTGCGGCGACAGGTGTCGGCGGGATCATCCGCGACATCTTCTCGATGGGCGCACGTCCGGTCGCACTCCTCAACTCGCTCCGCTTCGGAGATTTGAACGAATCACGTGTGAAACATCTCTTCGGCCATGTCGTCTCCGGCATCGCCGGCTACGGCAACTGTGTCGGCATCCCGACGGTCGGCGGAGAAGTCGCGTTCGACCCGGCCTACGCCGGCAACCCGCTCGTCAACGCGATGTGTGTCGGCCTCATCCGCCACGAAGACATTCAAAAAGGGATTGCCGAGGGGGTCGGCAACTCGGTCATGTACGTCGGGGCGACAACGGGACGCGACGGCATTCACGGCGCCACGTTCGCCTCTGAAGAGCTCGGCGAAGACGCCGATGAGAAACGCCCGGCCGTCCAAGTCGGCGACCCGTTCATGGAGAAGTTGTTGATCGAGGCGTGTCTTGAAGTCATCAAACATCCAGCCCTCGTCGGCATTCAAGACATGGGTGCGGCAGGTCTCACGTCGTCTTCGGCCGAGATGGCATCGAAAGCGGGCATGGGTATCGAGATGAACCTCGACCTCGTCCCACAACGTGAGGCCGATATGACGCCTTACGAGATGATGTTGTCCGAGTCACAAGAACGGATGCTCCTCGTCGTCAAGGCAGGACACGAAGACGAGATCGAAGCGATCGTCACGAAGTGGGGACTTCATGCGATCAAAATCGGCGAAGTCATCGAGCAGAAAGTGCTCCGTCTCGTCCATCACGGCGAAGTAGCCGCTGAAGTGCCGGTCGACGCGCTCGCGGAAGATGCGCCAGTTTATCATAAACCGTCAAAAGTTCCAGCATACTACGAGGCGTTCCAAGCGATGGCGCCGGTTCAACCGGTCGTCACAGACGTGCTCGCGACGTGGAAAGACGTCCTCGCGATGCCGACGATCGCTTCGAAACGTTGGGTGTACGAGCAATACGACCATATGGTCCAAACGTCGACCGTCGTCGCACCAGGTAGCGACGCGGCCGTCATCCGAATCCGTGACACGGACAAGTCGCTCGCGATGACGACCGACTGTAACGCGAAGTATGTCTACCTCGACCCGCGCGTCGGCGGTGCCATCGCAGTCGCTGAAGCGGCGCGCAACATCATCGCGAGCGGTGCCGAGCCACTTGCGCTCACCGATTGCCTGAACTTTGGGAGTCCGGACAAACCGGAAGGGTTCTGGCAGCTCGACCAAGCCGTCGAAGGTATGGCCGAGGCGTGTTTAGCACTCGACACACCGGTCATCGGCGGGAACGTCTCGCTTTATAACGAGTCGAACGGAACGGCAATCTACCCGACACCGGTCGTCGGCATGGTCGGTTTGATCACGAAACCGGAACATATCACGACGTCACACGCCAAGACAGCGGGAGATGTCATCTTCCTTCTCGGCGATACGAAGCCTGAATTTGGCGGCAGTGCGCTACAAATGTTGCAAGACGGAAAAGTGAGCGGACAAGCACCGACGCTCGACCTCGAGATCGAGAGCCGTCACCAGCAATCTCTGCTCACGGCAATTCGTCAAGGACTCGTCACGGCAGCTCACGACGTCTCAGAAGGTGGCTTAGCAGCGGCACTTCCTGAGCTCGTGTTCGGTACGGGGCTAGGTGCAGACGTCAGCATCGACACGGATCTCGTGACGACACTGTTCAGCGAGTCACAGTCGCGCTTCCTCGTCACGGTCGCGCCAATTCACGCGGACACGTTCGCCAAATTGACGAACGCCACACGAATCGGTCAAGTGACCGAAGCGGCGCAACTGACTGTCCGCTCGAGCGATCGGTTAATTGAAATGGACGTCACTGAACTTGAACGTGTATGGGAAGGAGCTATTCCATGTTATATGACATCCGAGGCATGAACGAGGAGTGTGGGGTGTTCGGGGTGTTCAATCACCACGAAGCGTCACACCTCGCCTACTACGGACTGCACAGCCTGCAACACCGAGGTCAGGAAGGGACGGGCATCGTCACGGCTGACGGCGAGCGCCTGCACGCGAAACGCGGGCTCGGTCTCGTCGCCGAAGTGTTCGACGAACCGTCGCTCGATGCCCTCACGGGACATCACGCCATCGGTCACGTCCGTTATTCGACCGCGGGCGGCAACACGCTTGAGAACGTCCAACCGCTCCATTTCAAATCGCTCACCGGGGACCTTGCGATGGCGCATAACGGCAACCTCGTCAACGCCAACGAGTTGAAGCATATGCTCGAGGCGGAAGGGGCGATCTTTCAGACGACGTCTGACACGGAAGTCGTCGCCCACTTAATCAAACGGAGCCGCGGCAACTCGTTGAAAGAGCGGATCTCGGACAGCTTGGCGCGTCTCGTCGGCGCGTTCGCGTTTCTTTTCTTGACGGAAGACGCGCTCTACGTCGGCGTCGATGTCCATGGTTTGCGTCCCCTCTCGCTCGGAAAGACTGAAGACGGGGCGTTCGTGTTCGCTTCAGAGACGTGCGCGTTCGACGTCGTGGGGGCGACGTACGTACGTGACGTCGAACCGGGCGAACTGTTGATGATCACGAAAGACGGGATCGTCTCAGAACGTTACAGTGAAGCAGCGGTCCGGGCGATGTGTTCAATGGAATACATCTACTTCTCGCGGCCAGACTCGATCATCGACGGGATCAACGTGCATACGGCCCGTAAGGCGATGGGGAAAAAGATGTTCAACGAGGCACCGGTCGAGGCGGATGTCGTGACCGGTGTCCCGGACTCGAGCATCTCGGCAGCCATCGGGTACGCCGAGGCGAGCGGGATCCCGTACGAGATGGGTCTCATCAAAAACCGTTACGTCGGGCGGACGTTCATCCAGCCGTCACAAGAATTGCGTGAGCGTGGCGTCAAGATGAAGCTGTCGGCGCTACGTGGGGTTGTCAACGGCAAGCGTGTCATCATGGTCGATGATTCGATCGTCCGGGGCACGACGAGCCGTCGCATCGTCAAGTTGCTGCGGGAAGCAGGGGCAACCGAGGTGCATGTGCGCATCACGTCACCACCGATCAAACATCCGTGCTATTACGGTATCGATACATCATCAAAGGACGAGTTGATCGCGGCCATCAAATCGATCGAAGAGATTAAACAAGAGATCGGGGCCGACTCATTAGCGTTCCTCACATTAGACGGTACGGTCGAAGCAATCGGCCGACCGTTCGAAGGAAACTTGCGCGGGCAGTGTGCCGCTTGCTTCACCGGACTTTATCCAACTGAACTGGCGGAACTTGTGACAGAGACAAAAGCTTGAGGGGGACTGACGATGAGTTTAAGATATGAACAAGCGGGTGTGAATTTAGAGGCAGGTTATGAAGCGGTGTCACGCATGAAGCGTCACGTCGCACGGACGATGCGTCCAGAAGTGATGACCGGACTTGGCAGTTTCGGGGCGATGATCGATCTCGGCTCGATGCAATTGAAACATCCGATCCTCGTGAGCGGGACGGACGGGGTCGGCACGAAGCTAAAACTCGCGTTCGCGCTCGACCAACATGATACGATTGGAATCGATTGCGTGGCGATGTGCGTCAACGACTGTCTCGTCCACGGAGCCGAACCGCTCTACTTCTTAGACTATATCGCGACTGGAAAAGCGGAACCGGCGAAGCTCGAACGCATCGTCGCGGGTGTGGCCGAAGGCTGCGTCCAAGCAGGGTGTGCCCTCGTCGGCGGCGAGACGGCCGAGATGCCGGGCATGTATCCGGACGGGGAGTACGATATCGCCGGGTTTGCCGTCGGTGTCGTCGAGAAAGAGTTACTCATCGACGGACGGACGATCGAAACGGGGGACATCGTTCTAGGGTTAGCTTCGTCAGGTGTCCATTCGAACGGTTTCTCGCTCGTCCGTCACATCGTCGAGGCGCAAGGGCTCGAGTACACGGATGAAATCGCGATGCTCGATACGACGCTCGGGAACGCCTTATTGCTACCGACCCGCATCTATTCGGAAGCGGCGAAAGCGGCCATTTCGACCGGACTCGTCCAAGGGATGGCCCACATCACTGGCGGCGGTTTCTATGAGAACGTGCCGCGCATGCTGCCTGAAGGTCTTGGTGTCACGTTTGACGCATCAAGCTGGCCGAGCCTGCCGGTATTCGACTGGCTCGAACAAGTCGGCCACGTGTCGAAGCAAGAGATGTTCAACGTGTTCAATATGGGCATCGGCTTCATGATTACGGTACGTCCCGAAGACGTCGACACGGTACAAGCCGCGCTCGAACGGATCGGCGAGACGTCGCATCGGATCGGCAAAGTCGAAGCGAAACCAGGCGTCCGGATTATGGGGGTCGACCAGTGAAGCGGTTCGCTATCTTCGCCTCTGGATCTGGGAGCAACGCCGAAGCGATTTGGGAAGCGATTGAGCGCGGCGAGCTGAGCGGACAGTGTATGCTCCTCGTCACGGATAAGCCTGAGGCGAAAGTGCTCGAGCGGGCAGACCGTCATCATATCCAGACGTTCTCGTTCGAGCCGAAGGCGTATGCGTCGAAGTCAGAGTTTGAGTGGGAGCTGCTCGTTCTGTTAGAAGCGCTACACGTCGACTATATCGTCTTGGCGGGTTATATGCGTTTAATCGGGGATGTGCTGCTCGCGGCGTATCCGGGTCGGATCATCAATATCCATCCGTCGCTCTTGCCGGCCTTCCCAGGAAAAGATGCAATCGGTCAAGCGCTTGCCGCGAACGTGTCGACGAGCGGTGTCACCGTCCATTACGTCGACGCCGGGATGGACACGGGTCCAATCATCGCGCAACAAGAAGTCGACATCGCGGGATGTGACCGTATCGAGGCGGGCCACCGGATTCAAGCGATCGAACACCAACTCTATCCACGCGTATTACAACAAGTGTTGAACCAACAGGAGGTTTTCAAGTGAGAGCATTACTGAGTGTGTCAGATAAAACAGGTATCGTCGAACTCGCGCGCGTCTTGCACGAAGCGGGCATCGAACTCATCTCGACAGGTGGGACGGAAGCGGCACTCGTCGCGGCCGGACTGCCCGTGAAAAATATTTCGGAAGTGACATCGTTCCCCGAGATGCTCGACGGACGTGTCAAGACGCTGCATCCGCTCGTCCATGGCGGTCTGCTCGGACGCCGTGATTTAGATTCACACGTCGAACAGATGAAACATCACCACATTGAGCCGATCGACTACGTCGTCGTCAACTTGTATCCGTTCAAAGAGACGATCGCAAAAGAGAACGCGACGTATGAAGAGGCGATTGAAAACATCGATATCGGCGGCCCGAGCATGCTCCGTTCAGCCGCGAAAAACCATGCCAGCGTGACGGTCGTCGTCGACCCGGCCGACTACGGCAACGTTGCCGCAGAGATTCAGAATGGCGGTACGTCGTTTGAGACGCGGCAACGACTCGCTTTGAGGGCGTTCCGTCATACGGCGGCGTACGACGCCTTGATTGCCGACTATTTAGGTCAGCAAATCGGCGAAACGTTCCCAGAACAGCTGACGGTCACGTACGAAAAAGTCCAAGACCTTCGTTACGGGGAGAACCCGCACCAACAGGCGGCGTTCTATAAGACTCCGCTCTATGACGGCATGACGCTCGCCAACGCGGTGCAACTCCACGGCAAAGAACTCTCGTACAACAACATCCAAGATACGAACGCGGCGCTCGAGGCGCTCAGCGAGTTGACGGAACCGGCAGCGGTCGTCGTCAAACATATGAATCCATGCGGCGTCGCTGTCGGTCGGACGATCAGCCAAGCCTTCGCTCGCGCCCATGCGGCCGACCCGATCTCGATTTTCGGCGGTATCGTCGCCCTCAATCGTGAAGTCGACCTCGAGACGGCAGAAGCGCTCCGCAACATCTTCTTAGAGATCGTCATTGCCCCATCCTTTAGTGAGGCAGCACTTGACCGATTGAAAGAGAAAAAGAATTTACGTCTATTGACGCTTGAGATGGGGCAGATGACAGGCATGCGTCTGACGGCAGTCGCGGGCGGTCTCCTCGTCCAAGACGGCGACGACATGATACTCGACGATGCTTCGTGCCAAATCGTGACCGACCGTCGTCCGACGGCGGCCGAATGGGAAGACTTGAAGCTCGCGTGGCGTGTCGTCAAACACGTGAAATCAAACGCAATCGTCGTAGCGAAAGACGAGACGACGATCGGCATCGGTGCCGGACAGATGAACCGAGTCGGTGCGGCGAAAATCGCTTTCGAACAGGCAGGGGACCGTGCAGTCGGTGCCGCGCTTGGCAGCGACGCGTTCTTCCCGATGGGCGATACGGTCGAAGCTGCAGCTGCAGCCGGCATTACGGCCATCATCCAGCCAGGTGGTTCGATTCGGGACGACGAGTCGATTGAAGCGGCGAACCGTCACGGCATTACGATGGTGTTCACTTCAGTCCGACATTTCAAACATTGAGAGGAGCAAGAGGATGAACGTACTCGTCATTGGCCGCGGCGGCCGTGAACACGCGCTCGCGTGGAAGTTGAGACAAGACGGGCATGACGTATTCGTCGCCCCGGGTAACTTGAACATGGACGGTGTGACGTGTGTGCCGATTGAAGAGACGGACGTCACCGCACTCGTCCGCTTCGCAGAGACCGAAGACATCGATTGGACGATCGTCGGGCCTGAGTCAGCGCTCATGGCGGGTGTCGTCGATGCGTTCAACGCGAGCGGACGACGCATCTTTGGACCGACGAAAGCAGCGGCGTTGCTAGAAGGTAGCAAAGCGTTCGCTAAAGAAATCATGCGTGAAGCGAACATCCCTACAGCAGATTATGAGACGTTCACGGAAGCGGAAGCGGCGCTCGCTTATATTGAGTCAATCGGGGCACCGCTCGTCGTCAAAGCGGACGGTCTCGCAGCCGGTAAAGGGGTCACGGTCGCCTTATCGCTTGATGAGGCACGTGCGGCGATTCATGATATCTTCACGACCGACAAGTTCGGTGACCAGTCACGCGTCGTCATCGAAGAATTTTTGGACGGGGAAGAGTTTTCACTCATGGCGTTCGTCTCTGGTGAACACGTCATCCCGATGATCACGTCGCAAGACCATAAGCGCGCATTCGACGGGGACAAAGGACCGAACACGGGCGGGATGGGGGCGTATAGCCCGATGCCGCATTTAGAGGAAGCCGTTTACGTTGAGTCGGTGGAACGTGTGCTCGTCCCGCTCGCGCGGGCGATGGTGGAGCGGGGGACACCGTTCGAAGGATTCTTATATGCGGGTCTGATTCTGACGGAAAACGGACCGAAAGTGATCGAGTTCAACGCCCGGTTCGGTGACCCGGAAACGGAAGTCATCCTCCCGAACTTGGCGTCGCCGCTCCTTGACGTCATCGAGGCGGTCGTCGCTAAACGACCGTATGCGATTGAATGGCTTGACGGGTATACGATCGGTGTCGTCGTCGCAGCCGCCGGTTATCCGGAACGAGCGACGACGGGGCAAGTGCTCTCAGATTTTGAGCGCTTACCGAAAGACGTGCTCGTGTTTCATGCGGGGACGACGCGTGACGGTAGTCACATCATCGGGAACGGTGGGCGACTGTTCGTCATCACGTCGACGAAACCGACCTTGCTTGAAGCGAAGACGGCTGTTTACGCGGGACTAGAAATGCTCGATTTACCGCAGACATTCTATCGTCGAGACATCGGCGGACGGGCGCTTGCGCGGATTTTTTAAAGGATGGGTCAACCCATCCTTTTTTTCATGCGAAAAAAAGGGAATACCGGCTTCCTGCTCTACAATGGTGAAGTAGATTGAAGGAAGAAGGTGGTCGACGTGCGCATTCGGACGAAGCTGATGATTGCGGTTGCCGTGAATATACTTGTGTTTGTCAGTGTCATCTTTTTTGTGATTCGTCCCTACTTTATCGAGAAAAGCATGGAGCAAGACCGTCAAACGGTCGAGAGTCAAATTGCGAGTGTGACCGAGACGCTCGCGAATCGAAAAAGTACGCTTGAACGGACGCTCGTCGACTGGGCGGTTTGGAACGACACGTATGCGTTCATTCAAAATCAGAACGATTCTTACATAGCGAGCAATATAAGTGAGGAGTCGCTCGAAAACTTGAGTGTGCAAGCGATTGTGTACTTGAACCGTGAAGGTGAGGTCCACTATTCGACATTCCGTCAAGAAGACGCCCCGTTGTCTAAAGCGGATCGGCAAACGATCATCTCAGATATTACGAATCGGTTGAGCCCGGGCCTAGAAAAACAAGACGGTGTATATGACAGCGACTATGGACCGATCCTATACGCCAGTCACCCGATCTTACGGAGTGACACGAGCGGACCGGTTCAAGGGACGCTCGTCATGCTTGAATTTGTTGACGCGGATTTTTTGGCAGACTTAAGCGCCCAAACGAAAATTCCGCTGACGATGCAGCCTGTCCAACATAGTGAGACGAAGATGACGCTCAAAAATGATGGGACCGAGGTCGTCGTGCCACTCGATACCGTCTTTCAAACGGCAGACTTTGAAGTCGGCTTTATCGTCGAACCGACCCATTACCAGAACACGATCTCGATGCTGAGGCTCGGGATGTTGTCGTTGCTTGCTTTAGCGTTAGGTCTGTTCTTGTCGCTTCTATGGACGATTCATCATGTCGTGATTCGGCGAGTGATGGAAATCGTCGATGAGTTGAAACACATCACGGTCGAGCGCGATAGCCGGCTCCGTCTGCGTCGAGATCAACATAGCCGAGACGAGATCGAACAGATGGCGACGAGCATGAACGAAGTGCTCTCGGCACTCGAAGATACGCGGGCAGAAGTGCTCGATCGCGCGTTTCGCGATGCGTTGACGTTGCTGCCGAACCGGCTCGCCCTCGAAGACTATTTTTCGACCGTGAGGGGGAGCCATGAACGGATCGGTGTGATCGGTTTGGACTTAGACGACTTCCGACGTATCAACGACCAGTTCGGTCACCGTACCGGTGATGCCGTCTTGATTTATATCGCGTCGCGTCTGAATTTCTATAAAGAAGCCGGATTTGCGGCCCGGCTCGGTGCGGATGAGTTCATTTTCTTGCACCCGGATTGGACACTCGAAGAATTGAAGCCGATTGCGCGACGACTGACGAAAGATTTGAAAAACTGGTCCGACGTGAACGGTGTCAAAGGAATGACGGTGACAATCGGTCTCGATGTATTTGCCTGTCGCGAGTCGCATCATACGTACGAAGTCATGATGGGACGTCTCGACGTCGTCATCCATGAGGCCAAACTGTCTGGGAAAAATCGGATCCTGTCGTTCCAAGACATCGAGGATGGAAGTCACTATCTCCAGACGCTCGAGATGGAGCGTGACTTACGCTACGCGCTTGAACATGATGAGTTCGAGCTATACTACCAGCCGATCGTGTCCCCGCGCCCGTTCGCTGTCCGCGGGGTCGAGGCGCTCATTCGCTGGAACCATCCGGGTAAAGGACAAATTTCACCTGGGCTGTTTATCCCGATTGCGGAGCAACTGGGACTCATCTCGGATATCGGGCGCTGGGTACTCAGGCAGTCCATGTTGGAGATGAAAGAGCACGCAGCCCGCCATCACTTGTTCTTGTCGATCAACGTCTCGAAGCGTCAAATTGCGGACGGTTCGTTCCTTCAGGAGTTAGAGGATGTGTTGCACGAAACAGGGTTTGACCCGCTCCTGCTCCATGTCGAGATTACGGAAAGCGAGGTCGGGGGTAACTTGTATGAGCTGCAACAGTTCATCCGTTCGCTCAAAGCGATCGGCGTCAAGATCTCACTCGACGACTTCGGTGTCGGCACATCGTCGCTGTCGTTCTTGCAATCGCTGCAACTCGACATCATCAAGATCGATCAAAACTTCGTCAAAGGGATTCCTGAGAACACGTTCGACCGGGCCCTCCTTGAAGGACTTTACCAGACGTTCCATACGCTCGGGCTCGACATCGTAACCGAAGGGGTCGAACGTCCGGAACAGCTCGCGTTCGTGCTCGAGCATAGCGGTTCATTGATTCAAGGCTACCATTACAGCAAGCCGGTTCCGCTCGCGCAACTGGAGCATTATTTGAAGAAAACGGCAACGATGTACGATTGGTGAAGGCGCCTCTGTGAAGAGGCGTCTTTATTATGTGAATTTCGTGTGAATTCCGTTACAATTGGCAACATAGCTTGCAGGTGTTTCATAGAAAAGGTAAACTTGAAACAAATGAAAGAAAACGCTTACAATATTATTTTTTGATACTATTGAAGCGATTAAGGGAGGACTGGGTTCGATGCCTTTAAAACGATCGGCGCGGGCACCGTGGTCAAAAGCGATGATTCGCTCACAACTTGAAGTCGTGGATCAATTGCGACCACCTTCGCTCGTATTGACAAACGCCACATACTTAAACGTGTACGTGAAACAGTGGAAACAGGCCAACATATGGATTGAAAACGACCGCATCGTTTACGTCGGACCAGACGTGCTGGATTCGGCCGTCGAGACGGTCGACATGACCGGGAAATATATCGTACCAGGTTACATCGAGCCGCACGCGCATCCGTTCCAACTTTATAATCCGGCGACGCTGTCGAAGTATGCAGGCGAGCGGGGTACGACGACGCTCGTGAACGATAACATGCTTCTTTTTTTACAAGACAAGGAGCAAGCGTTTGCGCAACTCGAGGCGATTCAACAGCTCCCGACGAGCACGTATTGGTGGGCTCGGCTCGACACGCAAACCGAGCTCGACCGCGACAGCGTCCTCGTCGACTCGGAGCGCGTCCACGCTTGGTTCAATCATCCTGACGTCGTCATGGCCGGAGAATTGACGGCTTGGCCGCGTACGTTAAAAGGTGACGATGAGATGCTCCAATGGATGCTCGACGCGGAGACGTGCGGTCTCCCGGTCGAAGGACATTTCCCAGGCGCGTCCGCGAAGACGTTGACGAAGATGGCGTTGATGGGTGTTCACAGCGACCATGAGGCGATGACGGCGAACGAGGCGTTATGCCGACTCGAACATGGTTATACGACGACGCTCCGCCATTCGTCGATCCGTCCCGATTTGCCGGGCATGATCCGCGGGTTATTGGACGCAGGTCTCGAAGCGTACGACCACTTGATGGTGACGACGGACGGTTCGACCCCTGGGTTTTATCAAGACGGCCTTCAGGACGCGCTCGTGAAGATTATGATCGAGGCGGGTCTGCCTGCCATCGAGGCGTATCGGATCGTGTCGCTCAACGTGGCGCGGCATTTCGGACTCGATCACGTCCTCGGCTCGATTGCGCCGGGACGGATCGCCCACCTGAACATCCTCGATGCGATCGATGAGCCGCGTCCGTCGGCCGTCATCGCTAAAGGCCAATGGATCTACCGGGACGGGGCCTCGCTCTTCCCGAACGAACTCATCGAGGCGGCGCTCGCGCTCATGCCGGCGACCGACGTCACGATCGACTTGACGCCAAACGATTTATCGTTCAGCATGCCGGTCGGTCTCGATATGGTCAACTCGGTCATCATGAAGCTGTTTAAAATCACACACGACACCGGTCAAGACGAACTGCCGCGCGACTGCGACGAATCGTTCTTGATGCTGTTAGATAAAGAAGGAAAATGGCGGCTCAATACGGTGCTGAAAGGGTTCGCCAACGATTTCGGCGGTCTTGTCAGCTCGTATTCGATCAGCGGCGACTACTTGATCCTCGGGAAGTGTAAACAAGACATGTTGATGGCGTTCGAACGGATGAGAGAGCTCGGCGGCGGGATCGTCCTCGTCGACAGAGGGGAAATCATCGCGGAGATCCCGTTACCGCTTTGCGGGATGACTTCGACAGAGCCGCTCGAACAATTGATTGTCCAAGAACAACGGTTGCGTGCCGAGCTGATTGCCCGCGGCTATCACTTCGAGGACCCGGTCTATACGTTGCTGTTCCTGGCGTCGACCCACTTGCCTTACGTCCGGGCGACACCGCTCGGTATATACGAAGTTATGAAAAAACAAATACTATTTCCGGCGATTTTACGATGAACAGTTGAGTCCGAGCCGGTCGTGCTTTAGAATGATAAAGAAGTACGATGAGAGAGGATGCTTGCGGATGCAACTCGATAAATTACGAGGACGAGAGCTCGATCAGCTTTTTGAAGCGATTTTGAAGCTCGACACACTCGAAGACTGTTATCAACTATTCGAAGATTTAGCGACCGTGAACGAAGTGCAGGCGTTGTCCCAACGGTTAGAAGTGGCGCGCCAAATTCGTGAAGGCAGCACGTATCATAAAATTGAAGAAGCGACAGGTGCTTCGACGGCCACGATTTCCCGCGTCAAGCGTTGCTTGAATTACGGGTCAGGTGGCTATGATCTTGCCCTTGAACGTCTACAACAATCAGAAGGTGACTCGTAAGAGTCATCTTGTTTTTGATGGAGAGGAGGGGCGAGATGCAAGATAAGTTCATGAAGCGAAATTTACAGCTATTTTTCCGGAAATTGACGCCAGTCCAGACGCTCGTTTTAATTTATAGCGCGGCGGTCGTCCTTTCCGTGGTTTTATTGGCTCTGCCGATCGCAAGACAACCTGGTGTCACCATCACGTTCACCGATCTCGTCTTCTTCGCGGTCAGTTGCGTCAGTGTCACCGGACTCACCCCGATCGTCGTGACCGATACGTTCTCGACGTTTGGACTGTTCATCATTTTATTCATCGTTCAAGTGAGTGGGGTCGGTTTGATCAGTCTCCACGTCATCATGTGGATCTTGCTCGGGAAACGGATCGGATTCCGCGAGCGCCAGTTGATTTTGCGCGACCAGAACCAGACGTCGATGTCTGGCATCGTCAAATACATCGCGGAAATCGTCATTACCGTTATCGCGATCGAAGCGGTAGGGGCGATCCTGCTCGGGGTCCATTACTTAAACTACTTTGACACGGCCGGAGAGGCGTTCCTGCAAGGCTTATTCGGTTCGATCAGTGCGACGACGAACGCCGGGTTCGATATTACCGGCAGCTCGCTCGCACCGTTCCGTGAAGACCCGTTCGTCATCTTCACGCAAATCGTGCTCATGACCGGCGGCGCGATCGGCTTCCCAGTGCTCGTCGAGATCCGGACGTACTTGACGAACCGGATCAGTCGCAAGAGTGAGAACTTCCCGCGTCGTTTTTCTTTGTTCACAAAGTTGACGGTATCAACGTTCTTCAGTTTGATCGCCGTAGGTACGGTCGGTCTGTTCTTGTTCGAATACAATAACGCGTTCAAAGATTTACCGCTTTGGCTCGCGCTTTCCGATTCGTTGTTCCAGTCCGTGACGACGCGAAACGGAGGGCTGTCGACGGTTGACGTCAACTTGTTCTCCGAAGGCAGTATGCTGCTCTTATCCATCTTGATGTTCATCGGGGCCTCGCCGTCTTCTGTCGGCGGGGGGATTCGGACGACGACGTTCGCCGTCGCCGTGCTCGGGGTCATCGCGTTCATTCGCGGGGACTCATCGATCAAGGTGTTCGGACGTGAGATCGTGCTCGAAGATATATGGAAAGCGTTCGTGATCATCACGGTATCGCTTGCTGTATTACTGACCGGAGTGTTGATTCTCACATTCTTTGAGGACGCATCGCTCACGCGCATTTTGTTTGAGGCGTGTTCGGCGTTCGGGACGACCGGGCTCTCGGTCGGGCTCTCGTCGGAGTTTAGCAATGTCGGCAAATGGGTGCTCACCATTCTCATGTTCATCGGTCGGATCGGTGTCATCGCCTTCATCTTGCTCTTGCAACGGAGACAGCCGAAGCGAATGTACAACTATCCGAAAGAATCGATTATTTTAGGTTAAGGAGATTGTGACATGAAGGCATTTTGGATCAATTTCGGTTACGTGTTCGCTGTTCCGGTGTTGCCGTTTATCGCTGTTGTGAACGGGACGGCGCTTTGTTCGCCGGATTCACCGCTACTCGATATCCCTGTGCTTGGCTTTTTCTTGGCCAACCCGCTCTGGTTCGTCCCGGTCTATGGTTTGTTCGCGCTCCTCGTCGCCAAATGGTTGACGGAGCGCGAGCGTAGCCGGACCGCACGTACATGACTTGCTTCGGCAAGTCTTTTTTTTGTCCAACAGATGCAACATGTCCTAAAAATCGCTACACTAGAGAAGGTATCGAATGGAGGGAAGATGGATGGATTTTCAGACGTGGCGCCATGTGTTTAAACTGGACCCGAACAAACAGCTCGATGAATCGGCACTTGCCGCGCTCGTCCGTTCAGGTACGGACGCGTTTCTCATCGGTGGTACGGACGGGGTCGATGCGGAGAACACGTTCGCCCTTTACGCACGGCTGCAAGGTTACGGGATTCCGGTCGCGCTCGAGATGAGTCATCCTGAACACGCCATCCGTGGATTCGATCATTACTTTATCCCGACGGTGTTGAACGCCGGCACCGTCGATTGGGTCGTCGGTCATCAAATGCGGGCTTTCGAACGGTACGGCCATCTGTTTGACTCAAACAACGTAACCGGGCAAGGGTATATCGTCTTGAATCCGGAGGCGAAAGTGGCCGCTGTGACCGGGGCGAGAGCAACGTTGACGCTTGAAGAAGTCGTCGCCTACGCGGAAACAGGTCATCACCTGTTCCGTCTCCCGTCGCTTTATCTCGAATATAGCGGCACGCTCGGTTCACCTGACGTCGTCAAAGAAGTGAAGCTGGCTTTACCCGATGCCCACGTGTTTTATGGGGGCGGCATCGACGGGAGCGACACGGCCCGGATGATGGCCGAATACGCCGACACGATCGTCGTCGGCAATATCATTTACGACAATCTCGAAGGGGCGCTTGCGACTGTGCAAGTAGTCCGTTAAAATAAGAACAAATGTTTGGAAATAAGGAAGGATACCCCCTATGTATAACTTAAGCGAAGAATTAGTCAAAGGCATGAACCCGCCACAAGCAGAAGCGGTCAAATATACAGACGGTCCGCTCTTGATCATGGCTGGTGCCGGATCAGGTAAGACACGTGTGTTGACGCATCGCGTCGCCTATTTGATGGCGTCGAAACAGATCGCGCCATGGAATATTCTCGCGATCACGTTCACGAACAAAGCAGCCCGTGAGATGAAAGACCGGATTGCCCGTCTCGTCGGCGGCGTGGCAGACGACATTTGGATTTCGACGTTCCACTCGATGTGTGTGCGCATCTTGCGCCGCGACATCGACCGGATCCGTTACGACCGTAACTTCTCGATTTTGGATTCGTCCGATCAGCTCACGGCGATCAAGCAAGTGCTCAAAGAGTTGAACCTCGATCCGAAGAAGTACGAGCCCCGGACGTTACTCGGCATGATCTCGAACCATAAAAATGAACTGCGCACAGCGAAAGACGCGGCCGGACTCGTCGGCAACAATCCGTACGAAAAAGTCATCTCGGACGTCTACACGGCGTATGAGAAGAAGCTGAAACACAACAACGTCCTCGACTTCGATGACCTCATCATGAAAGCGATCCAGTTATTCGAAGAAGCCCCGGACGTGCTCGCGTTCTATCAGAAGAAGTTCCAATACATCCACGTCGATGAGTATCAAGATACGAACCGGGCCCAGTATACGCTCGTCAAGATGCTCGCGGCCGCTCACGAGAACCTATGTGTCGTCGGTGACTCGGACCAGTCGATCTATCGCTGGCGCGGGGCCGACATCGCCAACATTTTGACGTTCGAGAAAGACTATCCGAGCGCGCACGTCATCTTGCTCGAACAGAACTATCGGTCGACGAAACGGATTCTAGAAGCGGCGAACGGGGTCATTAAAAACAACTCGAGCCGTAAAGACAAAAACTTATGGACCGATAACGACGAGGGAGAGAAACTGCTCATCCACGTCGCCTCGGACGACCGGGACGAAGCGTTCTTCATCATCAACGAGATGAAAGAACTGCGTCAAGAAGGCATCGAATACGGCCAGATGGCCGTCTTATATCGGACGAACGCTCAGTCGCGTGGTCTCGAGGAAACGTTGCTCAAGTCGAACATCCCATACAAGATGGTCGGTGGCACGAAGTTCTATGAGCGTAAAGAAATTAAAGACATTCTGTCGTACTTGCGCTTGATCGCCAATCCGGACGAGGACCTCTCGTTCGTCCGCGTCGTCAACGAACCGAAACGCGGCATCGGCGCGGCGACGGTCGATAAGCTCGGCGACTTCGCCGGTATGCAAGGCGTCTCGCTCATGGAAGCGATTCGCGACATCGAACTGTCGGGCATCGCGCCGCGAGCGGCGACGAAGCTGACCGAGTTCCGCCAGCTCATGATCGACCTTCGGCAAATGGCAGACTATTTGTCGATCTCTGAACTGATTGAAGAAGTGCTGAAGAAGTCAGGCTATGAAGAGATGCTTAAAATCGAGAAGACGCTCGAAGCCGAGAGCCGCCTCGAGAACTTACAAGAATTTCTCTCGGTCGCTCAAAACTTTGAGAAGGAGAGCGAAGAGCAGACGCTCGTCGCCTTCTTGACCGATTTGACGCTCGTCTCAGACCTTGACTCGCTTGAAGAGGTCGATGAGTTGCATCAAGTGACGCTCATGACACTTCACTCGGCGAAAGGGCTCGAGTTCCCGGTCGTCTTCTTGATCGGGATGGAAGAAGGGTTGTTCCCGCACAGCCGTTCGTTGAATGACCCGGAAGAGATGGAAGAAGAACGCCGTCTCGCCTACGTCGGCATCACCCGTGCCGAGAAGCGCCTGTATTTGACACGGGCCCAGTCGCGCATGTTGTACGGACGCTTCCAAAACAATCCGGAATCCCGTTTCTTGCACGAGTTGCCGGAAACGCTGCTCGAACGTTCCGGCAAAGCGAAGAAAGCGATGCCGTGGAATCCGGTCGAATCACCTGGGAAGTTGCCAGTCAACGGGTTCAGCTCGAAACCGAAACCAAAAGTCGCCCAATCGTCCGGTGCCGAGTCGATGAGCTGGCAAGTCGGGGATAAAGCGAATCATAAAAAATGGGGACAAGGGACGGTCGTTCAGACACGCGGCGAGGGCGATCAGCTCGAACTTGATATCGCCTTCCCGCAAGTCGGCATTAAGCGCCTGCTTGCCAAATTTGCCCCGATCGAAAAAGCGTGAGGTGATCGTATGGAGATGACAGAACACGTCGAAACGTTACGACAAAAGTTGAACCAATACGGCTATGAATATTATGTGCTTGACCGGCCGAGCGTCCCGGACGCCGAGTACGACCGGCTCATGAACGAGTTGATTCAAATCGAGACGGACTATCCGGAGCTTAGGAGCCCGGATTCGCCGACGCAACGCGTCGGCGGCGCCCCGCTCGATGCGTTCGTGAAAGTGACGCACGATACCCCGATGCTCTCGCTCGGCAACGTGTTCTCGAAAGACGATTTGATCGAGTGGGTCGAGCGGATTGAAAAAGATCTTGGCTATGCCCCGTTGTTCGTCGCCGAGCTGAAGTTCGACGGTCTTGCCGTCTCGCTCAAATACGAAGACGGTCGCCTCAAGCGCGGGGCGACGCGTGGAGACGGGACGACTGGTGAAGACATCACGCAAAACTTGAAGACGATTCGCACGATCCCGCTCCGTCTGAATGAGGATGTGACGTTCGAAGTGCGCGGCGAGGCGTATATGCCGAAACGTTCGTTCGAACATTTGAACGACGAGCGGGAACGCCTTGGGGAGCCGTTGTTCGCCAATCCGCGTAATGCGGCCGCGGGGTCGCTGCGTCAGCTCGATTCGAAGATCGCGTCGTCACGAAATCTCGCCTTCTTCGCGTATGGGCTCGTCTCAAACGATGAGCTCGTCGCGTCACATGATGAGTCGCTCGAATACTTGAAGCGTCTCGGGATCGCCGTGAGCGGGGAATATACGACATGTCGGACAGCGGACGAGCTGTGGGACTATATCGAGATGTACGTGACGAAACGTTCAGAACTTCCGTATGAGATTGACGGGATCGTCATCAAAGTCGCGGCTTACGAAGAACAAGAACAGCTCGGTTTTACGGCCAAGAGTCCGCGCTGGGCCGTCGCCTATAAATTCCCGGCCGAAGAAGTCGTCACGACGATCGAAGACGTCGATTTCAGTGTCGGACGGACGGGGAAAGTGACGCCGCGGGCCCGGTTCGCGCCGGTCGCGGTCGCGGGATCGACCGTGACGTACGCGACACTCCATAACGAAGACTTCATCAAAGAGAAAGACCTTCGGATCAACGACCGGGTCGTCATTAAAAAGGCCGGGGACGTCATTCCGGCCGTCGTGTCCGCACTCGTCAGCGAACGGACCGGGAACGAGGCAGAAATCGTTTTCCCGACCCGGTGCCCGGCTTGTGAGTCCGAACTCGTCCGCTTAGACGGTGAGGCGGATCATCGCTGCGTCAACCCGGAATGTCCGGCCCAACTGCTCGAAGGGCTGATTCATTTCGTGTCGCGACCAGCGATGAATATCGACGGTCTCGGTGAAAAAGTCATCACCCAGCTTCATGAGGCTGGCCTCGTCCATAACGTCGCCGATTTGTACGTCCTCGAGCGAGAAGCACTCCTTGATTTAGAACGGATGGGTGAGACGTCAGTGACGAACTTGCTTGCCGCAATCGAACAATCGAAACAGAATTCGCTTGAACGGGTGTTGTTCGCCCTCGGGATTCGTCTCGTCGGTCAGAAAGCGGCCTCACTCATCGCGGAGCGGTTCGAGACGATGGACGCGATTATGGACGCCTCGGTTGAAGCGTTGATCGGGATTGACGGGATCGGGACGAAGATGGCGGAATCGATCGTTCTTTACTTCGAGAAGCCTGAGGCGCGTGAACTCGTCCGTGAACTCGATACGGCCGGTGTCAACTTGACGTTCAAAGGAGTGAAGCGGTCCGTCGCCGCCGACGCCCCGCTCGCTGGTAAGACGGTCGTCTTGACCGGGAAGTTGTATGAGATGACACGCGGTGAGGCGGGAAAACGATTAGAACTCCTCGGCGCGAGCGTGACCGGAAGTGTCAGTAAGAACACCGATCTCCTCGTCGCTGGCGAGAAGGCAGGTTCAAAACTGTCGAAAGCCGAAGCGCTCGGTGTCGAAGTATGGGATGAATCGAAACTGCTCGCCTTTTTAGCGGAACACGTCTGAACGGAAGACCCTCAAAGAAGCGAGGGTCTTTTTTCATTGACCTGATTTATAAAAATCTCAGTATATGGACGGATTCACTAAAGTGGTGGACGGGTAATGAATAGTAACAACAAAATTGTAAAATTTTTCTGCAACCGAGGTACTCTTGACACCACGACTCGTGCACACTCACCCTCTATCTCCCCTCCGTGCCAGAGCGCTGTCGTCGGGACATTTTGTCACTGATGGACATACATCTTAGAGGAGGGGACCACCATGCGTAGCGCCACCAAACGGTTCACGGCATTCATCACGTTATTCGTTTTACTCATCGGCATGTGGGCACCAAACGTTCTTTATGCAAGCGACACGACGGAAACGAGCACGCTGTACGTCCAAGTCGATCTCACCGCTGAAGAGCAAGCGATACTAGACGAAGCTAGTCTTGTCTATGCCGATATTACGTATTATGGGGTTCGCGAGACCGCGGACGTCTGGCGTTTTATCGTGGACGTTCAAGCAGTCGAGACGTCCTTGATTGATCAAGTCACGTTATATAACGAGGAAGGCGTGCCGTACTCGTTTACGCCAGCAGCGATTACAGCTGAGCTACCGATTGAAGAGCTACCGATTGAAGAGCCAGCGCTCGAGGTGACAGAATCTGGTGTCACCGACGAGAGCAGTGAACCAGTGAGCGAAGTGGCAGAACCTGATGTCACAGACGAGAGCAGTGAACCAATGAGCGAAGTGGCAGAACCGGCAACCGAAGCACCGATGATCGAAGAAGTCGCGGCGACGACGGTCGAACCAGCGGTCGCAATCGGACTTGAAGTCGGCAAAGAGGCGAACATCGACCAAGCCGTCGTCGGAGGGAGCATCCCTTATACGTTCGTCATCGAGAACACGGGCGATGCGACGTTGACGATCACGTCGATTGAAGACGAGTTTTTCAGCGGTGGGATTCAAGACGATGCCGTCACTGCTTTCAACGAGGAAGTACGCAGCAAGTTGACGGCGCTCATCGGTGACGATGGTCTCGCTTCCGGCGAACGCGTCGAAACGACTGTAATTCTCGATGTGCCGAGCGACTACGACCAAGTGATGCATCCTGAAGTTGGGAACATCTTCCGTGTCGCTGCGACTGATGAATCGGGTCGTGTCGTTAACGCCGAAAGTCAGCAAATCGTTTTGCTCAACCGGCTCGATTTCACGGTCACGAAAGTCGCAAACCCGCAAACGGTTCATCCGGGCGAGACGATCCTCTATACGTATACGCTCACGAATACGTCGAACGTCACCCTTTACTTCGTCGACGTGGTGGAAGAGTGGACGAGCGGCGCTTTGACGGTGAAAGAACAACGCGAGACGACAGAGGTGCTCCGCGACGGGATGCGAGCGCTCGCTGAAGTCGAGAACGGATTGATTCCGGGCGAGGAAGTCGTGCTCGAACTAGAAAAAGTGTTGCTGCCGTCATACGATGTTCGAGCCGGGGGGATTTTGACGAACCGGGTCACGTTCACGTTTGAAGTCAACGAGGCAGCTCGCGTCTCTCGGTCGGCGGAAACGACAGTCCACGTCAAACAAGCGATCCCGGAACGGGAAGACGAGGAAGCATACGTACCAGAACCGACCACGCCCGTGTCACCTGAGCAAGGCACATTGCCAATGACCGGCACGACCGAGACGTGGGCTACTGTGATTGGCCTCGTCTTGATCGTACTCGGCCTATTGTTCTTCACACACCGGCGCCGGCCGTCTTCAAAAACTTGATCATACGTCCTTCGATGAAAGTCGAGGGACGTATTTTTGTGATTCTCGACTGATTCCGCTTCGACACTTTTTTCAACAGACGATTTTGTTATAATGGACGAAGTGTATAACGAATTGATTCGTCAAAGGAGTTTGGACATAGATGAAATGGAAACAAATAATAATCCCCGCCCTCGCCGCGACGGTATTTCTCGGTGGGTGTTCAATGAAAATTCCGATGGGGGAAGAAGAAGTGACGCCGACCGGGAACGAGACGACGTCAGAAGGTGTCACACAAGCGATTGAAGCGCGTGACTCGTATTACCAGATGGTGATTCCGTTCAAGCCGGCAGCAGCGCGCGGGCTCGCCCAACGCCAAGTCAGCTCATCGCTCGAACTAGAAGAAGTCGAGCTTGGTCTCATGCGCCATTCGACCGGCGCGTTCGCCCCTGAACAATACGTTTATCAAGAAGGGCAATTATTGAAGGCTGAAGACGTCTCTCGTCTGCTCGGACGAAAAGATAAAACGTCTGAAGGCCTGACACCGCTCAACCCGGCCTATGCGAACGGGACGGCAGAAGTGGCAGAGGACAAGTTCGTTGAAGAAAACAAGAAGTCGCCGCTCTATTTGGCGTCGCTCATCGAACAAAACTATATGACAAAGACGGATAGCGGATATCAACTCGATGGCGTCTCATTCGCCCTCATTTTGAACCGTGAGTACGTCTTTCAGGCCCCGAACTTCGGTCCGACCTATACGGAAAAGTTAGATGCGAAAAAAGTCATCGCAGAAGGGGAACGGATGGCAAATGAACTCGTCGCACAACTGCGGAAGCGTGAAGACTTTAAGGGTCTTGACATTAACGTTGCCCTATACATGAAGTCGGCGCAAGGGTCACCGACACCGGGCAATTATGTCAAGTCAGCGTTCGTCGGGGAAGGTGCGGAAGTAGCCGCGTCTGATTGGAAAGCAATCGACGAGAAGTACTACTACTTCCCATCGAATACGGCGACGACCGAAGTGCGTGATGACGCACAGAAGTTCACGTTGTTTAGCGACCGAATCGCTGATGTCTTCCCTGACTTCAGCGGTATGATCGGTAAAGGATTCTATCAGAACGGTGACTTGTCACGCATCGAGATCGACATCCCGATTCAATTCTACAGCCGGGCCGAACTCGTCGGTTTCACGCAACACGTCGTCGGTTTGCTTGAGAACCGTTGGGAATACAATCGGAACGTCCCGGTGCGTATCAATGTCACCTCACTCGGTGGCACACAAGAAGTGACGATCGTGTTCGAAGAAGGCATGGATACACCGAAAGTTTACTTTTAACAGAAGAGGTGCTTCGTAATGAAACGAAGCGCCTCTTTTTTTCGTATGTATTGTAACGAGGAAAATCTTTGACCTTCTTTGACCAAATCGGTAGAATAGACTTAACAGAAACGGGAAAGAATAAGGTGAGGTGAATCGAGATGACGAAAAACTACTATGACGTGCTTGGCGTGTCGAAACAGGCATCCGACCAAGACATTAAGCGAGCTTATCGAAAACTAGCGAAACAATATCATCCGGATGTGAATAAAGAGCCGGGGGCACAAGATCAGTTCAAAGCAATCCAAGAAGCGTTCGATGTGTTGAGCGACCCTGACAAGAAAGCGAATTATGACCGTTACGGCAGTCCGGAAGGCCCGACGTTCGGTCAAGGGACGTATGACGGTGACGGATACGGGGAAGGTTCGGCGCAATTTGAAGACTTGTTCCGTCAGTTCGGTGGCGGATCACGCACGACGTCGCGGACGTTCGGATTCGACGACATGTTCGGAAGTTTCTTCAACCAAGCGGTAGAAGAAGATTTAGATGAGACGGTCCGGGTCAACGTGCCGCTCAGTCAGTTGACGAGTGATTCGAAAGTGAGTTTGCGCCTGCAAACGGGTACGGTCAACGTGAAGATTCCGCAAGGCGCCCATGAGGGCCAAAAACTTCGACTGAAAGGCAAGAGTAGCAAAGTCGGTCAATCAGGCGACCGGGGCGATGTGTACGTCGAACTCCATTTCACCGATGACGAGACGTATCGACGAGAAGGAGCGAACGTCATCACCGTCAAACGGTTGCGGCCACTCGCTTTCCTAGACGGTACCGAAGTCGTCGTGGCCACGCTCGACGGCGGCCGCGTCAAGCTGAAAGTCAAACCGGGCTCACGTCCGGGCCAACGGATGCGGATTCCGGGCCGCGGTTTCATGACGGCTTCAAAAGTCCGGTCCGACTTGTTCATCCAACTCGAGGTCGACTTGCCGCTCGACGCCGCCCACCGGTCTGTTTATGAACAACTAGAACGCTGAGCATAAGGAGGAAACAACATGGATTTCAATCGATTTACAGATAAAGCGCATGAAGGAATCGTCAGTTCGCAAGCACTTGCTAAACAGTATCATCATAGCGAGATGAATGAATGGCACGTCCTCGCCTCGATGATTTCGCAAGCTGATGGCATCATTCCACTGTTGTTGCAAAAGATGGAGTTGAACGTCGCGGAGATCGAGGCAGAGGTCGCGATGGCACTCAAGAACGCACCGAAACTTCAAAACCCGACGACACCGATGATCTCGGCCTCGCTGCTTAACGTGTTGACGACAGCTGAGCGTGAAGCGACCGGTATGAGTGACGAGTACGTCTCGGTCGAACACATCTTGCTCGGCATCCTTCTCAACAAGAGCCAAGCGCAAGCGATGCTCGAGCGCAAAGGCGTGACCGAGGACAAGTTACGCGAGGCGCTCGTCGCCGTGCGCGGCAACCGACGCATCACGTCGAAGTCACCGGAAGCGACGTACGACGTCTTGACGAAGTACGGCCGTGATTTGATTCAAGAAGTGAAGACCGGAAAGATCGACCCGGTCATCGGGCGCGACAGTGAGATTCGCCGCGTCATCCGCATCTTGAGCCGGAAGACGAAAAACAACCCGGTGCTCATTGGGGAGCCAGGGGTCGGGAAGACGGCGATCGTCGAAGGGCTTGCCCAGCGTATCGTCCGCGGTGACGTCCCGGAAAGCTTAAAAGACAAGACGATATTTAGCCTCGACATGAGCTCGCTCGTCGCCGGTGCCAAATATCGCGGTGAGTTCGAGGAACGGTTACAAGCCGTCTTGAACGAAGTAAAAGAGGCGGAAGGGAAGATCATCCTCTTCATCGACGAGTTGCACACAATCGTCGGGGCTGGTAAATCGGAAGGCGCGATGGACGCGGGCAACATGCTCAAACCGATGCTCGCCCGCGGTGAACTTCACTGTATCGGCGCGACGACACTCGATGAGTATCGCCAATACATCGAAAAAGACCCGGCGCTCGAACGGCGCTTCCAGCAAGTGCTCGTCGATGAGCCGGACGTTGAAGACACGGTCTCGATTTTGCGCGGATTGAAAGAACGCTTTGAAATCCATCACGGTGTCCGCATTCATGACAACGCGCTCGTCGCGGCGGCTGTCCTGTCGAACCGCTACATCACCGACCGATTCATGCCGGACAAGGCGATCGACCTTGTCGATGAATCGTGTGCGATGATCCGGACCGAGATGGAATCGATGCCGGCTGAACTCGACGAACTCGTGCGCCGCGTCATGCAACTTGAAATCGAAGAGGCCGCTTTGAAGAAAGAGAGCGACGAGGCCTCGAAAAAACGTCTCGACGTGCTCCAGCAAGAACTCGCCTCGACGCGTGAACAAGCGGATGCACTCCGTCTGCGCTGGGAGAACGAGAAAGAGTCGACACACCGCGTGCAGCACATCCGCGGGGACCTCGAGAAAGTGAAGCTCGAACTGCAAGAAGCCGAGAGCCGCTACGACTTGAACCGGGCTTCCGAGTTGAAGTACGGACGGATTCCAGAGCTCGAACGTGACCTCGCCGAAGCCGAACGTCTCGCCGGCTCAGTGACGCGTGAACTCGTCCGGGAAGAAGTGACGGAAGAAGAAATCGCCGAGGTCGTCTCGAAATGGACGGGCATCCCGGTGACGAAGTTGACAGAAGGTGAGCGCGACAAGTTGCTCAACCTCGAGACGGTGCTGCATCAACGTGTCTTCGGACAAGATGAGGCGATCCGACTCGTCAGCGACGCCGTCATCCGGGCCCGGGCCGGCATTAAAGACCCGAACCGTCCGATTGGATCGTTCCTCTTCCTCGGTCCGACCGGGGTCGGGAAGACCGAACTCGGGAAAGCGCTCGCCGAAGCGATGTTCGATTCTGAAGACCACATCGTCCGTCTCGACATGAGTGAGTACATGGAGAAACATGCCGTATCTCGCCTCGTCGGGGCACCTCCAGGATATGTCGGCTACGAAGAGGGCGGTCAATTGACAGAAGCGGTGCGCCGCAGCCCGTACTCGGTGCTCTTGCTTGACGAAGTCGAGAAAGCGCACGCCGACGTGTTCAACATCTTGCTACAATTGCTCGATGACGGTCGCTTGACCGATTCACACGGTCGCGTCGTCGACTTTAAGAACACGATCGTCATCATGACTTCAAACATCGGGGCCGATATTTTACTCGAGGCCGCGAAAGACGGTGTCATCGATGAAGAGGAAGAACGTCAAGTCATCGAGCGGCTCCGTCGCCACTTCCGGCCGGAGTTCTTGAACCGGGTCGATGAAACGATCTTGTTCCATCCGCTCACGCGCGCCCAAATCGGACAGATTGTCGAGAAAGCGGTCGCTCGGATGGGCAGCCGCTTGACGGCACGCTCGATTCGGATCGAAATCTCGGACGCGGCGAAAGCGTTCATCGCCGACGAAGCGTACGAGCCACAGTTCGGCGCCCGTCCGATCAACCGTTACGTACAACGGACGATCGAGACGAAGCTCGCGCGCAGCATTCTCGCCGGTGACGTCGAGGATGGTCAGACCGTCATGATCGACGTCGAGAACGGAGAATTGACGCTCCGTCCGACGACGGTGGCGTACTAAACAATAAGGAGCACAGGCCGAGGCCTGCGCTCCTTATTTCGCGTGTTCAGGTTGATACGTGCAATACGGTTCCTCTGCCTTATAGTCGCCGGTGACGGCGTAGGCTCGGGCACGCGATCCGCCGCATAAGTAACGGTATTCGCAGTAGCCGCATTTGCCGCCGTGCGTGTCCGGGTCACGCAGCGTCTTGAACACCGGATGTTCCCGATAAATCTCGGCAAGCGGTGTCGTTTTGACGTTGCCGCAGTTGATCGGCAGGAAGCCGGACGGTTGAACATCACCGGTGTGAGAGATGAAGACGAAGCCGTTGCCGTCATTCGTCCCGCGTGGCGCTTTGGCGAGGTCGTCATGTGGATGACCGATCGGCGCGAGTCCTGCGTCTTTCCGTTTTTGATTTTCTTGCCGGGCGACCCGGCGATAGAACTGGGCCTCGGTCGTCGAGATGATGTATGGCACATGTTCTTGCAGCGCGAACGCCCAGCGCAGCACGTCCTCATGTCGTTCCGGCGAGATCGGTTGCAGGAGCGAGCCGCGACCGGTCGGGACGAGGAAGAACAGCGTCCAGACCGAGACGCCGAGCTCACCAACGAGTTTCGCGATCTCTGGCAGTTGGTCGACGTTGTACTCGGTCACGGTCGTATTGATTTGGAACGACATGCCTTCCTCCCGGAAATAGGAGATGCCGCGAATCGTCCGCTCGAAGCTGCCGCGTGTCCCCCGGAAATAATCGTGCGCTTTCGCGTCGGCACCGTCGAGTGAGAACGCCCAGCGTGTCAACCCGGCCGCTTTGGCCCGTCTGACCGCGTCATGAGTCACCCGTGGCGTCGCTGATGGAGTCATTGAGACGCGCATGCCGAGTGACGCCGCGTATTCAGTCAACTCGAACAAGTCTTCACGCATGAGTGGGTCGCCGCCTGTGAAGACGAGAATCGGGTTGTCCATCGCGTAAATGTCACGAATGAGCGCTTTGCCTTGCGCCGTGTCTAATTCATCCGGGTAACGATGGTACTGCGCCTCGGCCCGGCAATGGACGCAAGACAAGGCGCAGGCGCGCGTCACTTCCCAGATGACGATGAACGGGTTCTCGTTGTAATCAATCCGTTTCATGAGCGCACCGCCTGCTTCGCCGTCATCGCCCGCATGACGGCCTGTTTGGCGGAATCGACACAGTCGGGAAGCCCGACCCCGTGTAAGATCGCCCCGCACGCCTCGACGCCATCGAGAGCGGCCAAGGCATGTTCGAACGCGTGCACATGTTGCTTATGACCGACCTCGTATTGTGGCATCGTATCGACGTGGCGCTCGACTTTCGTGAAAAGCGGTGTCCCGACGTGTTGAATTTTGCGGAGCTCGTTTAACGCAAACTCGGCGATTGCTTGATCCGTTGCGGCTAATAAGTCGGGAACGTGATCGGAACCGATATAGACGCGCAAGAGCGCCTTACCTTTCGGTGCCATGTGGGGCCATTTCTTATGCATCCAACTGCAGGCGGTCAACGCATTGGCTTCCGCTTTGGCGATGACGTAACCTGTCCCGTCGAGTGACGCCACATCTTTCTCGTCGAACGCCGCGAGGACGGTGATCGATGAGGTGCGCTTCAATTGAGATAATCGCTCCGCCTCGGGGATTCCGAGGATCGGGCCGAGCGCATTCGGCGAAGTCGCTAAGATGATGCCGTCAAACTGTTCGATCGTGCCGTCCTCGAGTTCGATCTCATGAGGGCGGACCGAGGCGACACGGGTGCCGGTGTAGAGGCGGTCGATCGACGGACGGAGCGCCTCGATGAGGATTCCGAGCCCGTTTTGTAACGATAAAAACTTCCCGGCCTCACGCGGTTTCACTCCGGCTTGTACAGGCGGCGTGAGTGCTTTCATGCCGAGAATCAAGCTGCGTGTTTTTTGTTCAATCGTGATAAACTGAGGGAAAGTAGACTCGATGCTCATATCTTGAAGCGTCCCGTTATAAATGCCTGACAGGAGTGGTTCGATCATCGATTCGACGACTTCAGAGCCGAGCCGGGTCCGGAAAAACGTGTCGAGCGAAATGTCTTCGCCCGCATAGACGCGGGGGAGCACCAAGTCCATCCCGGCCCGAGCCTTTCCACGCCACGTGAACAGGTCGGTCTTCACCATCGGCCAAAATTTCGTGGGGATGCCCATGACAGAACCGTTTGGCATTTGCCGTAACTTGTTGCGAACGTATATGTAAGACGTGCCGGTCTGTGAACGAACGAGCTGTTCATCAAGACCGAGTTCGGTGATGAGCTCGGTCAACGTCGGCTTTCTGGCCATATAACCGTCGGGACCGCATTCGAGTACAAATCCGTCCCGATAAACCGTCTTGATTTTCCCGCCGACCCGATCACTCGATTCATAGAGTGTGACGTGTGCACCGGCCTGTTTCGCATAGTAGGCAGCGGCCATACCCGTGATGCCGCCCCCGATAATCGCAATGTTGTTCAATTGATTCACCCATTTCTATATAGTCTTCGAATTAACCGTACCGAGAATATGGGTGTAGACATAGGATAAGTATCACACGGTTCTAGACGAAATTGTCACGGATGAAAGGGAGGGGCGACTATGGTTTGGTTCGGCATCACAGCTTCGATTGTCGTCGTTGGGATTGTCGCATTCATCGCCGCGATGAACCGACATGGAGAGAAGCTTGCCGGGGATGAGGAAAGTCCGCCGGTCATTTGGGCCGACGAAGACTGGTACAAGCCAGGATCGTCCAAAGATGACGGTCCGCCTGATGGCTAAGCTTGAGAAGATATGATAAGATGAGCCGGTTGTAAACTATCGGATATGAGGTGATTTTGATGAACGTATTAGAACAGCAGTTGGCGCATTTGGTCGACGAGTGTCGTCCGTATACGGCTCAAGGAAAAGTTGCGGATTATATCCCTGAGCTCGCACATGTCAAGGATGACTTGCTCGGCGTGGCGATTTGCCTGCCTGACGGTTCTTACATCCATGCGGGTGATGTCCATCATAAGTTTACGATTCAAAGCGTCTCGAAAGCACTCGCGCTTTGTTACGTATTGATGGAGTTCGGCGAGGACTTCGTGTTCTCGAAAGTCGGGATGGAGCCTACGGGTGATGCGTTCAACTCGATCGCCAAGCTCGAAGAGACCGTGCCATCGAAACCACTCAATCCGATGATTAACGCCGGGGCGCTAGCCGTCACGAGCATGATATTAGGGGATACGGCGGAACTTAAAATTTATCAGTTCCGTCAATTTTTAGCGACGTTACTCGGCGTGCCGGTCGAAGAAGTGACGTACAACGAAAAAGTCGCCCGCTCGGAATACGAGACGACCGACTTGAACCGGGCCTTGCTTTATTTCATGCGCCACCACGGCATCGTGGAAGGCGACGTCGATGAGATCATCGACGTCTATACGAAACAATGTGCCATCGAGATCGACTGTTTTGAGTTGGCCCGCATCGGACGGGTGCTCGCGGGCAACGGGGAAGACCCGGTCACAGGCGAAGAGTTGATTCCGCGCCGGGTCGTCCGCATCGTCAAAGCGATCATGACGACTTGTGGCATGTATGACGCCTCCGGTGAGTTTGCGGTCCGTGTCGGTCTGCCAGGGAAGAGCGGGGTGTCGGGTGCGATTCTCGCGACCGGGAAGCACGAACTCGGACTGAGCGACGTCGGCTTCGGGATTTTCGGTCCCGCGCTCGACTCAAAAGGCAATTCGATTGCTGGTATGAAGCTACTCGAACTACTCGTCGAACGCTACACGTCACGCTAGAGCTTGATGGCGTCGACAGAAGCGTCAAGTTGCTCGTGCAGTGTGTCGATGAGTCGTTCATACGCCGAAACGTATTCGGTCGGCGGTGAAAAATCGGTCCAGCGCAGCAGCAATTGATGACGGTCATTCATCTCACCGAGCTCGGTTTGGAGCCGTTTCAACTTTTGGACCTGGTCTTTCGAGGCCTTTTCTTCGTAGTTTATCAAGTACTCGTGCAAGTAGCGTTCACGCTTCACGGCGAGCCGGACTTTATGGAGTGCCTCGAGCCGGTCATGCTTTGATGTGGCGTGGTGGTGGGACTCGACGCGGCGTTTCCGCTCCGATTTTGCCTTATCGAGAAACGCTGAGGCGTCTTGCTTCTTTAACGAGCGATACAATTGACCGCCGATGAAGCGGCGCACTTGTTGGTCGAGCGACGGCGTCATCTTTTCGGTGACGCGCGAATTTAATAACGTCCGGTCTTTGGCGCGGTTCGCTTCCATGTGATCGGCAAACGCCTGCTCGAGCCCGGTCTCGATTGCGAGACCTTGGAGCAACACGTCCCCGTCACGGACCGCGCCGAGCGCTTCCATCAGCTGTTTCAATTGCCGATACGTGGAAGGTTTCGTTTCGTACAGTTGCATGAACGTCAGCAACTTGCGCAAATGGACCCGGGCCTGATGCACGTCTTCTGTGTTTTGAAAGGTGAGCGCTTCGGTCATATAATGGTTGAACGTATTCCATGTTTCCAATAGTTCGTACTTTAGCTTCTCTGCATTCCGTTGATTCATCCGAATTTGTTCCTTTCTGAAATGAGATGAGGGTTGTCCATGTATCAAACGCATTCACTTAACGAAAAAATAAAATTGTTCTTCACGATTTTCTTTCCAATTTTAGTCACGCAAGTATCATTCTACTTAATCAGCTTCTTCGATACGGTCATGTCAGGCCGAGCCGGAGCCGTCGACTTGGCTGGCGTCGGTGTCGGCTCGAGTCTATGGATGCCGGTCTATACGGGACTGAGCGGGATTCTGCTTGCCGTCGCACCGATTGTCGCTCAGGCGCTCGGAGCCCGTAATATCCAACATATCCAACGGACGTTGTATCAAGGCGTTTACTTAGCGATCGGACTGAGCATCGCGACACTCGTCCTCGGTGCGTTCCTCGTTCCGGCCGCAGTGGACGGGATGGGGCTAAGTGAGGAAGGAAAACGAATCGCCAAAGGTTATTTGCTCGCGCTCGGATTCGGCGTCTTGCCGATGTTCTTGTTCAACGTGCTCCGGACGCTCATGGATTCACTCGGAAAAACCCGAATTTCCATGTTGCTTATACTATTAGGGTTACCCATTAACGTCGGGTTAAACTACATCTTCATTTTCGGGAAGCTCGGACTTCCTGCTTATGGGGGCATCGGGGCCGGCATCGCTTCTGCGATCACGTATTGGCTTCTCTTCTTCATGGCGTTCGCGTTCGTCCGGAGCGGGAAACCGTTCCTTGAGTATCGGTTCCTGCGCGCGCCGGATCGATTGGCATGGCCGCGCCAAAAAGAACTGCTCAAGCTCGGGACGCCGATCGGCCTCGCCATCTTTGCCGAGGTCAGCATCTTCGCGGCCGTGACCTTACTCCTTAGCGAGTACGGGGACAATATCGTCGCCGCCCACCAAGCGGCGATCAACTTTGCCTCGTTCGTCTATATGTTGCCGTTGTCCGCTTCGAGCGCTTTGACGATCGTCGTCGGCTATGAACTCGGTGCGCGCCGACTCCAAGACGCGGTGCGCTATGCCAAGATTGGGATCGTGCTCTGTCTGGCCGTATCGTCATTTTCAGGCGCCTTGTTGTTCTGGCAGAATGAACGCGTCGCCGCCATTTATACGAATGACGCCGCTGTCGTGGAACTTGCGGCCCACTTCATGATCTTTGCGGTCTTCTTCCAATTATCTGACGCCGTCGCCGCCCCGATTCAAGGCATCTTGCGCGGTTTCAAGGACGTCAACGTGACGCTCGTGTTGTCGCTCATCGCCTACTGGGTGATCGGGCTGCCGCTCGGTTTCTTACTCGCGGAACGGTTCGGCTTCGGTCCCGATGGTTATTGGATCGGGCTCATCGTCGGACTTGCCGCCGGGGCAGTGCTCTTGTTCATGCGCCTCGTCCATATCGTCAAACGATACAATGCCAAAGCAGCTGTCGAAGAGACAGCGTGACAAAATAAGGTTGGATGCCGGTTCGCCCGGGTTCAGCCTTTTTTTTGTTTGAGTCGATGGGAAGTCGGGCAAATGACTGATGATTTGATGTTTTTTTAAAATGGATAAATTGGTCTATACAACTATACTGATTTTTGTTATGCTATTGTCGAGAATAGGAGTGAAAGGGTGGATGACTGATGATGGTGATTATTAACGCACACCTCGTTTCTGGACAGGAGACGTGGGAACGCGGTTATGTTCGGATAAACGGGAAAACGATTGAAGCGGTCGGGGCGATGGCTGACTATGAGGCTGGAGATGAGACAGTGATCGATGTCGCAGGAAAACTCGTGACACCGGGCATGATTGATATACATGTCCACGGGGGTTATGACGTCGACACGATGGATGCGGACCGAGACCGGTTACGTTTCCTCAGTCAATCGATGCTCGCCGAAGGAGTGACCTCGTTTTTTGCGACGACGATCACGCAGTCACCGGAAGAAATCACCAAGGCGCTCGAGTCTGTCCGTGACGTCATCGAGTCAAACGAGACGACGGTTGCCGGTATCCATCTAGAAGGACCGTTCGTCAACGTCGAGAACGCGGGGGCTCAACCGGCAGAATATATTATCGATCCTGACGCTGAACAGTTTCGCATCTGGCAAGACGAGGCGGGCGGTCACATCCGACTCGTCACGTACGCACCGGAACGTCCGGGCGCACGAGAGCTTGAGCGAGTAATGATTGAATCGGGTGCCATCGGCTCAGCCGGTCATACGAATGCGACGTTTGCCGAGAACAAAGCGGCTGGCGTGAAGCACGGCACACATTTATACAATCAAATGCGCGGGCTGCACCACCGTGAACCGGGGACGGTCGGTTACTGCCTGCTAGAACGGGACGTCATGGTTGAAATTATTCCGGACGGGATTCACAGCCGTCCCGAGATGGTCGATTTCGCGTATCGCTTGAAAGGCGCGGACGGTCTCGTCGTCATCACGGATGCGATGCGGGCGAAAGGTCTTCCGGACGGGCGTTACGAGCTCGGGGGACAACCGGTCATCGTCGAGGATGGCGCAGCGCGGCTTGAAGCCGGTAACTTGGCTGGAAGTGTGTTGACGATGGACGCGGCGTTCCGCAACATCATCGCCTTCACCGGCTGCACGATTCAAGAAGCAGTGAAGATGACGTCCGCGAACCAAGCCGCGGAGTTCGGCATGAGTAAAAAAGGGTCAATCGCAGCCGGGTTTGACGCTGATCTCGTCATCTGGGACGAGTCATTGACGGTCGAGCAGACAATTCACCAAGGACGCATCGGATTTGAGAAGGAGGACGTGAAATGAACATATTAGTAGCGAAGACACCAGCGGACGCTGAACAGATTGCCTATACGCTCATTAAAGAGCGGTTGGCCGGGAAACGTGAGTTCGTGCTCGGGCTGGCGACGGGGAGCACGCCGGTCGGGATGTATAAGATGTTCAAGCAGGACCAGCTCGATTGCCGCCATGTGACAAGCGTCAATTTGGACGAATATATCGGGCTTGCTCCGAGTCATCCTCAAAGCTACTATCATTTCATGGAAGAACGTCTGTTCAACGATGTTCCGTTCAAAGAAAGCCATCTTCCGCGTGGTGACGCAAAAGATCCTGATGCTGAAGCGGAGCGGTATGAACAGCTCGTCCGATCAATCGGTGTCGATCTTCAACTGCTCGGGATCGGTGAAAACGGGCATATCGCGTTCAATGAACCGGGGACGGCGCTCGATGCGAAGACGCACGTGACAGCGCTCACCGAGTCGACGCGGGAGGCGAATCGCCGCTTCTTCGATGCAAGCGAAGAAGTCCCGACGCACGCGATCACGATGGGACTCGATACGATCATGAACGCGCGCGAGATTGTTCTCGTCGCAACGGGAGACCGAAAAGCGAACGCGGTCCATCACATGATCGAGAGTGTGCCGTCTGTCGATTGGCCCGCGACGATTTTGCAGGCGCATCCGAGTGTCACGATCGTACTTGATACCGAGGCGGCCTCACAGTGCGCGCAAGCTTTACAGGCACGCGGAAGCGAAGCAGCCGCACGGTTCTTCTCGATCCGCTCATAACCGTTCAACCTGGGGACGCACGTCCCCAGGTTTTTTTGGTTGCGATTATGGGAAATTGTATGGAAATGAGTTTGTCATCAAAACGTTTTCGACAAAACTCGAGGATTCCTCTATAATAAGTGAAGCTCGTATCATTCGACCGTGAAGGAGAAAAACATGAACTCAAGAACCCAGGCGCGTAGACGGCGTAAAGGTCCGTCTACGTTTTATAAAGTGTTCAGCTCGCTGATCCTCATTGCCGTCATCGTCGGCTCTAGCATGTATGGGGCGGCTTTTTATAAAGCGCACAACATGTTGTCCGGCACACAAGTGACGCTCGAGGACGACCCGACGATCGAACCGACCCGGTTTGATAAAGAGGACACCGAAAGTTTCCTCGTGCTCGGGACCGACCTCTCCCCGCAAAAGAAAGCGCGAGGGGAGTTCGGTCGCTCTGACGTCATGATTGTCGTCATTTTGAACAAGAAAGACAAGCAGACGACGATGCTCAGCATTCCGCGAGACTCGTACGTCAATATCGATTACACAGGATTCGATATCCCTTACGGTAAGACCGGTCTCGATCAAGACAAAATCACGCACGCCTACTATTTCGGATCGATGGACGAGTCGGATCCGAACAACGGTATGCGCATGTCGACGAATACGGTTGAAGACCTAGTCGGTGTTGAAATCGACCACGTCGTGTCGCTCAACTTCCAAGGATTCGTCGACTTCATCGATGCTGTCGGAGGCGTCGAAATCGACGTTCCGTTCTCGTCTGAACAGAAGAGTTATGACGCATCCCGTGAAGCCGTCCAAGTCGAAGCCGGCCTTCAGCAGTTGTCGGGTGAAGAAGCACTCGCTTATGTCCGAAACCGCTATGACGACCCGCGCGGGGACATCGGGCGCGGCCAACGTCAAATGGAAGTCATCAACGCCGTGCTCGAGCAGTCGCTCGGCACGTCATTGATCAACAACTATGATAAAGTGCTCAAATCGGTCGGTGACAATATGCAGACGACGCTTGGACCGAACGACTATATGCGTTTGATCGAAGACGTCGGTGCCCTTAACAACACGGTTCAATATCAATTGACCGGAGAAGGTGCGCGTGGCAATGACGGCCACTTCTATTACTTCTTGAACGAACCGTTGCTCGACGAGGTCCGGTACCGTGTGCAACAAGCGGATTCCGGCAACGAAGTCGAAGCGATGACGGAGACGGAGCTCGAGTCTTATATGCTCGACCCGTCCGGCATCACATACGAAGCCCAATAAAAAATGGTTTGCCCTCAGCGGGGCAAACCATTTTTTTAGGTGCGTTCCATCGCGACAGTGAACGAATACGCATCGCCGCGGAACAAAGAACGACTGTATTCGAACATGTCGCCGTTCTCGAGATACGTCCGTTGGTCGATCAATAGGACGGGCGCGTTCGGGGAGATGGTCAACAGCTTCGCTTCAACAGGTCCGGCGCTTCGGGCTTCGAGCGTCTGTGTCGCGTTTTTCAAACGCAGTCCGGACTGTTCGGCGAACTCATAAATCGAGCCGACGGCATCTGCCTCGGTCAGTTCGGGCAATAAGGCGACCGGGATATAGGCGGTCTCTAAAGCGAGCACGTCCTCGTCGGCGAGTCGGAGACGCTTCATCTCATAGACCGGCGTACTGGCTGCGACATTCAATTTCTGTGCGATTTTATTCGAGGCCGGAATCGTGTCGAATGACAATAGACGGCTGAACGGGCGCATGCCCCGGTGTTTGATTTCTTCTGAGAAACTCGTCAAACCGGACAACGCCATCGTGATTTTTTTACTGGCGACGAACGTACCACGTCCTTTTTGACGGCTCAAATAACCAGCGTTGACGAGGTTCGTGATCGCCTGGCGCACCGTCATCCGGCTGACGTTATACCGCTCCGAGTATTCCCGTTCGGACGGGATCGATTCGCCGGGTTGGAGCTCGCCAGCGTCTATTTGTTGCTTTAAATAAGCTTCGATTTGATAATAAATAGGTAGCGGGGACTTTTTATCAATCTGTAACATACATATCGCTCCTGACCTAAGGGTAAGTGTTACTTATTATAGACCAAATCAGACTAGTTGTCTGAACATATCATGCAGAAAAGGTGGCGACCAATATGAACTCATGGCAATTTGAAACGACGGTGACAGCGCAGCGGGAAGATGAGCGGGGCACGTGGATCGCGCTTGCAGCAACACATTTTTACGCGGAAGGTGGCGGACAACCGGCCGATACAGGGACGATTGGCGGACAAGCCGTTTTAGATGTGCAACGTGACGACTCGACCGTGTGGCACCTCGTCAACGATCCAATCGACGAAGCAACGGTAGTGATCGGTCAAATCGACGCAGCGACACGTCACGACCACTCGATCCAACATACGGCGCAACACGTGCTGACGGCCTTGCTTGAAGACCGATACGGTATCGAGACGCTCAGTTTTGGGATCAGTGCTGACGATTCATCGATCGAGATCGCGGCCGAATCGTTCGATTGGGAGTTAATCGAAACGTTAGAACGTGACGTTCAGCAGATCATCTTCGACAACCGACCGATTCACATTTTTGAATTACAGGATGGCGAAGTCGAGCATGACCGGTTACGTAAAGCGACGGATCGCACCGGCACGATTCGGATCGTCGAAATCGATGGACTCGATTATAACGCTTGCGGAGGGACGCATGTGTCGACGACCGGCCAGCTCGGGATCATTAAAGTGACCTCGATGAAAAAAGTGCGGGGGAACGTTCGTTTGACGTATGTCGCAGGGATGCGGGCACTAACGGTCATCCAATCTTCGCGCACCGCGCTACGGGCGATCCATCAAACGTTGTCGACGACGAACGAGACGGTCGCGGCCCGTGTCGCCGAAGAGCGGACGGCGCGACTCGAACGTGAAAAAGAAGTGAAGGTGCTCGAGGCCCGGGTCGCCAAGGCAAAAGTCGCAGCATTCTTACAAGAGGACAATTACGTCATCACGCACATCGGCAAGACCGAGGCGGAGACGCTCACGACGATGATCGTCGAACGGATTGCGGCGACCGGACGGATTGCCGTCGGTGCCAATCATACCGGACAAAAACTGTTGCTCATGCATGACGGGACGCATGACATCGCCATCGGCAAGTTTTTAAAACGGACGTTAGACGACCTTGGCATCGGTCGGGGCGGTGGCAGTCATAAACAAGCCCAAGCCCGCTTCGAATCGATCGTCGACCTAGAACGGGCCACGGCAGAAGTCGTCAAACGGTTACAGGAAGGAGTGGTGTCATGTTGACGATTGAACACGGCAACGACACGTCGCTCATCGAACGAGCCCGTTCCGTACGGGAGGTTGTCTTTATCGGCGAGCAAGGGATTGACCCGGCGCTCGAATATGACGACCTCGATCCAATCTGTATCCATTTTGTCGGGATGATAGACGGGGAGCCCGTGACGACGGCACGACTGCGACCAATCGGAGACGGTGTCGGCAAAGTCGAACGGGTCGCCACGCTCGCATCGGCGAGAGGGAACGGATATGCGAAAAAGCTGATGCTCGAAATCGAGGATGTGGCGCGCGAGAGCGGGCTGCATGAGTTGAAGCTCGGCGCTCAACTGACGGCGCTCCCGTTCTATGAACGGCTCGACTATACGACGTTCGGTGACGAGTTTTTAGACGCCGATATCCCGCATCGGATGATGAAGAAGTCGTGGTGATTATTTTTAGAAAGTTTCTTTTTTTCTAAAAAAAGGTTGGCAAGCCGGGAAGCATTTGTTATAACTAAAACTAACAACTGACAGATAGAGGTTGCGAATGACATGAGTAAGCTTGATTGAAACGGACGCATTCCGGATCGAGCCGAAAGGGGAAATTCGCCGAAGTCAACGTTCGCATGCGTACGAACGAAGGCTGGGGTAGTCGTGAACAACGCCTACACTGCCATGGATGAAATGCCATGGAGCGCTATCTACGGAACGATTTTTTAATCGTTTTTCAACTGCGCGTACAAGCGGCAGACCGTAGGGAGAGTGCTTCCTACCGGTCTGCCGCTTTTTCTGTTGGTCGACATCATGAAAGTGGGGAACCTGATGACAACCGTACTAAAATTTGGAGGAAGTTCTGTTGCCACAATCGAACAGATTCAGGCAATTTCTGAATATTTACAGACACGAGTCGTTGCTGGCGAGAAACTCGTCGTCGTCGTCTCCGCGATGGGGAAAACGACCGATTCGCTCCTGTCACTCGCAAAACAAATTACAGAGCGTCCGATGATTCGTGAGCTCGACCGCTTGCTCGCCGTCGGAGAAGAACAGACGATCAGTCTACTCAGCATCGCCTTGAACTCACGAGGCGTCGCCGCCATCTCGCTCACGGGGCAACAGGCCGGGATCGACACGATGGGCATTCACACGAAAAGTAAAATCAAAGCGATCCGGAAAGAAGTGTTGGAAGAAAGGCTCAGAACGAATGACGTCGTCATCGTCGCCGGCTTCCAAGGCGTCAACGAGTTCGGGGATGTGACGACGCTCGGACGCGGTGGTTCGGATACGACAGCCGTCGCACTTGCCGCCGTCCTCAGTAAACGTTGTGAGATTTATACGGACGTCGCCGGTGTCTATACGGCCGATCCGCGTATCCATAAAACGGCACGTCGCCTAGATACCGTCTCGTATGACGAGATGATGGAAATGAGCGCGCTCGGCTCGAAAGTGATGGAAATGCGCAGCGTCGAGCTGGCCAAAAAATATGATGTGAACATCTTTGTAGGGAAGACGCTATCGAGCGAAGGAGGAACATGGATCATGGATATGACACAGGCGATGGAACAAAAAGCGGTGACGAGCGTGAGCGTCGTGAAAAACGTGCTCAGCGTCTCAATCAAACATATTCCGCATTCAGTGGCAGGGGTTGCCGATATTTTCGAGAAGTTGTCACAGCGTCACGTCAATATCGACATGATCAGTCAGACAGCGTTCGACGGTGAAGTGTTCCTGTCGTTCACTTGTCCACTTGACGAGGAGGCGTTCCTCGAAGAAGCGCTCGCCGAACTGACGGAGGCGTTCCCGCAAATTAAAATCGACCGTCATACCGAACATGCGAAAATCTCGGTCGTCGGCATCGGCATGCGTGACGCGACCGGTGTCGCAGCCGGATTGTTCGCCACGTTCCGTGAGAGCGGAATCCCGTTCTATCAAGTCACAACTTCAGAGATCAGCATCTCTTACACGATTAACGATCAAGACGTTGAAGCGGCGGTCGCGGCCATCGCGGAGCGTTTCCATTTATAAGGGGGAGTTACCATGTATAACGTTGCCGTCATCGGTGCGACAGGCGCCGTCGGTCAAAAAATGATCGACGTGCTCACAGAATATGAGTTTCCAATCAACGAACTATTACTATATGCGTCAGCCCGCTCGGCTGGGAAAACATTCGAAGTGAACGGTCGCGACATCGTCATCCGTGAACTGTCGGACGCGATTTACGCAGACGCGATCGACATCGCCTTGTTCTCGGCCGGTGGTAGCATCAGTGAACAGTATGCACCGCGCCTGAGTGAACAAGGGGTCATCGTCATCGATAACTCGAGCGCGTTCCGGATGCAAGCAGGAATCCCGCTCGTCGTACCAGAAGTGAACCGAGTCGAACTGGGCCCGGACAAGATGCTCATCGCCAATCCGAACTGCTCGACGATCCAATCGGTCGTCGCCCTCGCACCGCTCGCAGAAGTGTACGGATTGACACGCGTCGCCTATACGTCTTACCAAGCCGTCTCCGGTTCGGGACAAAAAGGCATCGAAGACCTCGAACGGGGCGCCCGCGGTGAAGAGCCGCAAAACTACCCGTATCCGATCTACGATAACGTGCTGCCGCATATCGATGTCTTCCTCGAGAACGGCTACACGAAAGAAGAACAAAAGATGATCGACGAGACACGCAAAATTTTGAACGCACCAGAATTAGGTGTGACGGCGACGTGTGTCCGCGTCCCGGTCCGTAACAGCCACGCCGTCTCGATCACGGTCACGCTCGATCGTGAAGCGACGCTCGCGGAAGTGAAGGCGGTCCTCAGTGACGCGCCAGGCGTCGTCCTCATGGACAACCCGAGCGAACTCGTCTACCCGACGCCGCTCGATGCGAACGGGACGGACGAAGTGTACGTCGGTCGCGTCCGCCGCGACGAGTCGCAACCGAACACGTTCCATCTCTGGTGTGTCGCCGATAACGTTCGCAAAGGGGCGGCGGCGAACGCCGTTCAAATCGCCCAGTGCATGATCGGGCAAGTCGCTACGAAATAAGGGGGAAATCATATGTTTACAGGAGTCGCTACAGCACTCGCTACACCGTTCCAAACGGACGGTCAGTTAAATCTCACAGCGTGGGAAACATTGATTGAAGATCAAATCAAAGAAGGCGTCAGCGGTCTTGTCGTCGGGGGGACGACAGGCGAAGGGATGACGATCACGGACGAAGAGTTCGAGACGCTCCTCACGAAGGCGATCGAAGTCGCCGCCGGTCGTGCCGTCATCATCGCCGGGACAGGGTCGAACAATACGGCGTTAAGTATCACCAAGACGAAACGGGCGGCAGAACTTGGTGCCGAGATGGCGATGGTCGTCACGCCTTACTATAATAAGTCGACCCAAGCGGGGCTGATCGCCCACTTCACGGCGATCGCCGACGCGTCACCGATTCCACTCATGCTCTACAACGTCCCGTCACGGACAGGCGTCGCGCTCGATCCGGCAACGGTCGGTGAACTCGCCGAACACCCACAGATCGCTGCGTTGAAAGAAGCGAGCGGGGACATCTCGGTGATGGCGCAAATGATGGCCCACTTGCCGGAAGGTTTCCCGGTCTACTGCGGAAACGACGACCAAATCCTGCCGTACATGGCATGGGGCGCCCAAGGTGTCGTCTCGGTGCTCTCGAACGTGTATCCGGGAGCGACGGTCGCGCTCGCCGAAGCGCTTCTCGCTGGAGATTTAGAGACGGCCCGCACATGGCAGATCCGCTTGCTTCCGGTCATCGATGAACTGTTCGCCGAAGTGAACCCGATCCCGGTCAAGGCGGCGTTGAACGCCCGCGGCTTCGAATTTGGCTCGCCGCGCCTCCCGCTCGTTCCGATGAGCGCGACGGCCGAGGCACGTCTGTTGTCGGCGATGGAGCAGTTTAATGAGGTGAGACAGTGAACTTGTTAATTCACGGATACGGCGCGATGGGGCAGATCGTTGAAGAAGTCGCGCTCGCTCAAAACTTGAACGTCGCGGCCATCGTCTCACCGGCGGGCGGCGATCATCCCGTTTCACTGAAAGAAGTTGACGCCGCGATCGACGTCGTCATCGACTTCTCGAACCCGGCGCTGCTTGATGATGTGCTCGCGTTCGGGAAAGACAAACAAATCCCGCTCGTCATCGCGACGACGGGCTTCTCGGAAGCGGAACTGGCAAAGATCGAGGACGCATCGAAACAGATCCCGATCTTCCAGTCGTATAACACGTCTTACGGGATTGCACTGTTGAAGCAGTTGCTTGATCAGCTCGTGCCGCTCACGCTTGGTTATGATATCGAAGTGATCGAAGCGCATCACCGTAAAAAAGTCGACGCGCCGAGCGGGACGGCTGAACTGCTCGCCCGTGCCATCGAGGCGAAGCGGGACGTGACGCCGGTGTACGAACGTGCGTCACGCCGTGAGGCGAGAGGCACCGACGAACTCGGCATGCACTCGGTCCGCGGCGGTACGATCTTCGGTGAGCATACGGTGCTCTTCGCCGGAGACGATGAAATGCTTGAATTAAAACATACGGCCCTGTCGAAACGCGTCTTCGCGAACGGGGCACTCGCCGCGGCGGCGACAATTCTCGACCGCCCGGCCGGATTATACAATTTAACGAACCTATACGAGGAGGCCACTCATGTTACTCACAAACGCTTATGAGATCGCACAATACATTAAAGATGCCAAGAAAGAAACGCCAGTCAAATTGTACGTCAACGGTCAGTTGGCAGGTCTAACAATCGAAGAAGCAAAAGCATTCGGAACGGACGAGTCGAAACTATTCCTCACGACGGCTGAACGTGCGGCCGCTTTCCTTGAAGCGAACGCGTCAGTCATCACCGACTCGCACCTCGAGTTCGACCGCCGCAACAGCGCCGTGCCGATGCTTGACACGACGAAGTTGAACGCCCGCATCGAACCAGGTTCGTTCATCCGTGACCACGTTCAAATCGGCAACAACGTCGTCGTCATGATGGGGGCGGTCATCAATATCGGCGCCGTCATCGGTGACGGGTCGATGGTCGACATGAACGCCGTCATCGGCGCCCGCGGCACACTCGGTAAAAACGTCCACCTTGGCGCTGGCGCAGTCGTCGCAGGTGTCCTCGAGCCGCCTTCAAAAGATCCGGTCATCATCGAAGACGGGGTCATGATCGGTGCAAACGCGGTCATTTTAGAAGGTGTCCGTGTCGGCGAGAATGCGGTCGTCGCAGCAGGCAGTGTCGTCACAGTCGACGTCCCGGCAGGAAGTGTCGTCGCCGGCACGCCAGCCCGTGTCATCAAGCAAAAAGATGAAAAAACAGCAGAAAAAACACAACTAGTGGATGACTTACGCTCCCTGTAACGTATAATAGACAGAAAATATCAAAAGTGAATGGGAGAGTTGAACAATGGAACAATATGGACAATGGATGTGGAAAGACGGGGCTTGGATCGAGCCGAGTGACGCGAACACGAGTATCATGACGCACGCGATCCACTACGGTAGCGGGTTCTTCGAAGGAATTCGGGCGTATCACACAGAGGAAGGTCCAGCCATCTTCCGACTCCGTGAACACTTGGAGCGACTCGTTCGTTCGTGTGCTTACTATCACGTCGAACTACCGTACACGGTCGACGAGCTCGAACAAGCGACGATCGAATTGATCGAACGCAACGGCTTTGAAGCGTGTTACATCCGTCCATTCGTTTTCCTCGGCACACCTTGGCAGGCACTCATGCCGACGCAGGAAACGAAAGTACACGTTGCCATCTCATGCTGGCCGCTCGGCGAATATTTCAGCAAGACGGTCGGTATCCGGGCGAAAGTCGCGTCATACCGCCGCGTCTCTTCGACGATGATGCCGATGCAAGCGAAAGCGGCCGCCAACTATATGAATTCGCAACTCCTTAAAGGAGAAGCGGTCCGAGACGGGTATGACGAAGCGATCGCCCTCGACATGAACGGAAACGTCAGCGAGGCGAGCGTCGCCAACATCTTCCTCGTCAAAGGCAATAAAATTTTCACACCGTCACTCGACTGTTCTGTCCTCGACGGCATCACGCGTCAAACGGTCATCGATCTTGCCCGTGAAGAAGGGTTCGAGGTCATTGAGCGCCATATCGGACGTGATGAATTGTATGTAGCAGATGAGATCTTCTTGACGGGTACAGCAGCTGAAGTGACGAGTGTCATCGAAGTCGACAATATCTCGATCGGCGGCGGGGTTCAGACGGTCGCAACGACTATGCTCGCCCGTTACCGCGAGACCGTGACGGGACAAATCCCGGCACACCGCGATTGGATTACGTTCGTCAAAGAAGCAGTCAAAGAATAAAGGAGCAATGTGTATGGGAGTCACAATTGACTTAAACGCGATTCGCGAGAACAAACGTCGGATCGAGGCACTCGGCCGACCGGTGTTTGCCGTCGTGAAAAACAACGCCTATAACTTAGGGATGGAGCCAGTTGTGACGACACTGTACGCAGAGGGGGTGCGTCACTTCATGGTGACGACGCTCGACGAGGGGAGCGAGGTCCGGGTGCATGCGCCCGAGGCGAACGTCCTCGTCATGAACCCCGTTTACGAGTGGTCGGCCGTGCATCGCGACGGTTTAGACGTCGCCATCGGTTCGTACGATTGGCTCGTCTCACAACGCCATGAGCTCGACGGCGTCCGTCTTCATTTGAAGCTCGACGTCGGCATGAACCGGTTCGGTGCGAAGACGTTCGAAGAAGCGCTCGCCATCTTAGCGTTCTGCCAAGATGAAAAGCTCAATCTCGTCGGTTTATGCACACACTTTCCGCTCGCCGACGCCGATAACGCCGAAATCGAGCACAGTGTCCATGTCGAACGGTTTGCCGACTGGTCGACGCGTCTGATCGAACGGCATTCGTTTGAAGTCGTCCATGCCGCCAACAGCGCGGCGACGCTTCAAGCCGATCCGCGTCTCGGGCACTGCACGCACGTCCGGGTCGGAATCTTTCTCTACGGCTACTCATCGGTCGAGGCGGTCGATTGGCTCGTCCCGGCGTTTCATTGGGAGACGGAAGTCGTTGCCGTGCACGACATCGAGGCCGGCGCACACGTCGGCTACGGGACGGGCTACACGGCACCGTCGAAAGAGCGGATTGCCGTATTGTCAGTCGGATATGGCGATGGCTTGATGCGGGCCCGCCGGCATTTGCCGGTCCACATTAATGGACGGGCGTTCCCGTTCGTCAGCAATATTTTCATGAGCCACAGCTTCCTCCGTGTCGACGAGACGGTTCAAATCGGTGACCGGGTCGAGCTGTACGGTAATGAGACGAAGATCGATGACGTGACCCGGACCGGGCACGCCAACAACTCGGAACAACTATGCGCACGCTCATGGCGTGTCCCGCATCGCTTTGAAGGAGGCATTTTATGTACACCAGCAACCAATCCGTTTGTATGATCGAGGGCGTATCCGTCCAAGAACTTCAAGCGACGTACGGGACACCGCTCTATATCATGAGCGAGCCAGAACTTGAAACTCGGCTCGGGCTCGTCCGGAGCGCATTTTTAGATAAGTATCCGAACACGTACGCGCTCTATGCGTCAAAGGCGATGTCGATCGCGGCCGTGTATGAGAAAGTCATGACGGCGGGCTTGAGCATCGACGTCGTCTCACGCGGTGAGATGTTCGTCGCGCTCCATGCCGGTGTCCCAGCTGACCGGATTCACGTTCACGGGTCAAATAAGACGGTGCAAGACATCTCGTTCGCGCTCGAGAACGGCATCACCCATTTCACGATCGACAACATGCGTGAGATCGGTCTGCTCTCGGGTCTCGCTGTAAAGTATGATGTCGATGTCGACGTCTTGCTCCGCATCGTCCCGCAAGTCGTCGGAGGCGCCCACGAGGCGATCCAGACGGGTGGGGTCGATACGAAGTTCGGTTTCCCGACGCATGACGACACGTATCTCGAAGCGGTTCGGGAAACACTCGCGACGGAACGTCTTCATCTGAAAGGGATCCATTGTCACGTCGGGTCACAGATTCAAGAACCGACGCTGTTCATCAATACGGTCAAGACGATGGTCAACTTCATCGAGACGATTCGTCGGGAGACCGGCTTTACGGCTGATGTGTTGAACATCGGCGGTGGCTTCGGCGTCGCCTATCTCGAGACGGACGACCCGCTCGACTTTGCCGCTACGATGACGCAAGTGATGGATACGCTCGTTTCAGAAGTGGAGCGATTCGGTTTGCCGCTCCCGAAAATTGGCATCGAGCCGGGACGTTGGCTCGTCGCCAACGCCGGTGCGACGCTGTATGAAGTCGGGACTGTCAAAGACGTGAGCGGTGTCCGCACATACGTCTCGGTCGACGGCGGCATGACAGACAACATCCGTCCTGCCCTCTATGATGCCGAATATGACGTCATTGCGGCGACGCGGATGGATGAAGCGAAGACGCTTGAAGCGAAGATCGTCGGGGCATGCTGCGAGTCGGGAGACATCATCTCGAACCGTTCGCTCATCCCGCCGGTCGAAGCCGGGGATCTTCTCCTCGTCAAAGCGACAGGCGCCTATAACTTCTCGATGGCGAGCAACTATAACCAAATGCTCCGCCCGGCCGTCGTGTTCGTGAAAGACGGGACACATCGTCTCGTCGTCCGCAGACAGACACTCGAAGACTTGGTCGCGTGTGAAGTGATTGGACAATCGACATAATTTTGTAGGTAGATAAAGAAAAGGGGTTCAGTCATAAACACGACTGAACCCCTTTTCGTATGAACGACCGATGCGACTTTATCGAGTCGATCTATCAGGTTAATCTAGTTGTGCGTTGACTTCCGCTTCATAACGATCAACGAGCTCGTTGTTGTCGTCTGTCTGGTACTTCTTTTCCAACTCAAGTTTCAACTTTAGCCAAATCGTATTCTTTTCATAAAGGTCTCGATCGAACTGATGATTTAGTTGTTGCAGCGACAAGCCGAGGGCGCTCGCGTAGGCGAGATGACTCGGTAAATCACTCCGGTCCGGTCCTTGTTGAATGTAACGGTCAATTTCTTCTTCCGTTACGTGAATGTTGTACTGCTCTTTTGCGACCATTTTCCATGCGATGTCATGCTTCATCGCTTCCGTTGAGAGCGTGATGACTTGTTCATCCGTCAAGTCGGTTTCATAATACAGTTTCTCTTGGGACAATGTCCGAATTACCCACTTTCGAAGCGGTTCCTCAACGTCGAACTGGTTTGCTTCGGTGATGACGTCGTCAAACAGTGCTTTATAATCTTCGAACGCGAAGTTGTCTACGATTTGGCGTTGTTCTTCTTCGCTCTTCATGTCAATCGTCAAAGGTGACGATGTCGCGGATTGACATGCTGTTGTAAAGATGACGAACGAGAGCGTACATAATAGAAACGATTTGAAACGTGGGGTCACGGTGATCCTCTCCTTATTTGTATCGTCTTCAAACGGAGTGCAAGTTTCAATCAAAAGAACAGTCTAGTCATTTCTATATACGGGACGATGAGCTACCAAGTTCCCATGCTTTTCGGTCAAATTGCTACACGTGAGAACCGTTTTCACTTATGATGAAAAAGACTACATCAGGGGAAGTGATTTCTAATGGAGAAGACAGTCGGACAACAGTTGATCGAGTCGCGGCGGACGATTCGGATGTTTGTAGAGGAACCGCTTGATACGGCATTGCTGTATCAGTTGCTGACATCGGCCCACCAAGCGCCGTTTCATAACAAAGTCGAGCCGTGGAATCTTTATTTGTTCAATGGAGACGGGAAAGGCGTGTTGTTAGACGCGCTCGAACCGGCGTTTCAAAACGGTCCTGAGGCCAAGCGAGAGAAGATTACCGGACGAATCCGCAACGCGGCGGCGTGTGTGTACGTGACGACGAAGCCGTTTGAGACGGAGAAAGGGCAAAAGGATGCACTGCTCGCGACGGCGACGTTCATCCAGAACTTCCATTTGCTCTGTGCCGAGCAAAACATCGGGCTCGTCTGGCGGACGGGCGGTATCTTCGAAGACGCTCGCCTGCAGGAGATGATCGGGGCGGACGGGGAGACGTTCGTCGGTCTGCTCCAACTCGGACGATTTGAAGACGTTCCGCCGACGAAGGCGCGGCAGTCGCTTGATGCGTGTTTGACGATCTTCGAGTGAACATGAAAAAGCTCGAGCACGGCGTGGCCGCACTCGAGCTGGATGTATAAACAGGCTGAGACGTTTAAAAACGTCTCAGTTTATTTTTTGAGCTTGCCAGCAAGCCAGTTTTGAATGACATTCGTCGGAATCATGGTAATTATTTTCCCCCAGTTTGAGTTTCTTCTTCTATGTCATTATCCGATTGCATCCGTTCCCAAACCTCTCGATGTGTACCTTTTAGCGTATCATCGAACGAATCATCGATGTGAAGGCAATAGCTCGGGTTAATGGACGAGGCGTACAGGTCTAACATGAGTTGTGCATGGTTTGGATACATACAATTGGCCCCTTTCAACACGTCGGCTTGACTACATCCTCAGTATACAAGGGAAACATGAAGAAAAATCGGGGTAATCGTTAACAATTTATGAATCTTGTAAACGCTTTCACAAACTTTGTGTCGGTGTTAACGGTTCACACGTGTTCAAATACTGCTCGGCCCGCTTCGCATACTTGTTGACGGTCCGTTCCATGATGAAGCGGTCTTCGTCATTGAGCGGACGGACGACTTTGGCCGGTACGCCCATGACCATGACACCTTCCGGAATTTGCATATTCGGTGTGACGAGGGCGCCGGCGGCAACGAACGAGCCTTTCCCGACTTTCGCACCGTCAAGCACGGTCGCATGCATCCCGATGAGACAGCCTTCCTCGATCTCACACCCGTGAATCATCGCCATGTGACCGATCGAGACACGGTCATGGATGATTGTCGGTGATCCTTCGTATTGATGGATCATCGACCCGTCTTGAATATTGACGTAAGCGCCGATCTGGATCGGACCCTCGTCTCCACGGATGACGGTGTTGAACCAGACGCCGGAATGGGCTCCGATCGTGACGTCACCGATGACGTGGGCGCCAGGCGCGACGAATACCGTCTCGTCGACTTGTGGGATCAGGTCTCCTAATTTGTATTGCATATGTGTAACCCCTTTCAATTAGATATGCGTTCATTGTCGCACAACTACAAAAAGAAATTGCGCCCGAAAGATTATTCTTGATAAGATAGGTAAAATACGTTGCAAAAGGAGACAGACAGATGGAAAAACAATATTTGATCGACATTGCCGCCAAGAAAAAGAAAGCGGCGGTCGTCTTTAAGGACGTAGCGGTCATCGACGTCTATAGCCGCGGGACGATTCGCACCGATGTCGCCATCGACTCGGGCTATATCGTCGCCATCGGGGAAGGTTACGAAGGGGAGACGGAATATCATGACCCGTCTTGGACGCTCGCTCCGTCATTCATCGACTCACACGTTCACATCGAGTCGTCGATGGTACCTCCGCATGAGTTTGCGAAAGCAGTCCTGCCGCTCGGTGTGACGACGGTCATCGCCGACCCACATGAGATCGCGAACGTCAACGGTGCGCTCGGGATCGAGTATATGCTTGCCGATGCGAACGGGTTGCCGCTCGACGTCCGGATGATGCTCCCGAGCTGCGTCCCGGCGACGCCGTTCGAACACGCGGGCGCCAAACTGTACGCCGAAGACCTTGCGCCATTTTTAGGAGACCCAGGGGTGCACGGTCTCGGGGAAGTGATGGATTATCCATCGGTCGAAGCCGGAAGCGAGGACATGCTCCAAAAAATCGCACAAACGGAACTCGCGGGAAAAGTCGTCGATGGTCACGCGTCAGGCCTCAATCCTGATCAGTTGAACGTGTACCGGACAGCCGGCATCATGACCGACCACGAATGTACGACGGCAGAAGAGGCGATCGAGCGGGTCCGTCGTGGCTTTTACGTCCAGATTCGCGAAGGTTCGGTCGCGCGAAACGTCGAAAAAGTGAGTCGGGCCATCACCGAAAGTAACGCCCACCGCTTCTTGTTCTGTACGGACGACAAGCACCTCGATGATCTCGTGGCAGAAGGTGGTATCGACTATAACATCCGCATGGCAATCCGTCAGGGCGTCAAGCCGGAGACAGCATACGCCATCGCCAGCCTTCATGCGGCCGAAGCATACGGCTTGAAAGACGTCGGTGCGATCGCGCCGGGCAAGAAAGCGAACTTTGTTATCTTGTCAGACGTCGAATCGGTTAACATCGAAACCGTCTACGTCGATGGTGAAGTAGTCGCTCGAGCGGGGAAAGCCACGTTCGAGGCCGAAGGGATTGAAGTGCCGAAGCCGATGAAAGGTGAGCTCAAACTCCCGGACCTGACAACTGACTCGTTCCGCTTGCCGATCAAGGAAGAAGCGGTCGACGTCATTCAAGTGTTGCCGAACAGCCTGTTGACGAAGCGGGTCCGCCACGTGTTCAATCCGGATGAATCGGGCGCTGATCTTAACGAGGACATCGTGACGCTCGCCGTCATCGAGCGGCATCACGGGACGGGCCATATGGCGCTCGCACCGGTGACGGGCTTTGGACTGAAACGTGGTGCGCTCGCAGCGACTGTCGCCCACGACAGCCATAACCTTGTCATCGCCGGTGTCAGCCCGGAAGACATGTTACTGGCTGCAGAGACGCTCGAGAAGGTCGGTGGCGGTGTCGTCGCCGTCTCGGAAGGGGAAGTGCTTGCCGTCTTGCCGCTCGAGATTGGGGGGCTCATGACGAGGCGTCCGTATCATGAAGTCGCAGACGTGCTCGAACAGCTGAACGACGCACTTGACGTCGTCGGGGCTCACCGTCACTTCAACCCGTATTTGACGATGTCGTTCCTGGCACTTCCCGTCATTCCCGACTTGAAGTTGACGGACATGGGACTGTTTGATGTGACGACGTTCTCATTTGTCGAAAATTGACTCGGTCTAACGTATGATTTTCGTAAAGATCAACCCGAAACGATTGAATGCGTGCGCTTAAGTTGATATAGTTACAACAAGTTTCATCGGTACAAATTGAAAGGGGGGATATAACAGATGGAACAAGTTGCTTACAACCGGTCGTATGATGAACATGAGGATTTGATCAATTCTGTGTATCGTGCCTTCAAGGACCGATGTGAAGAATTGCCTAGCGAGACGCAGACGAAGCGACGGTTGCGCCGTTTGATTTTATTGACGATCAAAGATCATACGTCATCGCATGCCGAACGGTTCGTGCTTTATCATTTCTTTAGTGATTTCTTTAAAGCCGTTGAGTCAAACGACCAAGCCGCGCTCGCTGTATTAAAACAAATCGTCCGTGACTAAAAAAACTATTGATATGTTACTGTAACCTATGATAATTTAGACGTAACTTTAAATGAATATTCGTGCTATCGATGAGGTAGAGGTGCGATGCTGATGAGTAAGTAGTCCGAGGATGACAACGGTGAAGACTACAGAAAGGCAGAATCGCCGAAGTGTAAAGTCATGTCTCTGACTTTATGCTGGGCTGACGGGAAACACCCGTCAGACTGCCATACATATATTACGTATGGAGCGCTCCAAGTCGGCTAAGAAAGACGGAACATCCAGCGAGGGTGTCGGCTTTGTTGCCGATGCCCTCGCTTTGCGTTTTTTTAAGCATTGGGGGGCCTCATCTCAAACAGAAGAGGAGGAAATCAGCATGGTAGATTATTCAACATCGGTACTTTCGTTAGTACCGGCACTACTCGCCATCATTATGGCGATCACAACTAGGAAAGTCATTCCGTCACTCGGTGTCGGGATCATCGCAGGGGTCTTGCTCCTTCATAGCTTCAACCCGCTTGAATCGATTCAGTACTTATGGTCGAACGTCATCGCCTTGTTCTGGGCAGATGGGGCCATAAACGAATGGAACGTGCTCTTGATCGCGTTCTTGCTCTTGCTTGGTATTTTATCGTCGATCATCCAAACATCGGGCGGCGCTCGCGCGTTCGGTGAATGGGCGGCTTCTAACGTTAAAACGGCGCGCGGCGCACGCCTTGTCTCGTTCGGTCTTGGAATCTTGATTTTCATCGACGACTATTTCAACAGTCTCGCTGTCGGGAACATTAGCCGGCCGCTGACGGACCGGAAGAAAGTATCGCGCGCTAAACTCGCGTATACGATTGACTCGACGGCGGCTCCAGTCTGTGTCATCAGCCCGCTTTCGAGCTGGGGTGCCTACATCATCGCCATCATTGCTGGTATTTTAACGAAGTACTCAATCGACAGCTACTCGTCGTTCTCGGCGTTCATTCAAATCATCCCGATGAACTTTTATGCCATCTTCGCACTCATGTTGACAGGGTACGTCGCTTTCACAGGGCTTGCCATCGGACCGATGCGGACGCACGAGCTACGTGCGCTTAAAGGCGAGCTCTACGACGTGTCGAAAGGTGCGCCGATGGGGATGAGTGAAGACATTAAAGAGCATGATGGTGGGAAAGTCCGCGACTTGATCGTCCCGATCATCGTCTTGATCATCGCGACCGTCTCGGCCATGCTTTACACGGGTGGTCAAGCACTCGCTGCCGACGGTCAAAGCTTCTCGCTGCTCGGAGCGTTCGAATCGACGGACGTGACGCGTTCACTCGTTGCCGGTGCGGTCATCAGTTTGATCGTGGCGTTCTTGCTCCTGATTGGTCGCAACATTCCAGCTGTGGACTACGGCCATGCAGCGTGGGCCGGTATCCGGGCCATGTGGCCAGCCGTGCTCATCTTGCTGTTCGCTTGGACGATCATTGCCGTCATCGGGGATATGAGAACTGGTGATTACTTGGCAAGCTTCGTCACAGATACGATCGCGGCGTCATACTTGCCGCTCATCTTGTTCGCGATTGCCGGTCTCATGGCGTTCTCAACAGGTACGAGCTGGGGGACGTTCGGTCTCATGCTACCAATTGGTGCTGATTTGATCATGGCGGTCGACCCAGAGCTGTTGCTCCCGACGCTTGCCGCTGTGCTCGCAGGTGCCGTGTTCGGTGACCACTGTTCACCGATCTCGGATACGACGATCCTCAGTTCGACGGGTGCCGGGTCGCACCACATCGACCACGTGTTGACACAACTCCCGTACGCGTTGATCGCGGCAGGAGTGTCGGCGGTCGGTTACTTGGTGCTCGGAATCACAAGCTCGATGTGGATTGGCTTCTTCGCGGCGTTCGCGACGTTCGTCGTCGCGCTGGTCGTCGCTCAAGTCATCTCGAAGCGCGGCCAAGTGCCGGCAGAGATGCGTGCTGAGCGTGAAGCGTAAACAGCTCGTCTAACAATCCGAAAAGATGTGTGTCACGCGATTCGTGACACACATCTTTTTTGTATGGAATGTAAAAACAAATCCTGCCGCTATGCGACAGGATTTGTTTTTTAGTTAACGTCCAACCACTTGAAGCTAGCGTCAGCTCCGAACGGATGGCGGTACATGTTTTGAATGTTTGAGCGCTCGAGGTAAGCTTCACCTTTTTGGTAGATCGGTGCGATCGCGAAGTCGTCTTCGAGCAAGATGCGTTCAGCTTCTTGCATCGTCTCCCAACGCTTCATTTGATCAGCTTCTTTCTTCGCGCTTTGGATCAACTGATCGTACTCATCGTTCGAGTACGCCATCCGGTTGAACGGACCGTCTGTGATCCACATGTCGAGGTACGTCATTGGATCCTGATAGTCAGGGCCCCAGCCGGCAGCAGAGATATCATAGTCGCCTGCACCTTCAAGCTCGAGGAAGTTTTTGAACGGCTGTTGTTTGATGTTAAGCGTGAGTCCAGGCAAGTTCTTCTCGAGTTCACCTTTGATGTACTCGTTGACTTTCTTGAACGCTTCTTCATCACGTGAGAGGAACTCGAGTTCGATCGTCTCGACGCCGAGCTCAGCAAGTCCTTTATCCCAGGCAGCTTTCGCTTCGTCGACGTTGTAGCTTTGAAGATCAGGATACTTCTCGCGGAAGTCAGCTCCGTCTTCCGTGAACGTGAAGTCCTTAGCGACGATGAAGTTGGCCGGCTGTGAACCGTCTGTCAAGATGACGTCAGTTACGCCTTGCTTGTCGAAACCTTTCGCCAACGCTTCACGAATATTCACGTTTTGGAGTGCTTCATTCTTTTGGTTGAAACGAAGGAAGTTGATCCGTGCGTCAGCACGTGTTTTAAACTCTTCTGCTTCTTGGAATTGTGGAACGAATTCAGAAGACAAGAGCGTATAGTCGACTTCACCTGACTCGAACAAGTTGACACCGGTCGCGACTTCTTTGACGACTTTGACGTTGATCGTGTCCATCTTGACGTTTTCAGCATCCCAGTAATCTGGATTCTTTTTATAAACCCAACCTTCGTTGTCTTGCCAGCTATCAAGTACGTAAGGGCCGTTGTAGAGCGTTTTATCGACGGCTGTCGCGAACGACTCGCCTTGTTCTTCGACGAACTCTTGTTTTTGCGGCATGTACGTCGGGAATCCTGTCAACCCGAGGAAGTATGGAGCCGGTGCTTCCAATTGAACTTCAAGCGTCTTCTCATCGACTGCTTTCGCACCGAGTGAATCGAGTTCAGCTTCGCCGCCGAGGATTTTGTTGGCATTCTTCAAGTCTTGAAGGATGTATGCGTACTCGGCACCCGTTTCAGGGTTGAGGGCACGTTTCCACGAGTAAACGAAGTCTTCAGCCGTTACTGGTGAGCCGTCTGACCAGTTGGCGTCACGTAATTTAAATGTGTATGTAAGACCGTCTTCCGAAATCTCGACGTCCTCAGCAATACCTGGTACTGGTTGGTTGTTTTCATCAAGACGATACAGTCCCTCGAAGACGTTGTTCGTCACGATGATCGATGTCGAGTCGGTCGTGAGTGTCGGGTCAAGCTGTGGCAAATCAGTTGCCGAAACGAGCGTGACTTCTTTTTTCGCGTCACTTGATGACGATCCGTCCGTCGAATCTGTTGCCTCTTCTCCACCGCCACACGCTGCTGTAGCAAGCAAAGCGACACCCGATAAAGCTAACCATTTTTTATTCCGCATTGTCTTACCTCCCGAAAATTCTGATTGTTTCGAATATATTGCAATTAAACTACAAACAGAATGAATGCGCAATAAAATTTTTTAAATTATTCGAAAATACAAACATTACTGAAATACCTATCTAAACGTTCCTTTATTCAGTAGAATGAGAAAATCGTCGAATGTTTATACATTATGTGTGTATAGTTATTCGATAAAAGTGAACTAATGTTGGAGGGTTTTGAATGAAGTCACAATCAGCCGGAATCGGCTTTTTCGGGCTTGCTGCCATGGTCGTCGGGACGATGATTGGCGGAGGAGCTTTTAATTTGCCAGGAGCGATGGCCCAAGGTGCCGGGGTCGGGTCAGTGATGATCGGTTGGACGATCACAGGGGTCGGTATGATTATGCTGGCGTTCGTATTCCAATTTTTGGCGGATTCACGTCCTGAACTTGAGGGTGGGATTTATGCCTACGCTAAAGAAGGGTTTGGGAAGTTCGTCGGCTTCAATAGCGGCTGGGGTTATTGGATGTCCGCTTGGATCGGGACGGTAGCGAACATCACGCTGATCTTTAGCACGCTCAGTTACTTTTTCCCGATTTTTTCAGCAGAGCATCGATCGTTCCGGTTAGTGATGAGCGCGTTCTTCATTTGGGGGCTGTTCTGGCTCATCTCCCGAGGGATGAAGGAGGCGGCGCTCTTGAACATCGTCACGACGATTGCGAAGCTCGTCCCGATCTTCTTGTTCATCGTGCTCATTTTGTTTGCGTTCCAGATTGAGACGTTCCAAATCGATGTTTGGGGCGAGTCTGGTTTCAGTTGGTCGCACGTGTTTCCCCAAGTGAAATCGACGATGCTCGTGACGCTTTGGGCGTTTGTCGGCATTGAAGGCGCGGTCGTCTTATCGTCGCGGGCGCGCAATAAGCGCGATGTCGGGCGGGCGACGGTGATCGGCCTCATCGGGACGCTGTTGATTTACATGATGATTTCAATCTTCTCCTTCGGCGTCATGACGCAAGAACAACTCACGGCGCTCCCGGAACCGTCGATGGCGTACGTGCTCGAAGCGGTCGTCGGTCCGGTCGGTGCGACGATCATCAATATCGGTCTGCTCGTGTCGCTCGCTGGGGCGTTGCTCGGGTGGACGATATTGGCGACGGAGATCTCCTACGTGGCGAGCCGAGACGGTGTGTTCCCGAAATTGTTCAATCGGCTCAATCGAAATGATACGCCGGTGAGCGCCTTGTTCATCACGCAAGCGTTCACGCAAGCAGTCACGGTCATCGCCTTGTTCTCGGAACAGACGTACTTGGTGCTCTCGAGCATCGCCGGTATCGCCGCGCTCGTGCCTTACTTATTCTCGGCCTTGTTCGGCTGGAAAGAGGCACGGCGGACTGGTGTTCGGAAAATGGTCCTCGTTTCGAGTGTCGCTTCGCTCTACGCGGCATGGTTACTCTACGCATCCGGGATTGAATACATGCTCATCGCAATGATTTTGTATGCGCCGGGAATCTTCGTTTTCATGCTCGCAGAACGGGAGCAAGGACGGAAGTTCCTAAGCGGGATTCAGTATGCGATTGCGACTGTCATCATCCTCGCGGCGACTTATGGTGTGTACGGACTATGGACGGCTGCGATTAGCCTCTAATCAAAAGAAGCACCGGTCGTCGAGATGACGACCGGTGCTTCTTTATGTCTCGTTATTCGTGAGCAACCGGACGACTTGGTCGGGTGGCATTGGTTTGGCATATAAAAATCCTTGGAACGAGTCGCAATCGGTCTCTTTTAAATGGTCGAGCATGATTTGGTCTTCGACGCCTTCGGCGACGACGTGAAGGTTCAAACTCTTGCCGAGGTGGACGATGACGTCGAGCAAGTGAGACTTCGACGTCAACCAGTCGTCGAGGAACACTTTGTCGATCTTCAGCTCGTCGACCGGGAACGATTTCAAGTATTGAAGCGACGAGAAGCCGGTTCCAAAGTCGTCGATCGACAGGCGGTAATCGAGCCGTTTGATTTGATTCATCCGAGCGATGGTTTCTTCCGTCTGTTGCATGACGAGACTTTCTGTGATCTCGAGAATGACGTCGGACGGGTTCAAATCGAGTTGTTGCTTGATGTTTCGGAGCGTGTTGATGAAACTCTCGCTGCGGAACTGGTTCGGCGAAATATTGACCGCCATCGATAGAGGATGATTGACGAGCGGTTGCCACGCCTTCAGTTGCTTGGTGGCCTCAAGAATGACCCAGTTGTTGATCGGGACGATCAGCGCCATCTCTTCAGCGAGCGGGATGAACTCCGAAGGCGGGATTTGCCCGAGTTGGTCGTGATGCCAGCGCAGTAACGCCTCAAATCCAATCAGCTTATCCGTTTTCAAGTCGAACTTCGGTTGGTATTCGAGATAAAAATGTTTTTCTTCGAGCGCTTGGTACAGCGCTTTTTCGATATGGACTTGTCTTGAGAACGCATCGTCCATGTCTTTCGTGACGAATTGGATCGTCCCGACACCGATGCGCTTGCCTTTGAACAAAGCGCTCTCGGCCCGGGTGTACAGCTCGTCCAACGAATTAGTGGCCGATGGGTAGAACACGCAACCGATCGAGATCGATAACATGATCGAATGGTGGTAAATCCGGAACGGTCGTTGCAGTTCGTGTTGCAGTTGACGAAGCAGCTGGAACACTTCTTCTTTTGATTGTTCAAAGAAAAGAATACCGTACAAGCCGCCCGAAGGATGGAACATGACACTCGACTGGGGCAGGAAGCGTTCAGCCCGGTCTTTAATTTGGAGCAACAGTTCATTGCCGACGCGTGAACCGAACGACTCGTTGATAATTTTGAACCGATCGATATCGAAGAGGGCGACGTGCAATAACCCGTTATGTTCTTTCACGTCAGTAAGTGAATGCGCATATTGGCGCAAGAGCCCTTTTTTATTTAACAGCCCGGTCAAATCGTTGTGATAGGCGAGGTAGTTCACTTCTTGTTCGAGACGTTTTTTATCAGACACGTCGAAACCAAACGCCGTGTACTGGGCGATTTCGCCGTCTTCACTTAAAATCGGTACAATCGTCAAGTTGAGCCAGCAGATGTTCGTCACATGTCGTTGCGATCGAACCGGCATCTCGCCGTTCCAAATTTGATCGGTCGTGAGCGCTTGACGTACCACGCCCGCAATCGGATCATCTTCAAAGGATGGGTGAATGAGCTCGAACCAGTTACGACCGATGAATTGTTGGTCAGGTGCCCCGATCAAGTCGCACAACAGCGGGTTGATCTCGGTGATCTCGCCACGAGCGTTGGCTGCCAAATAATAAGTCGAATGCTCGATCATCGCTTGGAAGTGGTGGAGCAGGTTGAACTGCTCGGTGCTGATGAGCGGACCGAAGCCTTTCGGTAGGAAGGCTAAAAAATAGCCGTTGACGTCGTTGATCGAAAAAGTTTGTAAGTAAGCGGTCGCATAGACGACCGAGCCGTTTTTATGTTTAAACGCCGTCAACGCCGTCGTCGAGAATGGATATTGAAGGAGCAATGGTGACCACGTTTCAAGCGCCTGCTCTAAATGTTGGACGACGGGTAATGCGTGGTGAAGTACCTCGTCACGCTCCCAACCGAACAGCGTCTCCGCTTGTTCGTTCCAAAGAAGGACGGTGCCGTCAAAATCGATGTAACAGCATGGGATCGATAGGGCATCGATGAACGTATCAATCGGCAAATCACGCAATGAAGTCACACAAATTCCTCCAATCTACATCAAATAAGTCATACTATACGTTCAGTGTACCTTATTTTCCCAACCCAAGGAACGGGCAAGTTCGTCGTTGTCAAAAGAAAGACGGTCATCATATACTGAAGGTGTAAGGTAGTTCTTTTCATAAGGGGGAAATCAAATGTCAAAAACACAAGAAGTGATTGAATTGACAGAGAAATTCGGGGCGCACAATTATCATCCGCTTCCAATCGTCATCTCGGAGGCGAAGGGGATTTGGGTGACGGACCCGGAAGGAAATCGTTACATGGATATGTTGAGTGCGTATTCGGCTGTCAACCAGGGGCATTGTCATCCGAAAATCATTCAAGCGTTAAAAGATCAGGCCGACAAGATCACGTTGACGTCACGTGCTTTCTACAACGATCAGCTCGGTCGCTTCTACAAAAAAGTGGCAGCGCTTACAAATAAAGAAATGGTGTTACCGATGAACACCGGTGCCGAAGCGGTCGAGACCGCGGTCAAGGCATCACGACGCTGGGCCTATGAGGTCAAACAAATTCCGGGGCAAGCCGAGATTATCGTCTGCACCGGCAACTTCCATGGACGGACGATGGCGGCTGTGTCGATGTCGACAGAAGCGGACTATCAGCGCGGTTTCGGACCGCTCCTCCCAGGCTTCAAAGTCGTGCCGTACGGAGACATCGACGCGTTCGAGGCGGCGATCACGGAGAACACGGCGGCGTTCATCGTTGAACCGATTCAAGGGGAAGCGGGTATCATCATCCCGCCGGCGGGTTACTTGAAGCGGGCGGCTGAATTGTGTAAGGCGAACAACGTGTTGTTCATCGCAGATGAGATTCAGTCAGGTCTTGGCCGCTCTGGAAAATGGTTCGCAATCGAATGGGAAGGCGTCGATCCCGATATGTATATCCTCGGAAAAGCACTCGGTGGCGGTGTCTTCCCGGTATCGTGCGTGGCTGCTAACGAAAGCGTCCTCCAAGTGTTCAATCCAGGATCGCACGGGTCGACGTTCGGGGGGAACCCGCTCGCGGCGGCGGTATCAATCGCTGCGCTCGAGGTGCTTGAAGAAGAACAGCTTCCGGAGCGTTCGCTCGAACTCGGGACGTACTTTATGGACCGTTTAAAGTCAATCGACAACCCACGCATTAAAGAAGTCCGGGGCCGCGGCCTATTCATCGGGATCGAGTTGACGGAAGCGGCTCGTCCTTATTGTGAGGCGCTTAAAGAGCGGGGCTTGCTCTGCAAGGAGACGCACGAGACGGTCATTCGACTCGCGCCACCGCTTGTCATTACGAAAGAAGAACTCGATGAGGCGTTCACGGCAATCGAGGCTGTATTCGCACCGACTCCTATTTCATAATGCGGGAGGGCTTGTTATAATTTGAGAAGAAATGCAGACACCTGCCGGGCGATGTTTTCGCGCAGGTGTCTTTTCGTAAGGAGGAACGGTCGTGCTCTACGTTTACGTTGGTTTAGCAGGAGCGCTTGGAGCGCTAGCAAGGTATGGGGTCGGTATAGGGATGCATACGTTGTGGACAGGTACATTTCCGCTAGGGACGCTCACCGTCAACTTGATCGGCAGTTTTCTACTCGGTTGGCTCACCCATTACTTGTTTCAGACCGGAAAGTTTTCACCGATGGTCATTACGGCGGTCGGTACAGGGTTTATCGGTTCGTTCACGACGTTCTCGACGTTCAGTGTCGAGACGATTGTGATGATCGAGTCAGGGAACCTGGTCGGAGCGCTCACCTATGTGACACTGAGCATCGTCCTCGGTCTGTTCAGCTCGTGGTTAGGCTATAAACTAGGAAGAAGACGATTCCGGCGTTTTGTGAAGCGAGAGGGGGAGGCGTGATGACTGTTTTGACAGTGATGATCGGTGCCTTTTTCGGGGCGATGGCCCGCTTCGGGATTGGTCAGCTCGTTAAAGTATGGACGACATCGGTCTTTCCTTGGGCGACTTTGTTCGTGAACGTGACCGGATCGTTTTGGCTCGGATATTTGTATGCGGCCCCTGTACCTTCGGTGGTGGGATTCGGAATCGGCGTCGGCTTCCTCGGTTCGTTCACGACGTTCTCGACGTTCAAACTTGAAGTGATGCGGTTCGTGACGAAAGATTGGGTTCGCTTTGGTTTATACTTACTGGCGACGTATGTCTTTGGTTTAATTGCCGCCTACCTCGGCTACCAATTTGGACAATAAACAATCCCTCGGAAATTCCGAGGGATTGTTTATTGTTCAGCGAGTTGAAGCTTTTCAGCACATGATGCGCATGTGTTTTCATAAGACTCACACTGCTCATCCATATGTTGTCCGCATTCTTGACACGTCTTATCTGGTAATTTCCGATAAAATTCCACTGACGATTCGAGTCGGCTTGCCCATTCATTCATATAAAGCGCCTCCTTTAAGTATGCGTGCGTTTGTTAAGTTGTATTCATTGTATTATAACAGTTGTGTTTAAGTCAATTATAATCTATAACAGATTTTTCTGTTTGGATTTGCTAAAATGAAATTATACGAAATGAGGTGACACGGATGAAGGCACCACAATGCGAAACAATCGCCATCCAAAGTGAAGACGTGGCTGTATTGCAACAGGCGCTTGTGCGATTGGATGCGAACCGAGTCAGTCGGTTGTTTAAGGCGTTCGCTGATCCGACGAGACTGAAAGTGCTGTACGTCCTGACGCTCGAGCAAGAATTATGTGTCTGTGACGTCGCCGCCGTGATCGGACACTCGAACGCGACCGCGTCTCATCATTTACGGACGCTCCTCGATCAAGGGCTCGTAAAATATCGTAAAGATGGGAAAGTTGTTTATTACTCATTAGATGACGAGCACGTTCGCCTTCTCGTCGAAATCGCGATGGCGCACAGTGCCGAACAGCAATCAGGTCTTTGAGAAGTGTCTACTGCGACAACACAGTAGACACTTTTTTATATTGTATTCTCTTCCGATCAGCGTTAAGATATATTCAAATAAGCGTTTGAATGAAGTGGGAGGGAAATCTATGGAATCACGTGACGTCTTACCAGTCGAAGGTATAACTTGTACAAATTGTGCGGCGAAGATCGAGAAAAGCGTCTCGGAGCAGACCGGTGTCGCATCCTGTCAAATCGACTTTGCGACGAGCCGGATGATCATCGAATGGATTGACCCGTCCGAGCGTGAAACAGCGCTCCGTTCAATTGAAGAGACGATGGGGCGGATTGAACCGGGCGCGCATTTCGTGAAAACTGATCAAATCGAGCAAGCATCGAACCACCTGTTGTGGCGCTTTGGTATCGCCCTCAGCCTGCTTGTGCTCGCTCTCTTGACTGAATCACTGCCGTTATACGTTGTTGCTTATGCAGTCGCCGGCTATGATGTCGTCTATGCGGCAGCACGAAACGTATGGCATCGCGAATGGTTCGATGAGAAGTTTTTAATGACGATTGCGACGATTGGGGCATTCGCAATTCGAGAATATCCGGAAGCGGTCGCCGTCATGCTATTTTATCAACTCGGCGAATACTTCCAAGGACGAGCCGTCCATGCGTCGCGTCGGTCGATCCAGTCATTATTGAATATGAAACCGACGATGGCACGTGTGCTCGGTCCGGACGGTGAGTTCGAACGGCGTCCTGAAGATGTGGCAATCGGCTCGGTCATCATCGTCCGTGCCGGCGAACAAGTTCCGATGGACGGGAGCGTCGTGATCGGCTCGAGTTCACTCGATACGGCATCATTGACGGGCGAATCGGTTCCCCGTCAAGTCGGACCGCACGATGAAGTGCTCGCCGGAATGGTCAATTTAGAAGGGCGGCTTGAAGTGCGCGTCATACGATCTGCGACGGAGTCGAGCTTGCAAAAGATGATTGCGCTTGTCGAACAGGCAAGCTCGAACAAAGCGAAGACAGAGCAGATGATCACACGCTTAGCCAGAGTGTATACGCCGATTGTCGTCGTTTTAGCAGCAATCGTTGCGTTCATCCCACCTCTTTTCGTTGGGAATTTAGAGGAGTGGGTGTATCGCGCCTTAATTTTCCTCGTCATCAGTTGCCCGTGCGCACTCGTCATTTCAATTCCGTTAGGTTATTTCGGCGGGATCGGGGCTGGTTCTAAACGAGGGATTTTGGTCAAAGGCGGCGAGTATTTAGACGTGCTCGCCGAAGTGAAGACGGTCATCTTTGACAAGACGGGAACGCTCACGACCGGTCGCTTTGAAGTGACGGACGTGACGACGAGCGGAGACGTGACGGAAGCGGAGTTGTTAACGCTCGCTGCCCGTGTTGAGATGGCATCGACGCATCCGCTGGCAAAAGCAATCGTCGCGAAGGCGAGCAAGACGACCGCGTTTGCGAATATTACCGAAGACCCGGGCTACGGTCTGACAGCGACAGATAGCACGGATACAATCTATGTCGGAAGTGCCCGTTTCATGAGGAAGTTAGGACATTCGATTCAAGATGAACAAATGGGCACAAGCGTCCACGTCATGAGAAATGACCGCTGGCTCGGGCGGATTGAACTGATGGATACGGTGAAAGAGGATGCCGCAGCAGCCATTGCCGCGCTAAAACGTCTCGGCTATCGGACGGTCATGTTGACAGGGGACCGGGATGAAGTTGCGACGTCGGTCGGTTTGAAAATCGGAATCGATGAAGTGAAAAGTGAGTTACTTCCCCATCAGAAAGTCGAGGAAGTGGAGAAGTTGGCCGCGCGAGGGAAAGTCGCGTTCGTAGGTGACGGTTTGAACGATGCGGCAGCGCTGGCCCGTGCGGACGTCGGACTCGTCATGGGTGGAATCGGGAGCGATGCCGCAGTGACGGCGGCAGACCTCGTGCTCATGAATGACGCACCGAGCGATGTCGTTGCGGCGATTGAGTTAAGTCAGCGGACGAAGCGGATCGTGTGGCAAAATATCGTCCTCGCATTCGGGATGAAGGCGCTGTTCCTCCTGCTCGGCGTGCTCGGACTCGCATCGATGTGGGAAGCGGTGTTCGCAGACGTCGGCGTCGCGTTGCTCGCGATCGGCAACGCGACTCGCTTGATCCGTTCCAACTAAAAAAACTTCAAGCGAGCTTGAAGTTTGGTGAATACTTGAGACCGATCAGTTGTGATCGGTCTTTTTTTGACGTGTTTTGAAAATCATGAACATGAGGATGATGAGGACCGCTACGAGTAAGAAAACGATTGAGTACAGTGCTTGAATGACGATATCGATTTGATTTTGAGTGGATACGAGCTCTTTCCGGATATCGTTGTATTGCATCTGTTTCAAAGCTCTTAAATCTTCTAGTATCGTCTGCCGTTGATCGGTCATCGACTTGGCCGTCACCGTCGCCTGTTCGATGTCACCGCTCTCGTACATGACGAGGACGCGGTCGGCTTCTTGTTCCCAAATGCCGTCCCGATGCAGTAAGTCGAGGAATGAACTTGGCGTTCTCGGATCATTCTTGATAGATTCCTTCAACTCTTTCGTACGTTGGGACATGCTGTAATAGGCTTCTAAAAAGCGGCGGTCTTCATAGGCGAGGAGACCGCGGATAGCGTTGGCGCGTTCGATATTGTAGTACATGATTTCTTCAATTGCTTCATATGAATCGAACCGTTGCTCGTGAATGGTATCGATCTGGTCAGTCGTATTTCGCAGTTGAACGATGAAACTGGCGATGACGAGGACGATTAATACGGACAATGAGGCGAGCAGCAGCAGCCACTTTCGTTGGGACATGTTCATCCCTCCTTTATGAAGACAATCGTACAATATTTTTCGGGTTTCAGCATAAAATATTTTTTTAGGAAAGGAAAAACCGGGTAAAGAGTTAAATATATAATATGACGTTTCTTGTTATCGCTTACAATAGACGATGGAATGATTTCATTCATAAGGAGAGTAAATATGCCAGAGAACTCGTCGTTAAAAAAGTTACATCAGGTCTTAAAAACAAAACGGACCAATCTTCAATATGAAATCCCGACCTTATGGAACCGGATGCGATTTCCGGCAGAACCCGTGCGCGACGGTGTCGAGCGGGTGAACCCGTACGACTTTTTAATCGATACGATTGAACGAGGCATTCTTCCGCACGCTGTCAACGGGCGTGATTATCGTCAGTCGATCGCACAAGCGGACGGGCACCTCGAGACAGGGGGAGACTGGATTAAGCGCTCCTCGGTCTACTCGATGCAAGTCCGGACCTCGACGTCGTGGGACCATGACGGGTCAGGCTACGTCGAGATGGACAACTCTCAAGGCATGAAAGATACCGGCACGTTCGTGAAAACGCTGGCTCTGTTGCCACACTTGTTATACATGGGGATCGACACGTTATTTTTATTGCCGATCTCGCAGCACAGTCATAAAAATAAGAAAGGTGAGTTCGGTTCCCCATACGCTGTCCAAGATTTCTTTGCCATCGACGAAGAACTAAAAGAGACATTGACAGGGGACGGGTTGACGGTCGAGGAAGAGTTCGCAGCTTTCGTCGAGGCGTGTCATATGGTGGGCATTCGTGTCGTCATCGATGTTATTCCTCGCACATGCGCCCGCGATAACCGTCTCATTTTAGAAAATCCGGAATGGTTCTACTGGATCCCGGTTGCGGAACTCGATTACTATCACCCGCCTCACGTCCCGGGAATCGGAGAAAACGTGAAGCCTGAGTATGCATTCCTGCCGATGATCTATGGATCTGAGGACGTTTGGCACCATCTCCGCCGCTTCTCGATGGCGCCTAATCTCGTCGATGCTGCCAAGTGGGAGACGGTGAAAGCCTACTTGGTCGAACATCCGGACGAAAACTTACTTGCCGTCATCGAGCGTGAGTTCGGTTTGACGACCGCTCCGGCGTTCTCGGACTGTATCAACGATCCGCAACCGCCGTGGTCGGACGTCACATACTTCCGCCTGTTCCTCGACCACCCGACAGCAGCTGCACCTTATGTCGGCGAGGCGAGTCTAGCACCGTATATTTTGTTCGACTCGATCAAGTCGAACCAGTTCCGGGGTGACGAGATCAACGAGCCGCTTTGGGCGATGTTAGCCGACATCATCCCGCATTATCAACGCGAATATGGGATTGACGGTGCTCGAATCGACATGGGACACGCTTTGCCAGTCGATCTCGCCCAGCGCATCTTGACAGAGCCGCGTCAACTCGATTCGAACTTCAGTTTCATCGCCGAAGAACTGATCGAAGTCGGGGCTTGGTCGGCGCGTGACGCCGGCTACAATATGATCATCGGATACGGATTCTATAAAGAGCCGCGTTTTGACACGCATGACACCCACCAATTCATCTACGACTCACGTTTCTTGCCGTTGCCGGTATTTGCGGCTGGTGAGACAGCCGATACACGCCGGATTGCGACACGAGACGGTGGACACCAGGCGAGTCGCTTGCTCACCGTACTGAACGGCTTCATGCCGAACGGGGTGCCATTGACGAACTCGGGGCTTGAACTGTATGAGACGCAGCCGATGAATACCGGTCTCGATTGCCGACCGGAAGAGGCGTATCAGTTGTTCCCGACCGATCCATATTTCGGGAAACTTGCTTTCTTCGACGCGTATCAGTTCCATTGGGATCATCCCGAGCGGACTGAAATGGTTGAACTCATGCATCAAGTGGCGGAAGTTCGCCGCCGTTGGCTCGATGTTCTCGTCGACCCGAGTCACTTTGAACCGCTCACGATGATGGATATGGGGGCGCCGTTCATCGGTCTAGCTTGGTTACGGGCAGATACGAACGAGACGTTGCTCATCATCGCCAACACGAATATGCAAGAGCACCTGCAAGGGAAGGTGCCGCTCGATGGGGTGCGTCGCCGGAACTGGAACGCGAGTCGTTTCGCCGAGATGGTGTACTCACCGAACTCATGGCCGTACGCCGAGCATTCGTTCGACGACAACTGGGACCTTTGGGTCGATTTGATGCCAGGCGAAGTCAAAATCTATGAAATGAAATAAGCAACGCCTCGGGTCCGTAAGTGGATCCGAGGCGTTTGTCTGTTCAAGCGTTTTGTTTCATGTAATAGATGACGAACTCGTCGAGCGGCATCGGTTTCGCGTAACGATACCCTTGCATCGAATTGCAACCGATCCGCCGAAGGAACGTCTCTTGGTATTCGGTCTCGACGCCTTCAGCGACGAGAGCCATCCCAAGTTGTCGTGCCATGGCGACGATGGTCGCGGTCACGGTTTGATACTCGCGATTTTCTTCTAGCTGCATCGTGAACTCCCGCGGGATCTTTAACTCGTCAATCGGATAGCGGACGAGATAGGCGAGTGAGCTGTAGCCGGTCCCGAAATCGTCGATCGATAGTTTGATGCCGAGTGCCTTCAACTCGAGAATTCGATTTAAGACGCGGTCCGACTGGTGCGCCGCGACCGTTTCGGTCAACTCGAAGTTCAAGCGGCTCGGTTCGATCGGGAAGCGTTCGAACAACGTCGTCAAATAATCGATCAAGTGTTCATCGAACAATTGCCGGACCGACAAGTTGACCGATAGTTTCGGCAAATCGATGTCGCCTTGTTCAAACGCGTACATCAGTTGGAACGTCTCATGAATCATCCAACGACCGAGGTCATGAATATGACCGGTCTCTTCGGCGATCGGAATGAATTCGCTCGGCGGGATGAACTTGCCGTCGCGTTGCCAACGCATGAGTGCCTCGGCGCCGATGATCGCCTTCGTCGAGGCATCGACCTGTGGCTGGAGATAAAGTGAGATTTCACCTTTCTCGAGTGCCATATCAAGTCCTTCCATCAACAATTTTCGTTCTTCCTTGTCGACGCGAAGCGCAGGAGCGAAGATGACGGTCTCATCGCGTCCTTTGTCTTTTGCCTTATACATGGCCAAATCAGCGTTCGATAAGAGGTGCTTAAGCGTCGTGCCGTGCTCCGGATAACGGACGATTCCGATTGAAGCATGAATTTCGACGAGGTTCCCGGCCATGAAATAAGGAGGACGATAAACGAGACGACGTAAACGTTCAACGAGAATTTCATCATCATTGTGTTCGGCGACGACGATGAATTCATCGCCTCCAAGTCGTCCGGCATATTCGTTTGGCAACAAGGCGCTGCGTAGACGTTTACCGATGTGCTGCAGCAACTGATCACCCATATGATGGCCGAACTGGTCATTGATTTCTTTGAACCCGTCGAGGTCGGAGAACATGAGTGTGAACGGTCGGCCGTCCGCAATCAGGCGCTCGATCTGTTCTTGCAGCGCGTAACGGTTATGCAGCCCGGTCAAGCTATCGTGGTTAGCCTGGTACAGGATCTGTTCTTGCTGGACGATCATTTGCGTGATGTCTTTGACGATGGCATAGATGCCTTCGACTTCCCCATCAATGATCATCGGGATGTTCATCAATTGCCAAACGCGTGCCGAACCATCTTCTGTCACGACATTGACGTCTAATGTTTGCGGCCGTCCGTTCGTAAGGTCACGTAACACGTTCGTATAGGCGGATCGATCCGTTTGTTCGATGATGTCTAAAATATTTGATCCGATGAGCGTCTCGGTGTCATGACCGAGGACAGAGCTCCCTGCTTCGTTGACGGACAACACTTCGCCGTCAAGGTCGAACAAAAAGATGGGCTCTGCGTGATACGCGAACAGCGAGCGGTACTGTTGTTCACGGAGTTCGAGCTCGTGGGCTTTCGTCGTGACCGCGACTTCGAGGTCTGTATTGACGGTATGTAAGCGATGGCTAATGAGTGCGTTCTGTTTGGCGACAACGAATTGACGGATGAGCAGTAGCAACACCGCGTTCGCAATCATCGAGTCGACGATCGAGGTGCCGAGCAGTCGATCCGAGGCGAGCATGTACAGCATGACAATCGTACTGTAGATGACGTAATCAAACACAGAATCATGGGCGAGGACGTCTTCTGTCGATTCATCGAACAAATAACTGATTGAAATGATGAGAATGCTGATGACTTGAAGCAAATGGAGAAGCTCATGGCCGATACCGGTTAACAACTGCAGCTCATTGATGATCGAGGCGGTTGTAAAACCGAGAATCCCGATGAGGAGCATCACGCGGAAGCCTTGCCCGGATGTCACGATGCGATTCAAATATAAGAAACCGAGCACCATGTAAAGGCTGATGAGCACCATCTGTTCTTCAAAGCCGTTCAAACTCGTGACATACTGGCCGCCGTTCTTTGTGTAAAAGAAGATATGCAACGCACCGACAATCAAAAAGCTGAGCAGTGCGAACACATCAAACATACGCAACTTCAACGTTCTAATTTCAATCGATTGGGTGATGACGATGAGGGCCATGATCAAATAAAAGAAGTTTTGAATGAACAGCATCATGTCAATTGGCATCGCCGTGGTAAAGCGGTGTCCCACCAAATAAGCGATGAAACAGACGTTGCCAGCGCTAATGAGAAGATAGATATAGCGGCGCATCCCGTGATGGCGCAATACGGCACTCCCGCTTACCACGGTGGCGACGAGTGCGATGATCATAAAGTAGACGAACAAGCTCGTCTCCCTTAACGCATAAGGGCTGAATAAGATAACGAATAGACCGATAAAAAACGTCCCGAGGAGAAGAGCGGGGACTGATTGGCGCAAAGTGTGGCTAGACAACTTATGCACCTCCTTCTGTATATGTCTCTGAGGCTCATCCTTATTATCGGACCGTTCGGGTATTTATTACACAAAAAAATCGACAGCACGATGCTGTCGATCAAAGTGTATACGAATGTTCTTTAAAGTTACCGACAATCGAGTCGATTTCTGAGACAGTGACGAACGCCTCGGAATCAATGTCTGAGACGATTTGACGCAACTTTGGAATCTCATTGTTTTGAACGACGACGTATAGCATTTTTTTCGCGTCGTTCGAATAGCCGCCGGTCGCGTCCATGATGGTGACCCCACGCTTCAAGTTTTGTTTGATGACCAAGTTGATCTCATCCGCTTTTTTACAGATGATGAAACACTGTTTTTGGGCGGAGAAGAAGCGATGGATCGTCAACAGCGTCCGCGACCGGACAAAACTGAGAACGAGTGCGTACATGACCGCTTTAATATCGAACGTGATGAACACGAGAATGTAGACGATGATATCTTGGGTCAAAAAGATTTTCGGGAGCGATAAGTTGCGGTTGTTCATGAAGATGACTTTCCCCAAAATATCGAGCCCGCCTGTCGATGCCCCGGCAAATAACAAAAGTGCCAAACCGAGTCCTGAGACGATACCGCTGAAGACGGACGCGACGAGCGGATCGTCGAGTGGCGTCGGTGGAATGAGGACAGGCAGCGCATCGATTAAAATCGATGATAATATGACGACGAGTCCTGTCATGAGAATAAATCGTCTCCCGAGATATTTGATCCCGATGATGAAGAGCGGGATGTTTAGTACCAACTGGGTGAGTCCGATCGGTGTGCCGAACAGCTCGTTGACGATGAGCGTGATTCCGACAATCCCGCCGGATCCGATTTCATTCGGTTTGAGTAACAGACCGACAAAGATAGATTGTAGGATTGTTCCGGCGATGATAAAAAGGATAGTCTCGACAGCGATCCGTTTACGTGATTTTGCGTACATATGAGTGGCTAAGGCGCCATACGCCTCCTTTGAATGAACTCATGCAAGCGTACTCCGATGACGCCGGAATTTCAAGTCTTGAAAGATTATAACTCGTTATGGAAGCGGTCGATATCACTCGCTAGCTGTTCGTGGACGTAGTCGATGACTTGAGCGTCGTCAAAAAGTCCGAGCGGGGCGTCGTCCGGAATCGCGTCGAACGGTGAGACGAAATAGAGCACGGCCGCGACGAGAGCGTGTTGCTTGTCGGGCTGCATCTCGAACTGGGCGTTGTAGACGGCACGTAGCATGTTGAGCAGTTGTTTCATTTGGAAGTATAGTGTGAGCTCCTCTTCCCGTTCGATGTCGCTGATTTCGTTTGAGGCGACGTCGACCGTGACTTTTGCTAGGGCGAGTTCTCCTTGGACTAATAAGTCACCTAGCTTTTCGTTCTCGGTGAATTCGGTTTGGGCGTTGTTTAAAAAGTGTGAATAAGTCGTTTTCCAATCTGACATGTTTTTCTCCTCCTTCTCTCTACAACTACTAATATGCCCGTTTTTGCGATTTGGTTGCAACTTTTCCGAAAATTTAAGAAAATAGAAGTAAGTGAAAAAGGAGGAACTGTACATATGTCTACTGTAACTTTACCGACCGAGGCAGAATTTGCCCGCTATGCCGAGCTTGCTGTCAAAAAAGGTGTCAACATTCAACCGGGTCAACAGCTCGAAGTCCGAGCCGATATTAGCCAAGCACCGCTCGTCCGCCAAATCGTGAAAGCGGCCTACGCGGCCGGGGCGAAACAAGTGTACGTCAACTGGAGTGATGAAGAGACGACGAAAGTGCGTTACTTCAACGCACCGACTGAAGCGTTCAAGGAGTTCCCGGAGTGGCTCAAAGCACGATTCGAGCAACTCGCGGAAGAGAAGACGGCGTTCTTGTCGATCGTCAGCGACGATCCCGACGCGCTGAACGGTGTCGAATCATCACGCATCGCCGACTCGAACCGGGCGTCTGGTGTCGCGCTCGCGAAATGGCGTAAGTATGTCATGAGTGATAATGTCAGCTGGTCAATCGTGGCCGGTGCATCTGAAGCATGGGCGAAAAAAGTATTCCCAGACCGTGAAGATGCGGTTCCAGCCCTGTGGAGAGCGATTTTCGCAGCGACACGAATGGACCAAGACGATGTCGTTGCCGCCTGGGACGAGCACGATCAAGCGTTGCGCTCACGGGCGCAGCTGTTGACGGACAAGAAATACGCGAAACTTCACTACAAAGCACCAGGCACGGAATTGACGATCGGTCTTCCGAAGAAGCACGTCTTCCTCGGTGGTGGCGGTCCGAACATGGACGGCGTCGACTTCATCGCCAACATGCCGACGGAGGAAGTGTTCACGCTCGCCGATAAAGATGCTGTCGAAGGACACGTGTCGAGCACGAAGCCGCTCAGCTACAGCGGGAACTTGATCGACGGGTTCACGCTTTGGTTCGAAGGCGGAAGAGTCGTAAAAGCGGAAGCGAAGCAGGGGCAGGCAGCACTCGATGAACTGTTGAACCTTGATGAAGGGGCACGCCGCATCGGAGAAGTCGCGCTCGTGCCGGACGATTCGCCGATCTCGAACTCGGGACTCCTCTTCTACAACACGTTGTTCGATGAGAACGCATCGTGCCACTTGGCGCTCGGTCGTGCCTACTCGACATGCCTTGAAGGCGGACCGACGATGTCGCCCGAAGAACTCGCTGAGAATGGCGCGAACGATTCGATGACACACGTCGACTTCATGATCGGTTCGGCCGAAATGAATATCGACGGTGAGCTCGAGGACGGAACACGCGAAGCGATCATGCGTGATGGGAACTGGGTCATCTAATAGAAAAAGATAGTTGAAAAGACGCAAAGGCGACCGCCTTTGCGTCTTTTCATGTCATGAGAGTTCATACAGAAATGCGAGCGCGTTCGGCAACCGACGCCGCCATGCAATCTCGTTGTGGACCGCTCCGGGCTCGACTTCGTAGCGGAAGGCGACGCCGGTCCGAGCGATCGTCTCGACGAGTCTCGCATTCGTGTATAAGTAGTCCTCGGGCGTGATCGGTCCGCTCGTCTCGTTCGTGCCGATATCCATGTAGAGTCGGGCAGACAGGTCAGTTTGTTTCAGTTCGCGAATGAGCGAGTCGAGGTTGGACCAGGCGGCCGTCGACAGCGAACCGACACGACGGATTGCCGGATACGTCGCCATCATGTAGAGCGAGATGACGCCGCCCATCGAGCTGCCCATCACGCCGACGTCATCCGGGTCGGTCGCGTATCGTGCGTCAATCCACGGCTTCAGCTCCTGCATGAGCCAGTCGGCATAGAGGCGCCCCTTGCCGCCGAGTGTCGGCCGGGTCTTAGCGAGCTCTGGCCCGATGCGTTTATAAAGCATCTCGTCTTCATAAAACGAATACTCGTCATAGCGGTCAAGCCAATCGGGGGCGCTCGCGATGGCGACAACCATGAGCGGCAGTTGCAAATCGTCGAGATGGCGGTCAATCGCCCAACCTTCCCCGATTGTCGCGGTCTTGCCATCGAAGACGTTTTGGCCGTCATGCATATAGAGCACGGGCAACGCCTCGTCGGTACGAGCGAAGTCGGGACGGTAGACGCGGACGATTCGTTTTCGGCCGCGCATCGTCTCGGTCGGCAAGGTGAAACTAAACTGTTCGATCATACAATCATTCCTTCCTCTGACAATCTCTTCTCATTTTGGCGTTGTCCGTACAAAAACTCAATCCGGAAATTTGACTACCTACCGTTCGTTAGGTAAAGTAAGAGGAGATGAAGGGGGTAGATCGCACATGACCACGAAACAGCGCATTGAACAAGCTGCCAGACGCCGGTTCGCGCTCGAAGGATATGAAGGATTATCTTTGGCGGCGCTCGCCGAAGATGTCGGGATTAAGAAGGCGTCTTTATATGCGCACATCGAAGGAAAAGAACAGCTGTTCAAACAAGTCGTCGAACAGATGGCCGAGCGTTACCAGGGAGCTTGGTCACAAGCACGGGACGAGTCAAATGAGGCGGCACCGCTCGAACGGATCGAGGCAATCGTTGAAGCGCTGATTCATTTCTTCGAAGAAGAAGAGACTTGGATGCTGACGAAACGAATGCTGCTCGTACCGCCTCCTGAGCTGCGCGCGTTCATCGAGACGACGATCGGGTCGGTCGAGACCGAGCTCCAGGCGTTTGAGAAAGAGCAGTTCCGTTTGGCGATGGAGCGTGGCGATTTACCGGAACAATCGCTCGACGACGTATATGACGCGTACTATTGCTTTTTGGACGGGGCGTTGCTTTCACTCTTTTCGTTTGCAACGAATCGAGCGCAACGACAGCATGCAGCATTTAAAATTTTCAAGAGAGGAGTCGGGTGGACATGAAAAAGGAACAAATGGCTTGGTTGTGGCTCGTGTTCGCCGGACTTCTTGAAATTGTTTGGGCGACGACGATGAAATTGTCGAACGGGTTTACCGTGTTAGGACCGACCGTCGTGACCATCGTGTTATTGATTGTCAGTTTTGGCTTGTTGGCGATGTCGTTCCGTGTGTTGCCAGCTGGCACCGGGTACGCCGTTTTTACGGGTATCGGTGCTGTCGGGACGGTCATCGTTGGAAATATTTTGTTTGATGAGACGATGACGGGAATGAAGCTGTTGTTTATCGCGACGCTCCTCATCGGGGTGGTCGGTTTGAAGCAAGTGACAGGAGGTGAGTCGGCATGAGTTGGACATTTTTAATCGGGGCTGGGCTCGCTGAGATGCTTGCTGTTTTCTTCATGGGAAAATCAAAAGGCTATCAGATTTTAAAATGGTCGCTTCTTTCGATCACGACGTTCGCACTAAGTTTTTATTTGTTGTCACGTTCGCTCGAGACGCTGCCGCTCGGACTCGCTTACTCGATTTGGGTCGGAATCGGCGCGGCGGGCGGAGTGATTCTCGGTATGCTGTACTTGAACGAGTCGAGGGATCGCTGGCGTATCTTCTTTTTAATTCTCATTATCGGGAGTGTCGTCGGATTGAAAGTCGTGGCGTGAATAGGATTGAAACGAGATGAAAACGGGAATCGAATAGTTCAGACTGTGAACGAAAGGGGAGGGAAAGATGAATCTTGTCGAGTTGCAATCAGAACGTCTACGGCTTGAACATTACACGATCTCCGATTTCTATTTCGTAAAATCGCTACTCCAAGATCCGCGAGTGATGCGTTTCATCAGTCCGGACGGCAAGCCATATACGGATGAACAGACAATCGAATGGTTCGAGAGACAATTGGTCCGCTATACAACGGGCCGACAGACCGGACTCCTCAAACTGATGACACATCACAGCGATGAGCCGATCGGCCATGCCGGGACGCTCTTGCATGAACTTGATGGCAACATCGAGCTCGAGGTCGGTTATTGGCTGGCACCAAAGCACTGGCACATGGGCTACGGCCGGGAAGCGGCCGCGCGTCTCATGCGGCATGCGTTCGAGGAAGGCGAGAAAGACATCATCTCGCTCATTCACCCGGACAACGTGCCGTCACAACGAGTCGCGAAAGCGAACGGATTGCATTGGGACCGTGACACCGAACACGGAGGCATGATTGTGTCCGTGTATGCCGGCGATTTGGAACGTCTATGCCGTCACATGAAGCGGGAAGAAATGACGCGGTGAAAAAAATAAAAAAAGTTTTAAAAAACAGTTGCCAAGGCATTAGTTTCTTGATATATTAATAGTGTCCTAAAGAGAGGACACGACCTGATTCTGTAGCTCAGCTGGGAGAGCGCTACCTTGACAGGGTAGAGGTCGCTGGTTCGAGCCCAGTCAGAATCACTTGGGTGCCAAACCCGATGCGAAACCCATAGGAACGTGGGTTTCCGCGCAGCCACTTCTTACGAGAAGTGGCTTTTTTTGTGTATTCTTTTAATTGACAGCCCACATAAACAGTTGGTATATTCCTCTCAATACATACAGAAACGGGGAATTATACGATGGTATTAACCGGAACAATCGTCAATGCGGCCTTGATCGTGGTCGGCACATTACTCGGGTTGTTGTTTCACCGAATCCCCGAGCGGATGAAAGAGACGGTCACGGCTGCCATCGGTCTCGCCGTCGTCGTGCTTGGCGTACAGATGGGCTTGAAAAGTGAGAATTTTTTAATCGTCATCGGCAGTCTCGTTATCGGAGCCGCACTTGGCGAATGGTGGAAGCTCGACGAGAAGCTGAACGAGATCGGCTATCAGTTGGAACGGCGTCTCGGTGGGAAAAGTAAGTCGAGCATCGCGGAAGGCTTCATCACGGCGACGCTCATCTTTGTGATCGGGGCGATGGCCGTCATCGGGGCGCTCGACAGCGGCCTGCGCGGGGACCATGACGTCCTCTATACAAAAGGGTTGATTGACGGTTTCACGGCGCTCGTGCTCAGTTCGACGCTCGGCATCGGCGTTATGTTCTCGGCCGTGCCGGTCTTGTTGTACCAAGGAGCGATCGCGTTGCTCGCCATCCAGATCATGAAGTTTATTCCGGAGTCGCTCATGGATGACTTTATTTTGGAGATGACGGCGACCGGGGGCGTCATGATCGTCGCCATCGGGTTGAACCTGGTCGGGATCACCCGGATTCGTGTCGCCAACTTGCTGCCCGGTATTTTGATGGTCGCGATCATTGTCACCACGCTACATATCTTTCAATGAAAAAACGGACTAGCGCGAAAAAATGCGCTAGTCCGTTTTTTTGTGGGCCGTGACTGGTTGATCAGGATGTAGTGCTTCCGCAATGATTTTATCCCAGTCTGCGGCGTCACAGGATGTCGTACAAGTCGGTGCGATTTCGCACGTGGCGCATTTACCGGCTTTTGCTTTACGGGTGTAGCGATAGAGCGAATAGGCGGCGTACCCGAATACGGCAAGACCGATCAGTACATCAAATAAGGACATAAGTTTTCCTCCTTGTTAAGACAATCCGAACAGACGACCGATTTGATAGATCATCAGTGATACGACGTACGCAACACCAAGCCCATAAAGGCTAGCGACCCACGTCAACTTGGCACTTCCCACCTCGCGCCGAATGACGGCGACGGTCGCTAGACAAGGGACGTACAAGAGGACGAACGCCATGAAGCTATATGCGCTCAACGGCGTAAACACGGGAAGCAACGAAGCAGACAAGTCAGATTCGCTGACCGCATAAATGATCGCCATCGTCGATACGACGACTTCTTTCGCCAAAAAACCTGTGATGAGCGAAGCACCTGCCTGCCACGTCCCGAAACCGAGTGGAATCAACAACGTCGCAACGACCCCGCCGACCATAGCGAGAAAACTCTCGTTCATCGGGACGTCCATTCCGGCTGGACCGGAATAGGCGAGTAACCAAATGAAGACGGAACCGCCAAAGATGAACGTACCTGCTTTTCGGACGAACCCTTTCGCTTTTTGCCACGTGCTACGCCAAAGCGTCAACCCTTGGGGGACACGGTATGGGGGCTGTTCGACGATAAAGAGGCTGTTTCGATCTTCCGCCGCCAATACGGACGTGAATATTTTCGCGGCAATCAACGCCAGGACGATCCCGAGCATATAGAGCGATAAGACGACGAGCGCTTGGTTTGATGCGAAAAAGCTGGCAGCGAAGACGGCATAGATCGGTAGGCGCGCCGAGCACGACATGAACGGCGAAATAAAAATCGTGACGAGCCGCTCCCGCTCTTCCTCGACCGTCCGTGCCGCCATAATACCTGGGACGTTACAACCAAATCCAATGATCATCGGAATGAAACTTTTCCCGTTCAGTCCGACGAGTTGCATGAATCGGTCCATGACAATGGCGACACGCGCCATATAGCCAGAGTCCTCTAAAAACGAGATAAAGAAAAAGAGCACGAAAATCTGAGGGACGAAGACGAGGACACCGCCGACACCGGCAATTACCCCATCAATCAGCAACGCCTGGATGAAAGAAGAGGTCCCGAGCAGTTGTAACAACGAGCTCGTTCCGGACGTGACCGGACCCGACAGAAATCCATCCAACAGATCGGACAACGGGGCACCGATCCAGTTGAACGTGATGTGGAACAGGGCGTAAAGTACTGTAAGGAAAATGGGTAAGCCCCAGATCGGATGTGTCACGACGGCATCGATGCGGTCGGTGACCGTGGCTTGTTGTGCGCCTTGCTGATCGACGACGTGGTGGCGAACGTCTTTCGTCCAGTCGCGTCTGCGTTCTGTAATGTGGGCGTGGGCGAAGCGTCCGAGTTTTACTTCTAACGCTTTACGAATTTCATTGACGGTTGGCGTCGAAGACTCGAGCTGTTCTGAAATGACGCGATTTCCGGCCAAGTATTGAATGGCGACCCAGCGATCGCGCTCACCAAGTCCCGTCGCTTCAAGAATTTGTTGAATCGCCTGTTCGGTCTCTTCCCCGTAATCGAGTACGAAAGGTTCGCGAGGGGTCGTTCGCAGGGAGGACAGGAGAACTTCACAGCCGGCGCCTGTGCGCGCTGTGATCGGAAACACATCCACGTCCAAACGTTCTTTCAGACGCTCTAAATTGATGTGGATGCCTCGGCCTTCAGCGACATCGACCATGTTCAGACCGATTTGAAGCGGGCGGCCCATTTCGAGCAGTTGGAGCGTTAGTTGTAAGTTACGTTCGAACTGCGAGGCATCGATGATGTTGAACATCCCATCGAACGGTTCCTGCAACAAGAATCGTGAGACGATTGCTTCGTCAGCCGATAGCGGGTCTAAATCATAGACACCGGGCAAGTCGATCAACTGTCCGATGTTTCCATGCAGCTGCCCGATTTTCTGTTCGATCGTGACACCGGCCCAGTTACCGACGTGGGCGAAGGAGCCGGTCAATCGGTTAAATAGAGACGTTTTTCCGGTGTTCGGGTTTCCGATTAAGGCAATCCGTTGCGTCACGGGACGATCACCCCAATCTGTTCAGCGTCACAGCGACGGATGGCAATCATTTGTTGATGTTCGATTTGTTCAATCGTGAGTGGTCCGGAAAAGATGGCCCGACGTTTAATTCGTACGGAACAGCCCTCATAAAATCCTAAGGCAATCATGCGACGCCGCAAGCGGTCATCGATTCTCGTTAAATCGGATATGAGCACTGGTTGATGTAGCGGCATGGCAAGTAATGAACTCATTAAGATCTCTCCATTTTAGTCAAATGATAATTCTTCTCATTTGGTAGCATAACACGTTCTTTACTATCGGGAAGCTAGACTATTTGTGGATTTTATGACTTCTAAAAAATAGTAGTGCGAGAATTAAAAAAACCGCCCGATAGAAGTCAGAACTTAACGTTCGACTTCTATCGGGCGGTTCAAGTGCTTACGTTCTTTCAATCGTTGCGTCGACAGGGTCGTGGTCTTCCTTTGCACTCTCGCGGAGCGCGGACGACATCACGTCAGACAAGTCACGTGAGCGGAGCACGCCGACACCGCGGTCGGTCGGTCCATCTGGTGCGGCGACGTCGGCGATCAGCTCGTCAGTCGGACGTGTCTCATGCAACAATAACTCGGCTGATCCTTTCATCGCCTGAGCGACGATTTGGCGGGCCGTGTCTTCATCAAACCCGGCTTCTGTCAGCACCGGGGTCATCGAACCGACGATCTCGTAAAAGAACGCAGGACTACATCCGGCTGCCGCCATGAAAGCCGACATCGTTTTCGCGTCCGTGACGGCCGTCCGACCGACCCGGTTGAACAGTGCCGTCGCCGTCTCGCGGTCGGTCGCATCTGTCTCAGGTCCGAACCAGAGTCCGGTCATCCCGGTTTGATGGGCGACCGGGGTGTTCGGCATCGCGCAGATGGCTGGGATGCCGGCTGCTTCTTCAAGCTCGCTCGGCTCGATATGCGCCGCAACGGATACGAGCAGTGGTGTTTTCCACGTCTGTGATTGAGCGTAAGCTAAGACGCCGTCTGGTTGCATCGCGAGCACGACGATTGTATAAGCGTTGACGTCTTCTGTTTCGACGATCTGTACGCCGAGTTCATCTTGCAGCTGCTCTAGACGTGTAAGGTCGCTCCGGTTCGTCATCGTAATCTGTTCAGGGGAGAGCCCGGAAGCGATCCAGCCTCGGACGAGTGCCTCGCTCATCGATCCTGCTCCTACCATTAATATGTTCATTTCCGTCACCTCTTCATTCATTTGATTCGGTCGTATATATGTTGCCTATCATAACAAATGTTCGAACAATTATCGCCTGCCACGCTCGAATTGTAAAAGAAAGGAAAAATACTCGTCGTTTTGTAACGAGAATCGACGAAGCGCTGCAGATGACAATTCACGCAGTCCGGGCTATCATTGCAGTAATCTGACTGAGCGAGGCGATTGAAATGAAACGAGTATTAGTACGTGGGATTCAAGGATACCAGCGCTTTATTTCTCCTTTAAAGCCCCCGACGTGCCGATTTTATCCGAGCTGTTCGCACTATGGGATTGAGGCGATTGAGAAGCATGGCGCTGTCAAAGGCGGGTATTTGACGACTCGGCGCCTGTTGCGGTGCCAACCGTTCCATTCGGGCGGACTTGACTATGTGCCGGACGATTTTGATTGGAAAGCCCCCCTGCAACGCGAAAAGCCACCGTCACAGCGAGACGTCTAACCGACGGCTCGCTGTTTTAGATACAGGGCGTTTATCCCCTTCTTTGTTTTAGCACAATACTTTTGACAACGTTCCGAGTATTCTGAAAAAATAGAGGTGTATTTATTACATAAGGGGAAAGGGGATTACAGCATGAGTCAATCGTTCAGCGAACTAATCGGTACGATTTCAGACTTTGTGTGGGGACCGCCGCTGTTAATTTTGATTGTGGGGACAGGCGTTTATTTGACGGTGCGTCTCGGGGGGCTCCAAATCACGAAGTTGCCTTACTCGTTGAAACTCGCATTCTCTAAAAATCAAGACAAGACGTCACGAGGAGATATTAGCCACTTCCAAGCCCTCATGACGGCGCTCGCAGCGACCGTCGGTACGGGGAATATCGTCGGTGTCGCGACTGCGGTCGTCCTCGGGGGACCAGGCGCGATCGTTTGGATGTGGGTATCGGGCTTCTTCGGGATGGCAACAAAGTACGCCGAAGCCGTGCTCGCCGTCAAGTACCGGGTGACGGACGAACGTGGTCAAATGGCCGGAGGACCGATGTATTATTTGGAACGGGGCTTGAAGCAACGCTGGCTCGCGGTCGCGTTTGCAGCGTTCGCCTCACTGGCCGCGTTCGGGATCGGGAACGGGGTTCAAACGAACTCAGTCGCGTTGGCGCTCAACTCGACGTTCGACGTCCCGCTTTACGTATCGGGTATCTTGATGATGATTTTCACGGGCGCCGTCATTCTCGGTGGTGTCAAATCGATCGGTCGTGTCGTCAGTTACTTCGTCCCGGTCATGATCGTCTTTTACTTAGGGAGCGGTCTCTTGATCATGATCATGAACTACACACTCATCCCCGATGCGATCGCGCTCATCTTTAGCAGCACGTTCAGTGCCGAAGCGATTGGCGGCGGGGCCATCGGGGCAGCCATCCGGTACGGGGTTGCGCGCGGAGTCTTCTCGAACGAAGCTGGTCTTGGCTCGGCTCCGATCGCTGCGGCCGCGGCCAAGACGGACATGCCAGGTCGTCAAGGCCTCGTCTCGATGACGCAGGTGTTTCTTGATACGTTGATCGTCTGTTCGGTCACCGGGATCACGCTCGTCATGGGCGGTCAAATCGGATCGGGACTTGAAGGGGTCGAGTTGACGACGGCGACGTTCGAACAGTTCCTCGGGCCGTTCGGCAGTTATGTCGTCACAATCGGTCTCGTCATGTTCGCTTACTCGACGGTGCTCGGTTGGTCGTATTATGGTGAGCGATCGATTCATTACTTATTCGGTCAAAAATCGATCATCCCATATCGGATCGCATTCGTACTCGTCGCTGGACTCGGGGCGATGACGACGAACTTGAACATGGTGTGGGCACTGTCTGACGTCTTCAACGGCTTGATGGCCATCCCGAACTTGATCGGGCTCTTGTTCTTGTCGGGCGTCGTCATCGCTGAGACGAAGCGTTTTAATCAGCAATTGGCAATCGAGAACCGAAGTCGAAAAGCATCATAACGAACGAACGCCGCTATCCTTAATCGGATGGCGGCATTTTACGTTTGTTCTTGATTTCCTCGAGTCGTGCCTGCTGCAAGTGATTGAATACTTGTGTCACGAACCCGACCATGATGCCGACGCCGGTGATGACGTAACCGATCGTGAACACTTTGCCGATATCGGTCGTCGGGACGAAATCACCGTAGCCGATCGTCGTGAGCGTGATGACGCTGAAATAGAGGGCGTCTAACCAACGCATATCTTCAAAACGGGAGTAAAACAGCGTACCTGACAAAATCGTGAGGAATGCTAGACTGAACAGAACTTGAAATTCAGGCTCTTTCAACCCACGCCATATTCCACGAAACATGCGACGGAACGTCAAAATGAATGAGAGCATACGGCCCCCTCCCTTCCTATGTAAGTTTGTTCGGTAGAAGCGAGGTAACATCCTTTATAACCATAAAATGAGTCGACGAATTCGTCGACTCATTTTGTATGAAGTGTCAATCGTTTCGTGATCGGTTGGATCGTGATGTTCATGTCGACCATCCGATTGTCGCGTTTTGGTTCATCCGTTCGCTCGACGCGCCACGCGAGGTCATGCAACTCGTTTAACGCAGTGGCGATGTCATAGAACGACAGGCTCGGATTGCCGTTCAATTGATATAGACCCGGACCGCGCTTCGTCAATATCTCGAACAATGCGTCGGCCGTGTCTTCTAAAAAGGAGCACGATGGATACCAGTGTGCGCTCGCAGTGATGACACCGTGCTGGTTCATTTCATTCGTGAAATAGTCCATCATATTGTTCGAACCGGCAGCTTCGCCGATTTGCCAGCCGAGTCGGACGATTTGTGCCCCGGGGTTGGTCCGGGCGATCGTTTCTTCGCAGGCACGTTTATAGGCACCATATTCGTCTGATGCGTCAGGTGGTGTGTCCGGCGTGATTGGACCGGTCACATTGTCTGAGAATACCGAGACCGTGCTCGTAAACAAGAACGGGATGTTGTATTCTCCGCATAGACGGGCCAACGTTTCCGCCCATTCAACCGATCCCATACCGATATGAAGAAAATAATGAGGACGCACCGATTCGATAAATTCACGCATCGCCGCCTCGTCTGACGTCGAGACTGTTGATCTGTCCCAGGCGACAGGTTCGATCCCATGTCGTTGTATCGTTTTGGCGACGACCGGTGCGACTGTACCGTTCATGCCCGTTAAAATAGCTTTCATTACAAATTCCTCCCTTCTGTTTCTATCATCCCACACTTCTAGATGTGACAAACCACCAGTTTCTAGCTTTGTGCTAAACTGATTGATGGAGGAGATAAATGATGAACATTCGACAAGCACAGTCAAACGAAAGTGGAGCAATCGCACCGCTCGTTTACGCAGCGATTCATGATATCGCCTATTCATTGACGGGGACGGCAGACCAAAAGCAAGTGCTTGAGCGCTTAGCGATGTGGATCGGTCGGCCGAACAACCGGTTAAGTTATGAAAACATTTGGGTGGCAGACATAGACGGCGTCATCGCAGGCGTTATTATCGCCTATGAGGGCAAGCGCGCGATTGAGTTGGATGAGCCGATTAAGCAATGGCTCATCGAACATGGGCAGCCTGGACATCTTGACGTGGAGACGGAAGGAGACGTTTTGTATATCGATTCCGTGGCCGTCGACTCAGAATTTGGAGGACGCGGCATCGGCACGAAATTGATCCAGCGAGTGGTCGAACATGCTCGCGAAACAAACATCCCGGCCGTCACACTCAACGTCGACCAGGGCAATCCGGCAGCGGCTCGTCTGTACGAACGTCTTGGATTCCGCAAACATAAAGAGATTGAGATTTCAGGAGACCGTTTCGATTATATGATGCTCGACTTGTGAAACATGGACCGAAGTCCGAGTCTCAGTCTCGAAACCGATGCAAAACCCGAGCTTCTCGGATATACTAAGTGCTTGAAACGAATCAGATATAAAAGGAGATCGATTATGGAGTGGAAAAATATCCTGCGCGGTATCGCGATGGGGACGAGTGACTTGATTCCTGGCGTCAGCGGGGGGACAATCGCAGTCATTTTAGGGATTTACGATCGATTGATCGAAGCGATCAGCGGTGTGTTCAGTCGGCAGTGGAAAAAGCATATTGGGTTTCTAATTCCGTTAGCAATCGGAATGGGAACCGCGATTTTAGGACTGAGCCGTCTAATTGAATTTTTATTGTTAGAATACTATGCACCGACACAGTTCTTTTTCATCGGCTTGATTCTTGGGATTATCCCACTGTTGATGTTTGAATTTAAATCGCGTGCGACGATGCGCCCCGTGCACATCGTGGCGATGGTGATCGGAGCGATTCTAGTAGCAAGTATGGCAATCATCAAACCGGCCGACACAGCCATTATTACTGAACTGTCGACCGGCACGGCGCTGTTGTTGTTCTTCTCGGGTTGGCTCGGCAGTATGGCGATGTTGCTCCCGGGGATCAGCGGCTCGTTCGTCTTGCTCTTGATCGGCGTGTACCCGACGGTCATCAGCGCCTTGTCGAACTTGAACGTGCTCATTATCGGGATCGTCGGACTCGGTGTAGCCGTCGGATTCATCGTCAGCAGTAAAGTGATCCGTTATTTGCTCGGGAATTTCCCGGGCATGACGTTCTCGGTCATCTTAGGACTCGTCATCGGGTCCCTCGCCGTCGTCTTCCCGGGTCTTCCGGAGACGGCGACGATGTGGGTCTTGAGCGTTGTTTCGTTCGTTGCCGGTTTTTTGATCGTCCGACTGCTCGGCCGATTTTCCGTATAAAAAATGCGATCCTGTCATTTGCTGACAGGATCGCATTTTTGTTGGGTCGAGGTTATCAATTCGTGTTTTTCGACGCTTGTTCAATAAATGAACGGAATCAATCGTTTTCGTGATTTCGCCCAAGTTTGATAGGCGCTGCCGAAGTGTGACGTCAACATCTGTTCTTCGATATGGATGCGCCAAAGCAAGGCGATCCCCATGGCGAACGTACCGACGAGCGCGACGCCCCAATGACTGAAATAGAGCGAAAATCCGAACGTGATAAATAATAGCCCGGTATAGAGCGGATGGCGCAAAAAGCGGTACGGTCCAGAGCTGACGATCTCATCAGCAGGACGGACGACGACGTGACGAGTGAATTGATGACGCAAATGCGCGATTCCCCAGTAACGAAGTGAAACACCGGCTATGTAACACCCGAGCCCGAGCCAACGGACTAGGAGCGGTTGGCGTGTTTCAGTGAAAATAGATAAACCGATCGAGACGGCGAACACGGTGACCATAATGAGTGAGACGATGTAAAAGCTCATGTGCTCACTGTTGCCATCGGTCGGTTCATCACGATTACGGTATCGCCTCATCTCATACAGCCATGCGGTCGAGACGAGAATGAACAAACCATCGAGCCAATCCATAGCGTTTCCCCCTTTCTTCAATATGTTCCACTCATTACCCGCCTCTTCCTGCTGAAAAACGCCTCGCAATGTGCGAGGCGCTCCGTTCGCTTCATCATACTAACGAGAACTAGCAACGAGATCAGCACTCGAAGGGTCGAGCGCTTCACGTTGAATCTCATCTTTTATAAGTTGGTAGGTGAGGCACATCGGTTTTTCGGTCCGTGGGTCTCGTCCGATGATGGCATCGATATGAAAGACTTGTCTAAGGACGAGCGGACAAATGACTTCCTCGGCGGAGCCCGTCGCGAGCACTTCTCCGTCTTTCATGGCGACGATATGGTCGGCAAACCGGGCGGCCTGATTCAAGTCGTGGAGGACCATGACGATCGTCCGGCCCTGCTCGCGGTTCAACGTCTCGAGTAGTTCGAGCACTTCGAGCTGATGCGCGAGATCGAGATACGTCGTCGGCTCATCTAAAAATATCAAGTCCGTCTCTTGGGCCAGTGCCATCGCGATCCACACCCGTTGGCGTTGTCCGCCTGAAAGGGCGTCGACGCTTCGATCTTTGAACTCGAGCGTACCGGTCACCTCAAGCGCCCAATCAATCACTTCATGGTCATGTTTCGATAAACGACCAAACCCGGATTGATAAGGAAAGCGACCGTACGAGACGAGTTCTCCCACGGTCAAGCCGCCAGCGCCTTCAGGCGTTTGCGACAAAATCGCCATCTTTTGGGCGATTTCTTTCGTATTGCATTTGGCGATGTCCGCTCCGTCTAAATGGACCGAACCGTTAGACGGGGACAGAATCCGAGTCATGGCTTTCAAGAGTGTCGATTTCCCACAACCGTTCGGGCCGATGATGGTTGTGATTTGACGGTCCGGGATCGATAAACTCAATTGCTTCACAATTGTTTTGCCGCCGTAACCGACCTCGATGTCTGCCGTATGGATCCGTGACATGTGGATTCCCCTCTCCTCGTAACAGTAGTTTTGATAATGATTCTCAATGTAACGTCAACTATAGCAGTCTGAATGAAAAGCTGTCAACGAATGTTTTGATATCAAAATAGATTGTCTGAACTAAAATTTCGATGTATATTAAATGAGAATGATAATCAGTGACGGTAAATGTTTAAGGAGGATGGAGCGGATGAGCGAACAGGACGTGTACGACGTAACAATCATTGGTGGCGGTCCGGCGGGATTGTATGCCGCTTTTTATAGCGGGTTGCGCGGGATGAAGACGAAGTTGATCGAATTTCAACCGCATCTCGGTGGTAAGATCCATGTCTATCCGGAGAAGATGATTTGGGATATCGGTGGCGTCACCCCGACGACAGGTGCCCGCCTCATCGAACAATTGATCGAGCAAGGTCTCACGTTCGATCCGACCGTCGTGCTCGGCGAGAAAGTAGAATCGATGGCGAAAGATCATACTGGTCATTTCGTGCTCGATACGACGAACGGCCGGCACGTGTCAAAGACGGTCATCGTCGCGACGGGGAGCGGTATTTTACAACCTCAAAAAATTGAGATCAGCGGGGCGGAGCGGTTCGAAGTCTCGAACCTTCACTATACGGTTAAGTCGTTGATGCGTTTTAAAGGGAAGACGGTATTGATTTCCGGTGGCGGCAACAGCGCCATCGATTGGGCGAACGAACTTGAGCCGATTGCGGAGCGCGTGATTTTGACGTATCGAAAAGAAGCGCTCAAAGGGCATGAATCGCAAGTCGACAAGCTCCTCTGTGGCCGAGTCGACTGCCGACTTCATACAACGATCGAGGACTTGATTTCCAATGATGGCACGACGATCCATGCCGTCAAGCTCATCGATTGCGGGACCGGGGCAAGTGAATTGGTCGAGGTCGATGAAGTGGTCATCAACCACGGCTACGAACAGGACTCGGCTCTCCTCAACGACAGCGAGTTAAAAGTCGAGATGGTGGATGGGTTCTATGTGAACGGGAACGCGAGCAGTGAATCGTCAGTACCTGGACTTTATGCAGCGGGCGATATTTTGACGCATGAAGGCAAGGTGCATCTGATTGCGGGAGCGTTCCAAGATGCGGCTAACGCGGTCAACCGGGCCAAGACGTTCATCGATCCGGACGCGACGAAGTCGGCGATGGTGTCGTCGCACAACGAACGGTTGAAAGCGAAAAATCGTGATATTATCGAGCGGACAATAATGAAGCAGTGAGGGATGTCCCTCACTGCTTCATTGCCGGATAATCACATAGTTCGACGATGACCCCGCCCGAGTGGCGTGGGTCCATATAGATGAGGCGTCGGCCTTTTGCCGTCGTTCGGAGCGTATCTTCTAAAAACGTGATGCCGTCGCGTTTCAAAGCGGCAATCGATGCTTCTAAATCATCGACTCGATAGGCGATGTGGTGAACGCCTTTGCCGCGTGCTTTCATGAATCGGGCGATCGGGCTCGTCGAACTTGTCGGCAAGAGCAACTCGATCACGTCTTCACCGACGTGAATCACGGCGAGCTCGGTTTCGACACCGGCTGCCGTATTCGTATAACGGTCGACAAGTTTTCCTTGTAACACGTTCGTGTAAAACGAGATCGCTTCGTCTAAGTCGCGAACAGCGATCCCGGTGTGGTCAATTTGCATACTAATCCCTCCTCTTGCTCTAGTTTGCCGAAACTTGAACAAAATGTCACTTCACAACGTTTTAGCAAAATCCGATATAGTAGAAGAGGGAGGGACGGCGACATGAACGGAAAGATCACTCTTGGATTGATCAGCGCGTTCGCGCTGGTATCATTTGTGTTTGGACTCTCACTTGCGACATTTGTCGATTATCAGATCAATGAGGAGCAAGTCGTTCTCGAACGACTGACGACCCACAAAAAAATCGGCCCGGCAGAAATCCTTTCGACCGAAGTGGATTTTCATTTGAACGGTTCGAATTATGCGCTTCGCTTCACGGATGAACCTCACATCACGTATTGGTTCAGTGTCGCGGACCGTGAAATTCAATTCGATCGGATTGAATCGTTGGACCGACGTGATATCGGGCTTCGAACCGTGCTGTTCGAAGAGATGCCACCCTTAGCAATCGAATCGGCAAACGCTGCTGAATGAAGAAAAGACGCCAAACGAACGAATCCTTTCCGTGAAAAGGACGTGACGTTTAGCGTCTTTTTCTAATTGAGTGGAAACGATGGCGCGGAAGGCGCCACTTCTTTAATCATCGTGTAGGTTCCTGCTTGGGTTGGCGATCCGCCTTGTCGGATCAAAGCGTATCGTAGCTCTGGTTGGAGCGAAGTCAACGTGACCCGAATCTGTTCAAGCGACCTGAACCGGAAATAAAATTCTTGCTGAATAAAAGACACGGCCTCTTGAATCAATTCATCGCTACCTGACACGTGGAGTTCATATACGTCCAGTCGTCCAGATCCAATTCTTGATCGCATGATGCCGACGATTTTCCCTTTCAATTTAAGGGAATGGAAGACTTCCTGACGACGTTCATGCTCGAGCAGTCGTGATGCAGTCAGCGGCAACACATCAGTCAGCATATGCGCATATTGATTTCGGTAGGCGAGCCAGCTAGAGTGTGTCGCAAAATAATCAACGTGAAGCGACCAGTTCTCGTATGTATATTTTTGGAAAGGGATGAGCGGCAATGTGTAAGTGACAGTCTCGTGATATGGATCAAAACCGAGCACTTCAAACATTCGACGCTTATCTTGGTCGTGGTCTTGTTTGACGTGTAACAGCAACGTTGTGTCATGTATACTGTTTCGACGTATCTCACGGATCAGTCGGTCGAGCAAACCTCGGAAGACATAGCGGTCCCGATAAGCCTCGTGCGTGAGCCGGATCATCTGATCCGTTGCATAATCGCTATAGTCGGAGGCGATTGCTGCGACGGGAACATCTCCTTGCCAGGCCGTATGGACATATTGGTGTGGTCGGATGGCGAGGATGTGAGGCGACTCGCCCGGGTTGTACAATTGGTGAAGCAGTGAACGTTTTTTAGGTTGGATTTGGCGACACTCCGCGAATATAAGCGTCCGTTTCATGAGGAATCCTTCTTTCTTCTAAAATAATCACTACCCTTAAATTGTAAGGGCTACCAATTGAAAAATGTCGTGTTCATTTTATGAACATTCATCATGTTTGATTACTGTTTTGACACGTGGAAAGTCAGATTTTTAAAGGGGAATGGTGAGGGAAATGGCTTTGGAATGAGCATTTTATCGAAGTGTGATCCGTGTCGGAACAAGGAAGTTTAGAGCAACGAAGGGGCTGTGAGATTTGTTAAACTTTTCCGGTGGGAAGAGGAGAAACGAATGGGTCGAAGCGAGAGAGACGTGCTATACTGTCAGTGAGAAAAAACGACAGGAGTATGATATGCGATACGTAATAAGTTTATGGTTGGCGCTGCTATTGGTCGGTGTCCCGGCCACGGCTCTTGCCGAGACTGAACCGATTGTAGTCCATGACAATGTCATCGTTGAAGAACAGGTCGAGTTATACGAAGGCTTCCGGTCACCAAATGAGATGGTGTTTATTTTCGTTTTAATTGTTCTGTTGTCAGTGATCGGGTTGGGCATTATTAACGCGATTGAATAACGTGAAAACGTTCACAAAACTGCAATAACTATCCCGGAAGCGGTTTCAAATATCTTTTATACTAGGTATGTAGGAAGGAAGTTCTGCACCAACTTCCACTCCTCTTTTCAGATGAACACCCCTCGTTCATATCATGTTTTGGAGTCAACCGACGCCGTCGGTTGACTCCCTTTTTTTTAAAATTGGATGCGTTTCTCTTTGGCTAGCCGGCGAAGTCGTTTCGTTTCATCAGAATGTCCGCGGCTCTCGAGCATATTGACATACACTTTGAACGGTTCTGAACGGTGTGAGAAGAAGGGGATGTACTCAGAAAACAACTTCCGTTCAGCTTCTGACAATTGTCCGCGCTCAACGAGGAGTTCGAGTTCAAGCATTTTAAGTGCTTGATAGTCCTCAAGTGCACTGTCATCGGACGGGGCTTTGGCAAGTGTCCGTTCACAAAGTGTGATGATGCGTTGATGGAATAAATTCCATTCAAACGAAGTGTAGGGTTGCTCAAGAAGTGTAGAGAGTAAGTCGACCCGTGTCGAGTCAACATCTTTTGGGACGTGGAGCGCCGTGTACAAAGAACGATCGATCCACACGTCGGAGGTGGGGGCGTCGAGTTGATAGTAATGAATCAATTGAGTGAGCATCGTGGTTTGCGAGAGTTTCAGCAGTCGAAACGGGTCACTTGTTGAAAATAGGGGCTCTTCCCCTGCCGAAGAGGACAAGAGTAAAAACATTTCCTCATACATCGTCCGTGCCTCTGCTTCATCTTCGGCGTAATACGATAAGTCACGAATGATTTTCTTGGCGTGTATATACCAATTCTTTTGATCGCGTTCGCTCATGATTTGATTTGGCAGCAAGTAGAGGTGATCGTAAGCCAATTCCACGAAGCGTTCAGCGAGGATTACTGTCTGCGAGAGCGAATGTCGCTCGTCTGACGATTTTTGTTCTTTGTAACGAGTGAACTGACTAATCATGTAATCCATATCTTTTTCTTCGATAACGGCTTTAGGGGTGTTTCGGTACATTTCGACGACTAAATCGCGAAGAGTCGTCTCTCCGTACTGTTCAAGTAACATGCGGAGCTTCCCGATGCGCATTAGCTCTCCCTCCCTTCAAAGGACATCGAACGGGCTGCCATGTCTCGTTTATAGGCAGACACCGATTATTATTCCTTTCCCGCTTTTCATTTAAAACAATCCTCGCGTCTCATGCTTAAGACGGATTTTTGCGCTAACCGTTGTCAGAATAGAGTTTGTCGATGATAATGTAGGAAAATCTAAACTATAGAGGTACATCATATGAATGACGATCAACAACTCTCACGTGTCGAACGACGCAGACGTGAATTAGAACGCGAGCGGCTAGAAGAACTGTCTCGCGATGAACAAGTGAATCCGGGTGAGGCGGAAGACGAAGTGATTCGCCCTTCACCAGAGTCGAAGCAAGCGGAAGGACAAGACCATCCATTTTTAGATCGTTCCGATGTAAAACGGACCGAGACGAACAATAATCGAAAACGGAAGGTTCAGGCACCTAAACTGAAGATGCCGTTCGGGAAAAAAGCGAAGCGCCAAAAGCGTGAGGACAAGCGAGAACCTCGCTCTCATGACACGAAAGAGCGTGTTCCGAAGCAGCAAAGCAGCGTACCGCCGAAACAAAAGCCGCAAAAAGACAAGCGCAAGCGCCGAAGTTGGAAAGGAAAGCTCTTGCTCGTCTTGTTGCTCCTCGTGATCGGGGTCGGTTATATGGCATCAAACCCAGTTACGTTCTTAGTCATGGGCAGTGACGCCCGTGTCGGCGAATCGGTGTCCGGTTCACGAACCGATTCGCTTCAGTTGATGGAGTTCGTCCCGCGTTCGCGGACCGTTCAAAACGTATCGATTCCACGAGATACGTATACGACGATCCCTTGTGAACCTGAGCGCGAAGGCGATAAGATTACCCATGCCTTCGCTTATGGAGGCGCTGAGTGTACGGTCGGTGCAGTCGAAGGATTGACCGAGACTTCGGTCGACGGTCAAGTCGTCATCACGTTCGAGACGTTCATGGAATTGATCGACGTCGTCGGCGGAGTGAACATCACGGCCACCCATTCGTTCAGCGAAAAGGGGTTTAATCAAACGTATGAATACACGGAAGGTGTATCGTATTCGATGGACGGGGATATGGCGCTCGCCTACGCGCGACATCGTAAATCGGATACAGACGGTGCCCGTTCAAGTCGCCAAACCGAAGTCATGTCGGCAGTGGCCGACAAGTTGGTAAGCCCGGCCGGATGGTCGAAGATCCCGGCCACGTACAGTTTTATGAAAGATGAGATGGGGCTCGAAATGAATCCGCTGCAAATGGCGTCGGTTGGCCTCACGATGATGCTTCAACCCGAAGTGAACAAACTTCAAGTCGACGGACAAGATGCTTACATTGACAACATCTACTATTACCAACCGAATGAAGAGAGCGTCCAATCGATTCGTGACGCGCTCGACTTAACGATGTGGGGAACTGTGAGATAATTTTGCGAAACGGGTTTGATTCCGTACGGAAAGAGGAATTTTAATCAAATGAACTACTCTTTTGAGGAGGGAAATTTGAATGAAAGTTTTAGTCATTGGAGCAACAGGAAAGATCGGTAGACGTGTCTTGAAAAGTTTAGCGAAAACGCATCAAGTGACCGCTTTAATTCGTTATCCTGAACTGCAAGCAGAGTACGAAAAAATGGGTGCGCGCGTGCTCACCGTCGATGTTGAAAAAGAGCTTGATAAAAAGATTCACGAGGCGACCGCTGGCCAAGACGCCGTCATCGTCGCTGCGACAGCAGGTGCTGAAGGCACGAGCAAAGAGATTGAACTGCTTGACCGGAACGTCGCGATGAAAGCGATTGACGCCGCTAAAAAAGAGCGCGTCCGTCACGTGGTCTTACTAAGCGCATACGGTGCCGATCGACCAGACGCGGGCCCGAAAGAACATTACAACTTCTTGTCTGCGAATAATGCGGCCGATGAGTATATCGAACATAGCGGCTTGAACTACACGATCATTTGCCCAGTGGCAATTATAGATGGACCTGGAAAAGGGTCGATCGAAGCTTCAGAAGACTTAAGTGACGCCTCAGGCGCCACGATTTCCGAGACGGACGTCGCGACAGTCATTGCTGCCTCGCTCGATAATCGGGGCTTGTACGGACGTCGGATTGAAATTAGATCAGGAAGTACACCGATCAACGATGCACTCGATTTTGATAGTCGAGGCGAAGCCGCGACAGCTGGAAGAACGACACTTCGTCGACCACAGCGATGACCGAAAAAATGAAGGAGAAGGTGTCTTGATGGAACGAAAACTGTACAAAGATCCGTCTGACCAAATGATAGCAGGCGTTTGCTCGGGGCTCGGGAAGTACCTCGGAGTAGACGTGACGTTGATGCGGATCATCTTCGTCGTTCTCGCCTTATTCGGCGGACCGGGCTTGTTAATTTATATCGTGCTCGCGATTGTCATGAAAAAACCGCCTTCAGAGTATGAGGCGGAACAAGAAAGCCGCTTCTAACGAAAACGTGCTGACCAATGCGGTCAGCACGTTTTTTCATTCCGTATAGAGCGTGTAAGTCGCTTCGAACGTTTCGTTCGGTGCGAGCAACTGCATATCTTCTTTTTGACGGATGTCTTTACGATGTCCTTTATAATCGGCATGACCGAACCAAGGTTCGAGGCAGGCGAACGGGGCGTCAGACTGAGGCGGTGACCAAATCCCGAAATGGGTGAATGTCGGGCACTCCATGACGATGGCGCGACCGCTCGGTTGGTGGCGCAGTGCAGCATACTCGATATTTTCGAAAATTAAAGCGTCTTGGTCGAACAAGTGATGCGAGAGCGGGATGTAGCGGCGTTCGCCGAGCGGTTGATAGGCGCCGGTCAAATAAGGACCCTCTAACAATAAGCGATCAAGTGAGCGCGTCTCACCGAAATCGATTGTATACTCTTCGAACACCCCGCCCGCGAACGGGATATTGAAGGCAGGGTGTCCGCCGATGCTGAACGGTAACACCTCGTCGCCGCCGTTTCGGACGCGATATGTCACGTTCAATTCCTCGCCGATCAGTCGATAGTCCACGTGAAGTTCGAACGGGAACGGATAGTGTTTCTGTGTCTCGACCGAGTCACGGAGAACGAACCGGACGTGTGTATCAGACGATTCTGCGACTTCGAACGTCTCATCGCGAGCGAATCCGTGTTGGCTCATCGTATACGTCAAGCCATCATATAAGTAACGGTCATCCAACAATCGTCCGACGAACGGGAATAAAATCGGGGCTTGTCGTCCCCAATACGTAGGGTCGCCTTGCCAGAGTAGCTCGGTCCCGTCGACTTTCCAACTCGTCATTTCCGCGCCTTGCGCTTTCAAAGTGACACTGACTTTTTCATTGTGAAGTTGCACGATAGTTCCGCTCCTTTGAGTGAATGTGATAAGTTAAGTTTAGAAATGAATAGGACAGAGAACAAGGGGTAAATGATGCGATTTCATAAACTGGCTATTGGATTGATTATGGCGGGACTGATCGCCGGTCTGGGCTATAAAGGGTATGACGAATACAAGGCGAGTCAAGCGAGCGAACAGACTGACCGTGTCGCGACGGACGACACGGTTCTCGGTGGTCTCGAGATCGGTCAACGCGCGCCCGCCTTCGAACTGGAGACAATCGAAGGGGAAACGTTGGCACTTGATGCATACGCAGGACAGCAAGTCGTCTTAAACTTCTGGGCATCGTGGTGCCCGCCTTGCCGAGAAGAACTGCCGGAATTGATCGAGTTCGGCGAAGAAACCGGGATTCCGGTGCTCGGGGTGAACGTCACGAAAAATGAGCGACGCGGCAGACAAGACGTCGAGGCGTTTTTGAAAGAAGTCCCGGTCAGCTTCCCGGTATTATTGGACGAAGCAGGCGCGGTGGAGAAGACGTACCGCGTCGTCGCTTTGCCGACAACGTATGTCGTCGGTCCGGACGGTGTGATTACAGCCAAACAAGTCGGTCCGGTCGACTTTAACTGGTTACGCGAACAGACAAAATGAACGTACAAAGACAGACTGGAAGAGAACCGGTCTGTCTTTGTTTACTTTTTATAATGTTGTTTGATGAGCGCATCGAAATTCGGTGTCATGTCTTCTTCAAGATAATAATGGTGGTTATCTCGAATGATCGTATCGCCAACCCGTGCTTCTGATGGCAAGAATCGTCGTGGGATAAAACTTGAGCCGTTGTTCCAACGTAACACGGCGTATTTCCCTTCGACTCGCACCAACGTGCCGTATTTGATCATGCCTCTTCCTCCTCAGCGAACAGCTTTCTGTCTCTTTTATTCTTATAGAGTGTATTCCCATATTCCATAAAACCTACACATATTTGAATGTTGCTACACAAACGAAGGAGAAGTAAACAACGATCAGTAATTGTGAAGAAAGTTTGAAGAAAACGCTTTCTTTTTGAAATGTTTTCTTCTATAATGAAGGCACGGGGTGATTATGACGAATTTGTGAACAATGGGGGTATGGTCAATGTTTTCATCAGCTATGATCGGATTGCTCGCTCTTACCGGAGTGACGATTTATGGGATTGACCGTATGTTCACGGTCCGTTCAGAACGCATCACAAAGAAATAGGTTTACATAGGGGGATCGCAACGTCTTGGGGAGACGTTGCGATTTTTTTGCGTCAATAGTCGCGTTGGCGTGCCTCGCGCTCATGCTCTTTTTGTTCGACATGTTTTCGATTGCGTTCGTGAACCCGGTTAAAAAAGGCGTGCTCAGGCCAAAGCGAGGACCAGACGCGTTCTTCAGGCAAAGCGAGGATATATTCTTCGGCAGCGCTGAGTCGCTCAATCATCTTACTGCGGTCATCACATAGGTCGCCGTGGCCGGGGATGAGCCAACGGATCTCGTGTTCGTAGACGGCGGATTGAAGTTTTTGAAGCGATTCGAGATACGCTTCCGCGTCGTGCTCAATGAACGGTGGTTCGATGTTCGATCCGTAATCACCGCACACGAGCAGACGCAACGGTTCGACAATGAGTGACATATGGGTCGCTTCATGTCCTGGCGTCAAGTAGAACGTGATCGGGGTAGCACCGAGCTCGACCGTACTGTCTTCGGAGATGATGATGTCGACGACCGGCTTTTGAATCGGGCGGTCGATGTAATACTGTTCGTAGAACGTTTTAATCTCTTCAAGTTGGGCGCTGGCGTCTGTTTCGACGAACGTTTTTGAAGCAATCACGGTCGCATCAGGGAAAGCGTAAGCGCCGATGATATGGTCATAGTGCTGGTGCGTATAAATGACGTACAATTTCTTACCTTGTCGCTTCAACTCGATATCGCGACGGATGGTCGCAACTTCTTCTGGCAACCAGTTCGGGTCGATTAAGATGAGGCTGTCTTCAGTGTCGATCAAAGTCGATGTGGTTCGCATTAAAGCACTCTCATAAACGGTAAATGGCTGTAGGCGGACTTGAATCATGGTGATCCCTCCTTCATATCTCCAATTCTTTTCCCGAATCGGTCTCATTTAAGCGTGACGTCAAAAAACAAAAGAGCAGGAAGTCGAATGACCTCCTGCTCGTTACATGGTGTGCACCATGTGGTTATGTGTGCGAGTTAAGCCTCGCGAATATGTCGGAAATTGGAGCGGGTGAAGAGAATCGAACTCTCGTCATCAGCTTGGAAGGCTGAGGTTTTACCATTAAACTACACCCGCACATTCAAGTATAAGATTTAAAAATTGGAGCGGGTGAAGAGAATCGAACTCTCGTCATCAGCTTGGAAGGCTGAGGTTTTACCATTAAACTACACCCGCGAAACGCTTAACGTTACGGTAATATAATAGCACACGATTTAACCTTTGCAAACCCTTTTTCGAAAAAACATTAGTTGTGGCGGATAGGTGGTCTTGCTAAGATAATAGAAGAGGGGAGTGGGACGGGTATGAGCGAACGAAAATCTTATTTGAAGATGATGAGTGAAGGGTTTCGCATGATGAACCAGGCGAAACAAGTCGAACAAACTGTAACGCTCCGTCAATGGACGTTCTCGGTGCGGCATGAGTCGATGTGGCATGTGATTTTACGGACTGACCGGCTAAAATGGGTCAGTTCACCGACCGAGACGTTGGTCATCGAGCCGATGTTCGTTCAAATCGGAGCGTTGCATCTCACGCGCCACGTTGAAACGAACGAGGTACGTTTGAAAATCGAGGAAGAATGGGGAATTGAAAGTAAGATCGTCTGCGACGACCAAGAGTGGGAACGATTCGTCGAAGCGCTCAAACAATTGAAGGGGGAGTAGTCGTGAGTCGAGAACGACTGTATCGGATTGAAGCGGAAGCCCGTGGCAGCGCTTGGCGGGCCCGCGTATTGACCGGCATCCAACGGTTCCGCTTTTTTAAAGGGGAACTGCTCGCACCGACTGAACGACCCTACGTCGTCTTGAGCATCTCCCAAGACGCGGGGGCGTTACCCGATTTGATTGAGACGGATATGGGCGTCTTGCTCATCCACGAACGAATCGGACCCATCTTTATGAATCTATGTCCGTACGACATCCAGCTCGTCCGGGTTGAACTGCATACGAGTACCGGCAAGACCGACCACTATTGCGCGCTCAACGTCTTACGCCGATTTGAGATCGAGCACCTCGAGGATTCCGGTGAATATCGTCCGTTAAGCGAGGATCGTCTCTACTTTCTGTCCCGACAAACCGTTCGGATGGATTTATGCGGACATATGATCGCCCAAGATCGAAACAGCCAACGCCTTTACGTGACGGAGCGGCTCAAATATGCGCTGCAAGCCAAAATGGTCACCGGCCTGACATTCAAGAAAACGAAGGAGCAATTAGCATGAAAGAATACGAAATCGACGGGTGGCTTCGTTTATCCTACCCAGAGCACTATGAATACAATGAAGAAGAGGATCACGTCAGCTTCTATTCGGTGGAGGAAGATGCGCAAGGGACGCTTCAAATGTCTATCTATGAAGCAGAGGAGGCCCAGGCACCTGAAGATGCGGCGCTGCAAGAACTGAATACCTTTTTAGGGGAGTTCCCGATCGACATTAAAGTCGCGCCGAGCGTGACGGATCAATCGGGCGGCATGACGACGGCTTACGCGAGCGGGATTGAAGACGACATGTATTTGGATGTCTGGTCGCTCACGGACGGGAAGCGCCTGTTGTTTTTAACGTACGTCGCCGACAAGAAGACGGATGAAAAGTTAGAGATCGAAGCGATCGTCGATTCCATCGAATGGACATGAAAAGAGACACGAAGCCAAGTTGGCTCGTGTCTCTTGTTCGTTATTGGAACTTTGGTACGTCGAAGTGAACTGTGTACGAATTAAGTTGGCTATACACGTTATTGATTCGATGGGTTTGTTTTAAAGCCCAACCGATATCGGTCGCATATTGATGCACACCCGGTCGGTCTGGGTTGAAACGCATCTTATAAAGTGTATTTTGTTTATAGGTTGGGTGATTGATGTATTGTTCGCTAATCCATCTAGCACCATCTTTAATTGCAATCTCTGGTGTGAACCACTTCTGCTCGAACGCGAATTTCGCGCCTAAAACAACGGGATTGCTATCTGAAGCTCGGATGCCGTACATATTGTAGACTGTAGCCGCAACAGGACGTTCAGGATAGATGCGTGTACCGCTATTATTAATTAATGCGTTGCCGTCTTTATCGACAGGAACCCCTTTAGATAAAAGTGATGAACCATACCCTGTTTCATGTGTAGCGTGGGCAAGCAAATAGACTTCATTTACATTATATTGTTTTCCTGAGTCGATGAAGAGTTGTCCTTTATCGGTTAACGTTCCGCTCAATCTGCCGTTGTTATTGAGGACTTTATTCAACATCGGGGCAGTCGTTCCTGCATTCTTCGTCAAGTCGAGGAATTGATAAAATCCACCTGAACCAACTGTGAAATGATCAGGGTTTGTAAACGCATCAATTTCAGACAACGAAGCGTGACGCCAAACATGATCGTAAATACGAACGTTATGTCCGCCTGGTCGGTAGTACGGACCGATTAAATAGTAATTTCCGACTTGTCCCGTAATACGGACTGTTTCACCAGGGTTAATATGTCCGTATACATGTGAATTCAGATTATCTAAACTAAGAAGTTTTGCTTCTCCGACAACGGAAGAGGCCGGAACGTATCCGATCATTGGACCATAAGAAACTTTGTACCACGTCGAGATGCCGCTCGGACGCTCCATATATTGAAGAAGAGCGCCGCTTGGGATTGTCGCCAACACTTCGGCGTTATTGCTTGACGGATTTTTTTGCAAGTTAATCGATCGAACTGTTTGAAGAGGTGTATGAGTGATCACACCAGTAGACCCGGTGACTTTTACCCACGAACGCGGTAAGTAAGTCGCTTTCGTTTTATTCGCGTCTGTCAGCCCGGAATTGGCGGCTTGGCGTTCGGCCATCCCGCGAACTGTCATTGGATAGTCTGTATACGATACAATGCGTTGGATACCAGTAGCTGGCGGCGTCGTCGTAACGGGTGCCGTATAACTCAAATGGATATAGCCGCCGACGAAACTTCCGCTCGTCAAGATGCCCCATTCCGTATTCAAGACAGGTTTCACTTTTACAATCGTGCCATGGATAAGGGTGCCGATGGCGGCATTTCCAGTCCCAGGAGTCGGCCGGACGTTCAGTGGCGTACCGCTTGAGATGACTTGTACTTCAAGCTCAGGTCCGTATTGTTCGGTTGAAGTCGACGGGGCTGTGAGCGAGAAGTTACGTGCTGCGACATACCCAGTCGTGTTTGCGTAACGAACTTTGAACCATGAGCCCGTCGCGCCGTGCGCCGACAGCTGATCGACTTTTGCACCGACCGGGATCGTTTGAAGGACGTTTCCGCGCGTCGAAGTCGAAGAGTACATCGTCGCCGTCTCTTTAGCGTAGTAAGGTGTGACCTGTTCTGCGACTTGTGACTCAGATAAGTTTCGCATCGGTACGTAACCTGTCAACGAGCCGGCTGCGACTTTCGCCCAAGACCCGGTTGTACCGTGTGTCGAGATCAATTTAACGCTTGTCGCGATTTGAAGTGTGCCGACTACTTTTCTTGAAGTCGACATCGAATTGAAAATACTTGATGTCGATTTGACGTACATCGTTGTCGGTTCGACTGTCACGAGCGGCTGCAAGTTCCGTTTCGCGACATAGCCCGTCTTCCCGCTGTATGTCACTTTGGCCCACGATCCGGTCGCGCCGTGCTCCGAGAGGAACGTTACTTTCGCACCTTTCGGGATCGCAATCAGGGTTGGGGACGTTGAAATCATCGAGCTATGCATCGTCGTGTTTGTTGTCGTACTATGCGTCGGGTTCGCTTGGGGTGCCACGGTTTCGCCTCCTACTTGAGAGAAGTAGCGTTGAGCCACATAGCCAGTTTTCCCGCCGTATGTGACTTTGAACCATGATCCAGTCGCGCCGTGCGTCGATATGTAAGTGACGGTCGCACCTTTTGGAATCGTTGTAACGATTGAAGAGCTCGTTGTCATCGCCGAGCGCATATTGACGGTCGCATTAGCTGTATACGTTTTGGTTGTTGCCGCTTTCGTGACGGTAGACTTCAACGTCAAGTACGAGGAAGAAACGTAGCGCTTTTGACCTTGGAATTCGATTTGGGCCCAGTTGTTGCTTGTCGAATAAACTTGTACAGCAGTTCCTTTCGTCAACTTGCCGACAATCGCTGCCGAAGTCGACGTAGACGACCGGACGTTCAAAATGGAGGTATTCACCGTGCCTTCGTATGTTGCTGCATATGACTCGGTCGGTCCGATCATGCTCAATACTGTGCTAGAGATGAGGACGGCCGCGCTCAGTCGTGTAATAGTTGGTTTCAATGTGTTACCCCTTTCATTCCATATACTTCAATCTATAAGTGTTCTTCGTAGTGCGCGGTCTAAGTATAGCGCACTTAAAAAATGGAAAGAAGATGAAAAATTTCAAAAAAGGTAAATGAATTAGAAAGTCGTTGGTTTAAAATGTAAAAATAAAAAAACCTCCATTTAATAGGAGGTTTTTCCATGTCTTAGCTTAAAGGTTGCGAAAGAGCCAACTGCTTATATCGGTCCACACTTCGTCGCGTTGCCGTTCGCGGAGCACTTCGTGACGCGCGTTGTCGTAAGACAGCACCGTCAGCTCGACTTCTGCTGCCTGATAGTTTCGAACAATCCCTTTCAACCCTTCCCCGTCGTGTACGACCGGGTCGTCCGTTCCGGCGACGAAGAGGATCGGGAGCGTCTTCGGATGTTCATGGATACGGGCGAGGGATGTGACCTCTAGCGAAGCGCTAGCTACTTCATATAAGTAACCGAGTGTCGGGATACCGCCGCAGTCCGGGTCGCTGCGGTAAGAGGCCACTTCTTCCGGGACGCTAGAAATCCAATCGTTCTCCGTCTTGGTTGGGAAGAATTTTAAATTGTAGCGCCCGAACAAGAGGCGTTCGAACAGGCGAGAGTGGTAATCGCTCCCTTTCATACGAATTGCCGACCCGATGGCGTAAAGCCCTAGCCGGCCGACGAAACCAGAGCCAGGAGGCGGCGAAATGGCGACGATGCCGGATAGGTTATGACCCATGATTTGACCGAGACGACGGACGAGCAAAGAACCGAAACTATGTCCGATTACAAACGTCGGCAAATCATTTTGATAGTGACCGATCAATGCGACAGCGTCTTCGACCATTTGGTCAAATCCTTCTTTTGGAAGTAAGTGAGCGTATGTGGATTGAGCACGCGCTGATTTTCCAGCTCCGCGAAGGTCGCAAACAAAAACGTTAAATCCAGTTGTTGCCATAAAGTCGGCGAACTCGACATACCTGCCGTGGTGCTCGAGCATGCCGTGAAACAAGAAACAATTTCCAATCGGGTTCGTTGCCGGGACATGCAATACGTGCGTGCGGTACCCGTCTGCGTACGTGTGCTCAATGACGTCCAAAGTCATCCCTCCGTTGTCGTGTGGATTAAAACAATCCGATGGCCTTACCTGTCTCGTCGATGCCCATGTTGAGAGCGGCTGGATGTTTTGGCAGTCCTGGCATCGTCAAGACGTTACCCGTCAAAGCGACGAGGAAGCCGGCACCGACCGACGGTTTCAACTCTCGTACGGTTACCGTGAATCCTTGAACGTATCCGAGTTTTGTCGGATCGTCGGATAGTGAGAACGGTGTTTTGGCCATACAGATCGGCAAATCGTCCCATCCGTTCGCTTTAATTTGAGCCATTTGCTTTTTCGCCGTAGCGGTGAACGTGACGCCGGCCGCTCCGTAAACTTCTCGGGCAATCGTCGTAATCTTCTGTTCGATCGAATCAGTCAGCTCGTAAAGTGGTGTGAGCATGGCTTCGTTCGACTCGACTGTCTCGATGACGGCCTCGGCAAGTGCTTGTCCGCCTTGTCCGCCGCTCGCCCAAACTTCGCTGAGGGCGACGCGGATTTGATGCGTTTCGCACCAGTCGAGCACAGTGTCGAGCTCTGCGATCGAATCTGAATTAAATCGGTTCAAGGCAACGATGGTTGGCAAACCGAGCTTTGTCATCGTGTCGACATGTTTGGCGAGCAACTCCATGCCTTTTGTGACGGCCTCGACGTTTTCGATGTGGAGTTGGTCTTTGGCGACACCACCATGCATCTTCAACGCGCGGACTGTCGCCACGAGGACGACCGCATCAGGACTTAAGTTGCCGATACGCGATTTAATATGACAGAACTTCTCGGCGCCAAGATCAGCTCCGAAGCCGGCCTCGGTGACGACGTATTCGCCGAGCTTCAAGGCAGTCTTTGTCGCGATGAGCGAGTTACAGCCGTGAGCGATGTTCGCGAACGGGCCGCCGTGGACGAGAGCCGGGGTCTGTTCAAGTGTTTGGACCAAGTTTGGCTTGAACGCCTCTTTCAGTAAGAGTGTGGCCGCACCGGCCGCACCAATCTGTTCAGCCGTGACGGGTTCATTATCGAAGTCGTAGGCGACGACGATCCGCTTAATACGCGCCTCTAAATCGGCGAGCGAATCGGCGAGGCAAAGGATCGCCATAATTTCTGAGGCGACGGTGATGTCAAAACCGTCTTCGCGCGGGACACCGTGTGCGGCTCCGCCAAGTCCGACCGTCACGTGGCGAAGGGCACGGTCGTTCAAGTCGAGGACGCGCTTCCAGACGATTTTCCGAACGTCGATTTTTAGGTCGTTGCCTTGATGAAGGTGGTTGTCGAGCATGGCGCTGATCGTGTTGTGGGCTGACGTGATGGCGTGCATGTCACCCGTGAAGTGGAGGTTGATGTCTTCCATCGGCAAGACTTGGCTGAATCCGCCGCCGGCCGCTCCGCCTTTTAGCCCCATCGTCGGGCCGAGTGACGGCTCGCGGAGACAGACGATCGCTTGTTTATCGAGTCGGTTCAACGCTTGACCGAGTCCGACGGTGACCGTCGATTTTCCTTCTCCGGCGGGCGTCGGATTGATGGCTGTGACGAGGACGAGCTTACCGTCTGCTCGAGTCTTCACTTGTTCGAGCAAATTGAACGACAGTTTTGCTTTGTATTTCCCGTATAGGTCGAGATCATCTTCTTGTAGGCCGAGCTTTTCAGCGATTTGCTTGATGGGGAGCATGTCCGCTTGTTGGGCGATCGCTAAGTCAGATAACGGTTTGATTGTCGTCATGTATAAATTCCCTCCACTTTCGAACGTTTTACTAGTATTATGTTTGATTCATTCGTGATTCGAGCCATAATTCGGATCGTTTCTCTAATATAAACTGGCTCGTTCGTATTGTCATTGACTTTATCATAACGCATCAGTTCTGCAAATTCACTAATTGAGTTCAATATATTCCACCCATTCCGTCAAATGTATCCGTTTTCATTTTATTTCATTGCAGGTAAATTGATAGTGGAGGCGATGAAGATGATTGAAACACCGAAGCGAAGCAAACAGAGACGGAATTGGAAGAAGCCGGCAAGCTTTATCGCATTTGTCGGTCCGGCCTTTTTGGCGTTCGTGGCCATTGTACTCATCCCGTTCTTTAACGGGATCTATTACAGTTTCACGGACTGGAACGGGGTGACCGGTCAGTTGAACTTTGTCGGATGGGATAACTATCATCGACTCTTGTTCGAGGACGCCCAGTTCCGTTCGTCGTTTTGGATCACGACGAAATACACGATCGTGGCCGTCATCATGACGAACATTGTCGGCTTTTCATTGGCGCTACTGTTGACGATGAATATTAAGACGCGAAATATATTGCGAACGGTCTTCTTTATGCCGAACTTGATCGGCGGACTTATCCTTGGTTTCATATGGCAATTCATTTACGTGAAAGGATTCGAGTCGATCGGATCATTGACCGGCTGGAGCCTGTTCGAGCTGCCGTGGCTCGGCGACGCCCAGACAGCGTTTTGGGGAATCGTCATCGTCGCGATCTGGCAAGGCGGGGGCTACGTGATGGTCATCTATATCGCGGCGCTGCAGAACGTGCCTACGGATTTGCTCGAGGCGGCCCGGATCGACGGGGCGAACCGGTTGAAAATGTTGCGCCATATCACGCTCCCGATGATCATGCCATCGATTACGATCTGTCTGTTCTTGACGATCTCCTGGTCGTTCAAAGTATTCGATACGAACTTGTCGCTCACGAACGGAGGACCGTTCAAATCGACCGAGATGCTCGCCTTGAACATTTATACAGAGTCGTTCGTGAACAACAATTACGGTCTCGGCTCGGCGAAAGCGGTCATCTTCTTCCTCGTCGTCGCGGCGATCACCGTCACCCAAGTGTATTTGACGAAAAAACGGGAGGTGCAGGCATGACGACGGAAAAAATTGAACAGTTCGAACCAAAAGCAGATCAGACGCCGAGACGGCAGTTGCCGCAAAAGCCGCTGCGGACGAGCGGGTATACGACCGGCCTTGGCCTCATCGAATTGGTCGCTATTTTACTAGGACTGTTGTATCTCGTCCCGTTTTATTACGTCATCGTCAACTCATTCAAGTCGATCGCTGAGATTTATACGAACACGTCCGCACTCCCAAACGTCTGGCTCGGATCGAACTATACGGAAGCGTGGGAAGCGATGAACTATGGCCGCGTCTTTTTGAACTCGCTTTTGATCACGGCCGGCGCGAACATCGTCATCGTCATCTTCACGTCGATGGCGGCATGGAAGCTCGTCCGGACGAAACATTGGATCTCGACCGTCATCTTCTTCTTGTTCGTCGCGGCGATGGTCATCCCGTTCCAATCGATCATGATTCCGCTCGTGAAAGTATCGAGCGTGCTCGGTCTATTGAACAGTCATTGGGGACTGATGGTCATGTATCTCGGGTTCGGGTCAGGTATTTCGGTGTTCTTATATCATGGCTTCATGAAATCGATCCCGGAAGAGATCGAAGAGGCGGCCATCATCGACGGTTGCTCGACATGGGGGCTGTTCTGGCGGATCGTGTTCCCGCTCTTGAAACCGATCACGGTGACGATCGTCATCTTGAACAGCCTATGGATTTGGAACGATTTTCTGTTACCTTCGCTTGTCCTCCGAGACATTGAACTGCGGACGATCCCGCTCGCGACGTTCTATTTCTTCGGACAATATACGAAACAATGGGATTTGGCACTCGCTGGTTTAGTTCTTGGGATCGTTCCGCTCCTCATCTTCTTCTTTGGTATGCAACAGCATATCATCAAAGGGATTACGAGCGGCTCGATCAAATAACCCTTCCCAAGGGATCTCCCTCGTCCGCTACACGGGGGAGAATTTTTTTTTAGAAAAGCTGTTGACATTCGTCTGAATATTTATAATAATGAGTTCAATTCAATTGTGAACGACATTGAAAGGACGAGTACACAGAAGACGTAAGCAAAGCGAGCCGGGGAAGGTGAGAGCCCGGACTGAAATCTCTGTCGAAGAACCTCCTGGAGTCGCTACCCGAACGCTTTGCAAGTAGACGTAGCCGGACCGTTCCCCGTTATCGGAACTACGAGATGTTCGTCTCGAAAAAGTGAGTAGATTCGTCTACTAATTTGGGTGGCACCGCGGAGCTTGAAGCCTTCCGTCCCATAGTCCATGGGATTGGAGGGCTTTTTTCTATTGCTCCGTCCCAAATCCCACAATTGGAGGAAGACAAAATGACAACGACAGCAACAAGCATGATGAAGGAAAAACAACAGGCAATCACGGCGGTAAAGGCAATGTTCGAGGACAAGTTCAGCACGGCGCTAGGTCTCACGCAAGTACAGGCACCGCTATTCGTCACATCGGCGAGCGGAGTCAACGATCACTTGAACGGCGTCGAGCGCATCATTCAGTTCGACACACAATATCCGGGACATGAGCTTGAGATCGTCCAGTCGCTTGCGAAATGGAAACGCGAAGCGCTCGGCCGGTACGGGTTCAAAGTTGGCGAAGGGTTGTATACACAGATGCGTGCGATCCGCCGCGACGAAGAACTCGACGCGACACACTCGCTTCATGTCGATCAATGGGACTGGGAACGCGTCATCGCCCGGGAACACCGGACGACCGACTATTTGAAAGCAACCGTCGAATCGATTTATGCGGCCTTGCTTGAAACGGAACGGTCGGTCGAGTCGGCATACGCGATCGAAGCGATTCTCCCTGAGTCGATTCACTTCTTGACGAGCCAAGAGCTAGAAGACCTGTATCCGACGCTGACGCCAAAAGAACGGGAACATGCGATTTGTAAAGAGCATGGCGCTGTCTTCCTCTCACAAATCGGAGGCGCGCTCGCCTCAGGAGAGAAACATGATGGCCGAGCGGCTGACTATGACGACTGGTCGCTCAACGGCGATATTCTCGTCTGGCATCCAGAACTCGAGACGGCGTTCGAACTGTCGTCGATGGGGATCCGTGTCGATGAGACAGCGCTCGCTGAGCAGTTGGTGACAGCCGGCGCGGAAGAGAAGCGGAAGTATCCGTTCCATCAAGCCGTGCTCGAAGGACGTCTCCCACTTACGGTCGGAGGCGGAATCGGCCAGTCACGTGTCGCCATGTATCTGCTCCGGGCCCGTCATATCGGTGAAGTCCAATCGTCGGTCTGGCCGAGCGAGATGGTCGCGGCGTGCGAAGAAGCTGGAATTAGCCTGTTGTAATTATATAGAAGCAAATGAGCCAGGACTTTCTTACGAGAAAGTCCTGGTTTTCTGTACAACATTTTCCACCCTACACGTCAATTTTGACACCTACATAATGGAAGCGTTTTCATTTAAAGTAAGGGTGTACTGATTGGATCGATTATTTTAGTCGACTTACACACCGAGGGAGGAAGCAAGATGAAACGCAAATGGAGATTATCGACAGCTGTGATGACGGCTGGCATGGTATTGACGCTCGCTGCCTGCGGGGGCGGATCGCTCACAGAAGGGGGAGGGTCGGCTGACGGGAACGCGGATAGCGGTGACTCAAAAGATGTGACGTTGAACGTCTTCCAATTTAAAGCCGAAATCGCTAAAGACCTCGAGGCGATGGCGAAAGAATATGAAGAAGAGACGGGCGTCAAAGTAACCGTTCAAACGGTCGGCGGCGGAGCCGACTACGGTGCCGCGCTCAAATCGCAATTCGCATCTGGCAATGAACCGGATATCTTTAACAACGGTGGCTTCACGGAAGCGCAGACGTGGAAAGATAAGTTGGAAGATTTGTCGGATGAAAAGTGGGTCGGTGATTTGACGGAAGTGGCCAAAGAACCGATGACGATGGACGGGAAACTGTACGGTATGCCGATGAACCTTGAAGGCTACGGTTTCATCTACAATAAGGAGCTGTTTGAGAAAGCGGGCATCAGTGAACTGCCGAAGACGCTGTCTGAATTGACGGACGCGGCTGAAAAATTGGACAAGGCGGGCATCACCCCGTTCTCGGTCGGATACGCGGAGTTTTGGATTCTCGGCATCCACTTGCTCAACATCCCGATGGCACAACAAGATGATCCCGATGCGTTCATCCAAGCGCTCAACGACAACAAAGAGAAGTTCGAAGACAATGAGCAGTTCCAACAGTTCTTGAAACTGTTCGACCTGACCATCAAATACGGCAACAAGAACCCGCTCACGACGGACTACAACACGCAAGTCACACAGTTCGCCCAAGGCGAGACAGCGATGCTCCAGCAAGGCAACTGGGCCCAACAGATGATTCTCGACGTGAATCCGGACATCGAGATGGGCTTCGTACCGATTCCGATCAATGATGATAAAGAGAAGATGGACCGCTTGCCGGTCGGCGTCCCGAATAACTGGGTCGTCAACAAAAACTCACAATATAAAGAAGAAGCGAAAGACTTCCTCGAGTGGATGGCGACGTCAGACACAGGAAAAGACTACATGGTCAACAAGTTCAAGTTCATCCCGGCGTTCAAGTCGATCGAAGCGAACGACCTCGGACCACTCGCTGACGATATCCTTGCCTATTCGAACGAAGGCAAGACGATCTCATGGAACTGGTTCAAGTATCCGGACGGCGCGGTCAACGAGTATGGTGCCTTAATGCAAGCGTACGTCGGCGGTCAGAAGACCGGTGACGAGATGCTCCAAGACTTCACAAAAGTATGGATGGATAAAGCTAAATAAAGAAAACACAAGCAGCGAACTGACCCCTTCGCCGCTTGTGTTTTTTTTATGAAGAAACTGTCACAGGAATCCCATAAAAAGCACACACATACCCCCCTAGGTTTTCGTACAATATGTTTTGTAAGCGATTGATCAAGAGGAGGGGTTATGAGACAACTAAAACTTGGATTGCTCATCGGCTTGTTGTTCGCAGCCCCGTCTGTCCACGCGGAGTCCGATTTAGTGACGCTTGACGAACCGATCGTGGTCCGTTCGAATGAGACGTTTGACGGTGCGGGGAAACGCTTCGTCAGCTGCAATGAACCGGCGTTTCGGTTAGAAGGGACCGGGGCGGTGCTCGAGAATGTTTTGGTCGAACAGTGCCGGCAGACGGACGTGGCTGCCATACAAGTCTCAGGGCTTGGCCATCAGCTGATCGATGTGACCGTCGAAGCGTCCGGGACCGGTATCGTAGTGGAAGACAGCTACGGGGTAAGGCTCGTCCGTCCCGTCATCTCGGGGTCTAATCAACACGAGGGCATCTCGCTATTGAACAGCGAAGCGGCTTTGATCAAAGGGGCGGTCATCGACCGAGTCCGTGACGGGATCTACATCGAGAACGGGTCGGGTCACCAGCTGATTCGACCGAGCGTTGCCGATGCTAGATACGGTGTCCATCTCATGTTTCCGACAGACGTGTCGATCAATTTGCCGAACCTCCGGCGCAACGGAGCAGGTGCGATGATCATGGGGACAGAGCGCGTCGTCATCGAGAACGGACAAATCCATGACCAAGTCGGCGCGACGGCGACCGGGATCATGTTGTTTGAAGCAGTCGAGACGACGTTGCGTGCCAACGCGATCTTCGGCAATCGGATCGGGATTTATGCGGAAAAATCGGAGTGGACGACGATTCATGACAACGGTGTGAACGGCAATGATGTAGGACTGCGCTTGAAGTCGGCGAACGGGATGACGATGGCAGGGAACGACTTGACCGGCAATCGGTATCCGGTCGTCTCGTTTGAGTCGGCAGACAATGTGATTCAAGGAAACGATTGGGGCGGACAGACGCTCGATTTGACACGCGACGGGTTCAGTGAGATCCCGTTTCGGGCCGACCCGTACTTGTTTTTATTGGCCGATTCATATGAAGCGTTCGAGTTGCTGTACGGTGCCCCGGGGCTAACCGTGCTTGAACGTGTGCTCCGTAGCCCGGACGAGGTCACACTCACGGACGCAGGGCCAATTGTGTCCGCGTTTCGCATCGAGTGGAACGGGTCGTTCGGAGCGGTCGCTTTAACCGGAATGATGGTTTTACTATGGATATTTGGGAGGAAACGATATGACTACGTATAAGAAAATGGCAGGACTATTCGCCGCATCAAGTTTGACGCTCGCACTTGGGGCGTGTTCGAGCGCTGCGGCGGAACCGTTCGATATCGAATGGGGCGAGACCGAGTGTGAAGTGTGCAAGATGAAAGTGATGGATAAACAATTCGCTGCCGAAGCGATTATGGACAACGGGAAAGGCTATGCGTTCGACGATATCGGTTGTTTGATGCGTGACTGGTACCCTGAGCAAACGGAAGAGGACATCGCGGCGATGTATGTGAAAGACTACAATACGATGGACTGGGTCGATTTAGATGAAGGTACGTTTGTCTATAATAAAGAAGCGAAAACGCCGATGGCTTATAACATCGTCTCGTTCGCAAAAGCCGCGGACGCGGAGACGTATGCCGAAGAGAATGGCGGCATGGTGATGGATTTAGACGACTTGAAAGAACACACGTGGGAACGCGGCGAGATGAACGGTCATAAAAAAATGAATTCGGACGACGATGGCGAAGCGAGCGACATGAGTGACGCGCACGATTCGGATGAGTCATCTGACGGTCACGGGCAGTAAGCGATGTTATGGCGGATCGAATGGTCCCGTACGCTGCGTCAGAAAGAAAGTTACGTCTTCTTGCTTGCTTGGGTACTGACACTCGTCTTGCTGGGTGGTCTCGGCCAAGCAATCCCGGTGGCGACGGCGTATACGAACGTCAGCGCGACACTCGTCACGGTGATCGGGCTCGTGTTACCGCTCCTCGTCATGTTGACGACGGCACTGCAGTGGGGCAATGAGCGTGAATCAAAGCGGATGCGACTCGTCTCGACGTTCACGGTGTCGATGCGCCGCGTGGTCTGGATGCGTTACAGCGCATTCCTGGCGACGCAAGGACTCATCATCACGCTTGCGTTCGCGCTCGCCTCGTTCCTTGTTTCGATGCCGCTCGAGACGTGGTTCGTCCTATGGGTGTATGCGTTCGGCCTCACCGCGTACGGTGCCGCAATCGGCACGTTCATCGGCGTCGTCGGACGGACAAGGCTTCGAGCCGTGCTCCTCTCGTTCATCGTCTGGGTCGTCCTCGTTTTACTTTGGCCGACGCTCCTCGTGGCAACGATTGCTTGGCTGCCTTACGGGTCGCAAGCGAGTGCGATGGTCGGGCTTCTGTTTTTGAACGGATTTGAGCTACTGCGCGTCTGGGTGAGCTCGGTCTTGTCGGCACCTGACCTGTTCGGGGCCGTCTATGAAACGTTTATCGGCTGGCTCGGCGACCCACTCGGTAGTTTGACCGTCAGCATCGCGATCTTGAGTGTCGTGTTTGTGTTGTGGTTCGGGACAGCTTGGTTACTTCGACAGGAGGGACGACATGATTCAGCTTGAACAGGTCGGTAAACGCTATGGCGATGTATGGTCGCTCCATCCGCTTGACGGAGCGATTGCCGACGGTCGGGTCGTCGCCTTATGCGGAAGCAACGGGGCTGGGAAATCGACGCTACTGAACATGATGAACGGTACGCTCGCACCGAGTGTCGGTCATATCTCGTTGAACGGGGAGACGCGTGACCGTCGAAAATCGTATAATCAATCGTTTGGTTATATGCCTGATGATTTCGCATTCGATCCGTCGTGGACCGTCGGTGAGACGTTTGCGTATTACGCGTTGCTTCAAGGAGTCAAACCGGATGCGTCTCTATTGAACCGTGTCGGGCTTGACGCCAAGACCCGGCAACAGGTCGGGATGTTGTCGAAAGGGATGCGGCAACGTCTCCTGCTCGCTCAAGCGTTGGTCACGAAACCTGACATTTTACTGCTAGATGAGCCGACGAACGGTCTCGATCCGACGTGGATGCATGTATTGGGCCGACTGTTGCGGGAAGAGGCCGACCGCGGGACGACGATCGTGTTCTCGACACACCAGCTCGATGTGGCGGCGAGGCTTGCTGACGAAGTCTGGATGCTTGATGCCGGCCGGCTGGCCGGACGTGTCCTCGTTCAAGATGAACAGGCCGCTTACGCCGAAATTAAAAACTTCTTTTTCGAACCGGAAGTTGAGGCTTGTCAAACAGACGCCGCTCGCACAAAATAATAGACAGTTGAAGTGGTGGTCGGAGCCTTCCGGCGCCACTATTTTTGTGGGGAGATGGAACAGATGAGAAAGAATGTTACGGTCGCACTACTGCTTGCGACTTTTTTGGCGGCGATCGAAGGGACGGTCGTCTCGGTCGCGACGCCGGTCATTGCGAGCGAGTTGAACGGCGCGGCGCTCGTTAGTTGGGTATTTGCCGCCTTCTTACTATTTACCGCGGTGTCGACACCGATTTACGGGAAAGTCGCCGACTTGTTCGGTCGAAAGCGTGTCCTCTTGTTTGGGATCGGGCTGTTCACACTTGCCTCGCTCTTATGCGGTTTAGCGACATCGATGGAGCAGTTGATCGTGTTTCGGGCGCTGCAAGGTCTTGGTGCCGGTGCGGTCCTGCCGATCTCGATGACGATTATCGGGGACTTGTATAAGTATGAAGAGCGCGGCAAAATCCAAGGGATTTTAAGCGCGGTGTGGGGCGTGTCCGGTGTACTCGGACCGGTCATCGGAGGATTTTTGGTCGAGACGTTGTCTTGGCGCTACGTGTTCTTGTTGAACGTTCCGTTTGCGCTCTTATCGTTCATCATGATCGTCACATTTTATAAAGAGACGGTCGCTGAGACGACCGAACGGATCGATATAAAAGGAGCACTCCTGTTCGCTGGGGGGACGACCGCATTCTTGTACGCCTTGATCACGTTCAGTGAAACGAACATCTTGACGCTACCGGTCGTCGTCAGCGGTCTATTCAGTCTTGTGTTGCTCGTCAGCTTCTTCATGTCAGAGCGCCGGGCCAAGACACCACTCCTGCCGCTCGAGCTGTTGAAGCAGCCGATTATCGCGTCCATCAACGGGGCCGTCTTCTTTGCTGCTTGGGTGCTCGTCTCGATGTCAGCCTACATCCCGATTTGGGCGCAGGCTGTACTTGGTAAATCGGCGACGGAGGCGGGCTTCATGCTCATGCCGCTCTCGGTCGCATGGACGTTCACGTCGATTATCGGCGGACGGACGCTCGGAGCGGCATCACCGCGACGACGGGCTGTCTTCGGGATGGGCCTGCTCTTGATTGGGACGGTCATCTTGACGCTGATGACTCCATCGAGTTCGGACGTCTGGGTGTACCTCGCCGTCGCCATCATCGGCGTCGGATTCGGTTTATCACAACCGATGTTCATCGTCGTGTTGCAGACGGTCGTGTCATACCGTCAGCGCGGTACAGCGACAGCGGCGAACTCATTTTTAAGTACGGTCGGACAGACGCTCGGCGTCGCGGTGTTCGGGGCGATGTTCAACTTTATCGTCTTGAGCGGATTCCGGAACGACGAAACGTTGAGCGGTGTCTCGCTCGAATCGTTCTTCAACCGGGCGGCGAGTGCCACGCTTGACGAGAGCGTCCGTCTGCAAGGTGAGCAGTTGATCGCCTCGGGACTGAACAGTGTCTTCGTCGGAGCGGCGCTCGCGGCGTTCATCGCTTTGCTCATCGCGCTTCGGTTACCGGCCCGCCCACCCGAACCTTCACGCGACGCCTAAAAGCGCGGTATGATGGGGGAAAGGAGGCGGTCACGTTGAAACGATGGTTACTCATGTTGTCACTCGTCTTTGTTGCCGGTTGTGCATCTGATTCGGCGGACGATGCGGTCCAAGAAGAGGAAACCCCGATCGAACAACCGGCTGAATCGACGGAAGGGGCGCCGAACGAAGATGACGCGTTATCGGTTGGGGCGAACGAATCGATTGCACGACAGCTCGACGTCCCATGGTCGATTGCACGAACCGAGGACGGTTGGCTTGTTTCAGAGCGCGGGGGAACGATTGCAGTCATTGATGCTGACGGTAACGTCTCGCGTCAACCGGTCGATCTGACTGAAGATGTGCTTGAAATCGGGGAAGGCGGACTACTCGGTCTTGCTCTCGCGGATGACTTTGCGACGTCGCGACAGCTGTACGCCTATCATACGTACGGGACACCTGGGGATGTGCGGAACAGGGTCGTCGAATTGACGTGGGACGGAGAACGATTTGAAGAGACGGACATCGTCTTGGAAGACATACCCGGGGCGCAGTTCCATAACGGCGGACGCTTATTACTCGACGGTGACGTGATTTGGGTCACGACCGGAGACGCACTCGTCCCAGACCTCGCTCAAGATGAGACGTCGATTGCCGGGAAAATCCTGCGCGTGCCGTTGTCCGGCGAAGGGGACCCGGTCGATTGGATTTATTCGTCCGGCCATCGGAATCCGCAAGGGTTGACCGTCATCGAAGACGTGCTCTATGCGAGCGAACACGGGGCGTCCGGTCATGACGAAGTGAACATCATCGAGCCAGGCAACAACTACGGGTGGCCGATCATCGAGGCCAATGAGACGGAAGACGGTCTCGAGACGCCTTGGTTTGAGGTCGGAGGAACGTCATGGGCGCCATCTGGCATCGTTGCCGACGAACAGTACGTCTATATGGCGACGTTGCGTGGAAATCGTTTGGTCGCGATCGACCGTGAGACGCGCGAAGTCGTTCCGCTCGTCGAGGATCAAGGGCGCATCCGGGACGTCTGGTTAGAAGACGACCGTCTGTATTACATCACGAACAATACGGACGGCCGGGGAAATCCGGGAGCGGAAGACGATCAACTGTTCATGTTGGAATTACGTTAGAAACTGACATCTCGTCAGTTTCTATTTTTTTGTTGTATTACTTGTGAGATTACGTATAATAAAGACGTTAATTGGAAAATGAAGGAGTTAATGACATGGATCATTCAAAATTGGTACATAAGCACGAACAATTGTATTTCGGACTGCTCGTCGCGATGAGCATCCTGACGATCATTGTCGGCATCGTCTTGACGATTGCCTCACTCGGTATCTTCCTGTGGATCATCGGGCTAATCGTCTCGCTGTCGATGTTCGCGCACTGGATTCAAATCGGCTATATTCGGACGAACGGGGTCAAAGTGACGGAGCGACAATTCGCCGACCTGCATGAGATGTATCAGCGCGTCGGACAAGGGATGGGCATCCGTTTGTTGCCAGACGTCTATATTTTACAGGCGGGCGGGGTCTTGAACGCGTTCGCGACCCGATTCTTCCAAAAGAATATGATCATCTTGTATTCGGACGTCGTGGAACTGTCTCGGAACGGTCAGACGAAAGAAGTCGAGTTCGTCATCGCGCATGAACTCGCGCACATCCGCCGCAATCATGTCCAAAAACAGTGGCTCGTCTTGCTCGGGAATATCGTCCCATTTTTAGGGACAGCGTATTCACGCGCTTGCGAATATACGTGCGACCGGATGGCCGCGCATTACATTCAAGACGAAGCGGCTTCAAAACGGGCGCTCACTATCCTCGCCGTCGGTGGAAGGCTCGCCAAAGAAGTGAACGAGTTTGACTATTTATATGAAGCAAGTCGTGAGAACGGGTTCATCGCCAAATATAGCGAACTGATCTCGACGCATCCGACATTGCCGAAACGGATCGCCGCTATCGCCACGCATGCCGGTGAGGCGAACGTGCCGATGTTCAAGACGGCTGGTTATGTCAAAGCCTCAATCATCGGAACGATTGTCGTCACCGTGCTCGTCAACGGGGCCATCATCGCGTGGCTCGTTATGAGTGACGGGTTCACGAGCCTCGCCGCTTCACCGTTCAGCGAAGGGTTCGCTGGTGAAATGACGGAAGAACCGCTCCAAGAATTGGCGTACGACAATGCAGGTGCCGATGCGATTCGAGAAGAGCTGGCGAATGGGGCAGATGTCAATATGCAAGACAGTTATGGCGATACGCCGCTCCATAACTTGCTGTACAACGATGGAATGGACTACGATTCATTAGTGCTCTTGCTCGAAAGCGGGGCAGATGTCACCATAGAAAATGACGATGGTATGACACCGATCGATGTGGCGAAAGATTGGAGCCACGAATTTGGGATTATAGAACTGCTACGTTCTTATGAATGAACAGCTGGCTCGTCTCTCGGGAAACTGAGGGACGAGTTTTTTATGTTGGGATTGCAAACGCTTGCATGACCCGTGATATAATCTTCAAGAGGAGGGGTGTCGGTGAGGAGCATCCGTACGAAATTGACCGGGATGATCGCATTGACGATCATCGTTCCGGTTATTTTAGCGACCGTCATATCATTTTGGTACGTCAAAGACCGGGAACGAGAGCGCGGTCTCGAGCTCACGGACTGGTCACTCGAGCGCGGGACGTTGCAGATCGAACGCTACATCTCTGACTTGAGCCGCCTGCCGACGAGCCTATACGCCAATCGGGACGTCCTCGACATTCTTGAATACGGTCCCGGGCTGTCACTCGAGCAGACGGAGCTTGAAGTTCGGCGGGCCCTCCTTGGTATGTACTTATCACGGGAGGATGTCGCACAGATTCAATTGCTCATGCTTGAAGACATGGACTCGTTCGCCGCCTATAAAATGAAAGTGTCACCACGTTCGAAAAAACAACCGAGTGCGATTCAACAACAATTGCTGAAGTATGAAGAGAGCCGTGTCTTGCTCGAGGCGTCGCATCCGCTCGTCCCGTACCATGACTTTGGACCGATAGTCTCGGCAGAAGAGGTCGTGACGCTCCATTTCCGGCTCGACAAGATCGAGACGGATAAACCGCTCGCGATTCTCTCGATCGATATACCGGAAGACGTGTTTGTCGGACAACTCGCGTCGTTGCAAAACAATCCGGAGGAAAGCCTTTGGTTTATTGGCGGGAACAATCAAGTGTTTGCCAAGCTCGGGGACGAGGACATCCCGGACACTGTGGCGGCGAAGTCGATGTCGGTCGACGGGAAACATCATCGGATCATTAAATCGTTCGAGTTTGAAAATCAAACGTTTTATGTCGGGAAATCGATTCCGGATCGGTTGTTGATTGAACCGGCATCCCGGACGTCATTCATCATCTTCGTCGTCGGGATGGTTTCGCTCGTTTTAGCGTTGATCGGGGCGACATACGCATCGATGCGTTTGACGACGCCGATTAAAACGCTCACGTCGAACATTTGGCGAATCGAGCAAGGGGACATGACCGTTTCGTTCGATTCCCTGGGAAATGATGAGTTCGGCGTCCTTGGTCGGCAGTTCAAACGGATGATCGAACGGATCGATGACTTGATTCAGCGCGAATATCGGTTGGCACTCGAAAATCGGACGAACGAACTGCGCGCCCTGCAGGCACAAACGAACCCGCATTTTTTATTCAATGCGCTGCAGTCGATCGGGACGCTCGCCCTAAAAGGGGACGGTAAAACGGTTTATCGCTTAATCACACAGTTATCCTCGATGATGCGGTACACGATGCACCCGGACGAGTCGATGGTGACGCTCAAGCGCGAAGTCGAGCATCTCAATTCGTACGTTCGGCTCCAACAGGTCCGCTTCCCCGATCAGTTCGACGTCGAGGTCGACGTCCCGGACGCGTTGCTCGACTTGATCGTTCCGAAGATGATCCTCCAACCGCTCGCGGAGAACTTTTTCAAACATGGGTTTGAGCGGGACGGGGCGACGGCGGCCAATCGATTCTGCTTAAACATCCGTCAAACGGGAGCCGACCTCATCATCCGTTGTGAGAACAGCGGGCGAGCGATCTCGGACTTTGAGCTGAACGCCCTGCAACAACGGATCGAACGGTCGACAGGACCGATTCATGGTGCGGAAGGCACCGGTTTAAAGAACATTCGCGATCGACTCATGTTAAACTATAATCGGGAGGCTGAGTTTATGTTGGCTACACCAGAGACCGGCGGATTCCGCATCGTCATGCGTTTCCCGGCCGTGAAGGAGGCGGGTGCGTCATGACGAAAGTATTGATCGTCGACGATGAGTCGCCGGTACGGGAAGCGGTCAAATTGCTTGGGGAGTGGGAACGTCTCGGCGTCACGAAAGTGTTCGAAGCGAGCGACGGCGAAGAAGCGAAACGGATTATCACGAAAGAGCGCCCGGCCTTGGTTTTATCGGATATTCAAATGCCGCGCTGCAACGGGATTGAGTTGATGGAATGGGTGCATCAAGAGGTGGAGTCGGTAAAGCTGATCGTGTTGACCGGGTACGATGAGTATTCGTATATGCGGCGCGCGATTCAGCTCGGCAGCTTCGATTACTTACTGAAACCGATTGATCCGGACGTGTTGAACGATACGCTCGAACGTGCCCTCGCGGACGTCTGTCCAGCCGAGGAAGACCCAATCTTCCAAATCGGTGCGTTTATCGAGCGTCATTATGCGGAAGAGCTCAGCTTGCAAGGGATGAGCGAGCGCTTTTACTTGAGCCGCGAATACATATCGCGTCGTTTTAAGCAGCAGTATGGCGTCAACTTATCCGAGTACTTGCTGTCGATCCGCATGCTCGAAGCCAAGCGTCTCCTTGAAACAAGTAGACAACGTATTTATGAAGTCGCCCAAGCGGTTGGTTTTTCGGACGACAAATACTTCCGAAAAGTCTTTAAAAAACAAGTTGGTGTTACCCCGAACGAATATCGGGAAGACTACCAACGACAACTTTAAAGGAGGAATTTTATCATGAGTGTACACATTGGGGCAAAAGAAGGACAAGTCGCAGAAACGGTATTACTTCCAGGAGATCCGTTGCGCGCGAAATACATCGCCGAGACGTTCTTAGAGGATGTCGAACTGTATAACGAAGTGCGTGGCATGTACGGTTTCACAGGTACGTATAAAGGCAAACGCATCTCTGTTCAAGGGACAGGTATGGGTGTGCCGTCGATGTCGATTTACGTCAACGAATTGATCATGTCGTACGGTGCTAAAAACTTGATTCGTGTCGGTACAGCCGGCGGGATTCAAGAAGACGTCAAAGTGCGTGACGTTGTCATCGCGATGAGCGCATCGAGTGAGATGGGACAAAACCGTGTCCGGTTCGACGGCATGGACTACGCACCGACAGCGACGTTCGACCTCCTACATCGTGCGTATATGAACGCGGAGAAAGCGGGCATCCCGGTCAAAGTCGGTCAAATCTTCACGGCCGACCAGTTCTACCAAGATGACTTCCACCACTTCAAAAAGTGGGCGGACTTCGGTTGCCTCGCAATCGAGATGGAAGCAGCCGGCCTTTACACGCTCGCGGCGAAACATAAAGTCAACGCCTTGACGATCCTCACGATCTCTGACCACTTGTTAACGGGTGAAGAGACGACATCAGAAGAACGTCAATCGACGTTCGACGAGATGATTCGTGTCGCCCTCGACACAGCAGTCGAAGTGACGAACTAAATCATAAGTCCCTACAGACGCAACGTTTGTAGGGACTTTTTGTGTCAGTGTGCCAACGTGTCTATACAAAGCGGAACCGGCAAGCTAGACTGAAGCTGAAAACTCAGTGTCCGTGGAGGTGCTGAGCTAAGGAGAGAATTCCGTGAATAAACCATCCGCTTTTGTGATTTATAGTATCGTCTTTTTTGCGTTTTTTGATCTGTTTGCCCAACTTCCCGTCATGAGCACGTTCGCGACCTCAGTCGGTGCGACGCCGTTCATCGCCGGTGTCGTCATTGCCATCTATTCATTGTCGAACACGTTCGGGAACATTTTGTCTGGCGTTTGGACGGACAAGTTCGGTCCGTTCCGAATCTTACTCGTCGGTTTAGTGTTATCAAGTGCGAGTCTGCTCATGTATCGCCTTGTCGATGATGCTTCGATGTTATTGGTGGTGCGTGTCGTTCACGGATTCGTGGCCGGCTTGATTGTACCGGCTGCGTTTACGCTATCCGCGAACTTGACCGCGGCCAATCGACAAGGGAAAAAAGTGGCGCTCACCGGGAGCTTCGTCGGGTTGGCGGCGATTCTAGGACCAGCGTTCAGCGGCATCATGGCCAGCCGCACATCGGTCCCGGTCGTATTTACGTACGTGGCGGCGTATGGCGTGCTTGTGGCTTTGCTTGCCCTCGTCGTGTTAAAGCGGTTGCGATTCGCTGTTAAACATGAGGACCGGCGCGAAGTGGTTGGCTCGAAAACGCTAGAGCGTGACGTCGTCAAAGCGTATGTCGGGGCGTTTTTATTAATGTTCTCGCAAGGAGCGCTCGCTTATTTATTACCGCTTTACGTGCAAGCGCTCGGTTACGACTCACGGCTCAGCGGGACGTTGCTCAGCACGTTTGGCGTTGCTGCCGTCCTCGTGTTCGTCTTGCCGACGAACCGTATCTTCGACCGGTTCGAGCCGGCGCGCTTGGCTGCGCTCGGGATCGGCATCCTTGGGGTTAGTCAAATTCTGATCGGTTTGTCGGGTAGCGCAAATCTGCTCTATCTCGTGCTCGGCTGTTATGGCGTCGGCTTCGCTATTTTGTTCCCGGCCATCAACACGATGTTGATCAAAGCGACGAACAGTGCCAATCGAGGCAAATCATACGGCTACTTCTATGCGTTTTTCTCTCTCGGTACGGTCGTGGGTTCGGCTCTCTTAGGGTGGCTGTCCGTCTCGTTAACGCAGAAATTCACGCTGACCGGGATTGTTTTGCTGCTAGCGGGCCTGCTTTTGATTGTGATCGAGCAGACAAGGAAACGTGTCGTTTCAAACAAGACCGGGTGAGATGGGCACGTATCAAGCAGCAACGGCTGAACGTTCAAAATGGTCGGGTCTGATTGGATAGTGATAAGATAAAGACAGCGTTATCACTCAAAGGGAGGCAGATTTATGCTCGCACCAATCGAACAGTTGACGATCGAAGAGCTCATCAGTAAGCAACGTCGTTTCTTTAAGACGCAAGCGACCAAATCGCTCGCATTCCGTCTCAGTATGTTGACGTTTTTGAAAGAATCAATCAAACATCACGAAGCAGAGATTATCGAAGCGTTAAAAACAGATTTAAATAAATCAGAGCTCGATGCGTTCACGACGGAGATCGGCTTTATTTACGACGAGATCAGTCGGACGAATCGAGAGTTGAAGCGTTGGATGCGCCCGAAACGGGTTCGCGGCGCAGCGATCCACCTCGGGACAAAAAGTGAAGTCATGTATGAACCGTACGGCACCGTTCTCATTATCGCGCCTTGGAATTATCCATTCCAATTGGCAATCGCACCGCTCATCGGAGCAATCGCGGCCGGGAACACGGCTGTCGTGAAACCGTCGGAATTGACGCCGAACGTGGCCCAAGTAATGACGAAAGTGCTCGAACGGGCGTTCACCGATCGTTACGTCGTCAGCGTCGAAGGGGATAAAGACGTCGCTCAAGCTTTGCTCGCGCAAAAATGGGATCATATCTTCTTTACCGGTTCGACCCAAGTCGGAAAAATCGTCATGGAGGCTGCGGCCAAGCAATTGACGCCGGTCACGCTCGAACTAGGTGGGAAGTCACCGGCCATCGTCCATGAAGATGCCAATATTAACATTGCGGCGAAACGGATTGCGTGGGGGAAATGGATGAACGCCGGGCAGACGTGTGTCGCCCCGGACTACGTGCTCGTCCACGAGTCGAAACGTGATGCGTTTCTTGAAGCAATCAAGCGGGAAGCGTTCCTGATGTTTGGGAACGGAATCGGGACAGAACGGTTCACCCGGATCGTCAGCGAGTCTCATTTTGATCGGTTGACGAGTTATTTGAGTCAAGGGGACGTCTTCTTCGGGGGAGCGACGGAGCGGGAAAGTTTGAAAATCGCCCCGACCGTCATGACGGATATTCATGATGGGGCTGCTGTCATGAAAGACGAGATTTTCGGACCGATTTTGCCGGTGCTGACGTATCGTCAACTCGATGAGGCGATCGAGTTTGTGTCCGACCGTCCGCATCCGCTCGCGCTCTATCTGTTCACGGAAACGAAAGCTGTCGAACAGACGGTGCTCAAGCATCTGACATTCGGCGGCGGTTGTGTCAACGATGTCCTCATGCATTTGACAAACCCGAACTTGCCATTTGGCGGTGTCGGGGAGAGTGGGATGGGGGCTTATCACGGACGCTATAGCTTTGAGGCGTTCAGCCATGCCAAATCAATATTACGCAACACGACAAAATTTGATGTGCCGATTCGTTATCCAAACTTTAAAGGTGCGGAGAAGCTGATCCGTCTCGTCTATCGCTGAGACTGATCTGAGACTGTAGACTTTCTACAGTCTTTTTTTTATGAGAACGAATTGAAAAATAGAAGATTGTTTGAAATGTCACATACTTTTGTGATCAGGGTGCTCACGCTACTGTATAATAAAGCCATAAATGAAACGTACGAGACATTCCAGGCACGAATGAATTGTGGAGGGAGCAGACGAATATGTCTACGAAATGTGGGACGACCGAACCGAACAGCTTTATCTTTTCAGCGGAGACGAAACAGTTATTGCTCGAAATGATGATACCTCAAGACTACCCGAAGGCTAGCATCGTCTGTTGGGAAGGTGAGAAGTGTGATAAATTCTTTTATTTGAAGAGCGGATCTGTCAAATTCACGAAGATCACGAAAAAAGGGAATCCAATCGTCATGTTCTTATATGGCGCCGACGATTTTTTTGGTGAGTTTGATATCGTCGACACGTTCCCGAGTTCTTACAGCATCGAGACGACGGAAGAAAGTGTCATTGGCGTTATTTCAAAGAAAGACATCGAGACTATCATGCAGCAAGACGCCAAATTTGCCGGTGACGTGCTGCGCTGGACGTCGATGATGCGTAAACATTCAGAGATGAAACTGCGTGATTTGCTATTGTACGGAAAGCCGGGAGCGCTCGCTTCGACGTTGCTTCGGATGGCGGCCATGCACGGTGTGGAGGAAGATGACGCGGTCGTCATCTCACGACATCCTTCCGATGGGGAGCTCGGTCAACTGATCGGGGCACCGCGTGAGACCGTCAACCGGATGATGAACCAGTGGCGAAAAGAAGGCGTCCTGACAACGACGGGAAACTCGATCGTCTTGCATGATATCGATTTCTTAAAAGAGCTGTGCCATTGCGAAGGCTGTCCGGCCGGGATTTGCCGATTATAACGAGGAACCGTCTCTTAGAGAGGCGGTTTTTTTGTCGTCTTGATTTGGCTAATTGTGAATTTTATGTGTGGAAACTACGCAAAATTGATGTGATTGTCACTTTTGAAGTGATAAAAGTCACATATTAAGTCGGGGTGAATTTCATACAATGAAAGAGGAAATTATAGCGAAAGGGGTCCTTCACGTGGATAAGAACGGTGGACAAGAACCGAATCTGAAAGGCACGTTTACATCGGTCATGATCGTCGCGGGTGTCATCATCGCCATGTGGTCGTCGGTCTTTTATTTATTTGTTACACGATAACGTCAAAAGGAGAAAACAAACATGCATATTCATAAGCTTGAAAAATATTGGTTGATCTTTGGCATCGTTCTATTAGGCGTGTTTTTGACAGTGCTCGGCATTTCGGCGTTTGCGGCCGGAAACCAGCCCGCATCGGACGCTGATTTGATCGACCCGGCGAAAGTGCATCAGACGGCGCCGTTCGATAAACCTGGACTTAATAAAATTGGTGATAACGAGTATGAACTCGTCATGGTCGCGCAGGCGTTCACGTTCACACCGGGTAACGTTGAAATCCCGAAAGGTGCGAAAGTGACGTTTCTCGTCACGTCACCGGACGTCGTCCACGGTTTCCAGTTGACGGGGACACCGGTCAACATGATGGTCGTGCCGGGACATATCAACTCGCTCACGTATACGTTTGAAGAAACAGGCGAATTTTTAATTCTCTGTAACGAATATTGCGGGACGGGCCATCACATGATGGCGACAAAAATTAAGGTGGTGGACTAAATGAACGACGTAGCCTCAAAACTGAAACAGTGGGAAATGGAGCGCGGTGTGCCGGTGCCGAGCATCGGTGTGAAAGAAGCGCGCCTCGCCTATGCCCACGTTGTCGTCTCGGTACTCGCCGTGTTGATTGGAGCGATCGCGGGACTCATGCAGACGCTCATCCGTACAGGAATCATTCCGGAAGTATTCGGTTACTATCAATTGTTGACGGCCCACGGTATCATGCTTGGTCTCGTCTTTACGACGATGTTTATCATCGGCTTACTTTACGCGCTGCTCGCCAAGTCGTTCGGACGGTTTGAATCGTTCCCGACACGTGTCGCTTGGCTCGGTTTTTGGATGATCATCGCCGGGGCGGTACTCGTGACGATCATGGTGCTCGCCAATAAAGCGACTGTACTTTACACGTTCTACGCTCCGCTCATGGCCGACCCGATCTTCTATGTCGGTCTCGTTCTCTTCGTCGTCGGTACATGGTTCTCGGCGTTCGCGATGTTCCGCATGTATGCGGACTATAAACGGGAACACCCTGGCGTCCATCCGCCACTCCCAGCGTACATGAGTATCATGACGATGTTGCTCTGGGTCATCGCGACACTCGGTGTTGCCGGGACGATTTTGTTCCAACTGCTCCCGCTCTCGCTCGGATGGAAAGACACGGTCGGGATTGAACTGAGCCGGACATTGTTCTGGTACTTCGGTCACCCGCTCGTTTACTTCTGGCTCATGCCGGCCTATATCGTCTGGTATACGGTCGTGCCGAAAGTCATCGGTGGGAAGATCTTCTCGGACGCGCTCGCGCGGATGGCGTTCTTGTTATTCCTCTTGTTCTCGTTCCCGGTCGGTTTCCACCACCAGTTGACAGAGCCGGGGATTGATCCGTTTTGGAAGTTCGTCCAAGTCATCTTGACGTTCCTCGTCGTCATTCCGTCGTTCATGACGGCGTTCTCGCTGTTCGCGACGTTCGAGCTGCGGGGACGCGCTCTCGGAGCACGCGGTCTGTTCGGTTGGGTCAAAAAGATGCCGTACGGCGATGTGCGTTTCCTCGCCCCGTTCGTCGGGATGTTGTTCTTCATTCCGGCTGGTGCCGGCGGTATCATCAACGCGTCGCACCAATTGAACGCGATGGTCCACAACACGCTTTGGGTCACCGGTCACTTCCATATCACGGTCGGAACGGCCGTCGCCTTGACGTTCTTTGGAACTGCCTATTGGCTCGTACCGGTACTACGCGGACGTACACTCACGAAATCAATGAACCGTCTCGGTTTGATTCAGACGGGGACGTGGGCGTTCGGGATGTCGATCATGTCGTATGCGATGCACATCTCAGGCCTTCAAGGTAACCCGCGTCGGACCGGTCCGGCGACGTATTTCTCAGACGCGTTGACGCGTGAATGGATCCCGTACCATATGGCGATGGCAATCGGCGGGACGATCCTTCTCGTCTCGGTGCTCATCTTCGTCTATTCGATGTTCAACCTGTCATTCCTCGCACCAAAAGGTGAGGAAGAGTTCCCACTCGCGGAAACGGAAGAGGCGGCAATGGAGACGCCACGGTTCTTTGAGAACTGGAAGCTCTGGATCACGGTCACGTTCGTCTTGATCGCATTCGCCTACACGGTTCCGATTTGGCACTTGATTGAAAGCGCGCCTCCGGGAGCGAAAGGTTGGGTGCTCTGGTAAACTGAAGTCAGCCTCTAGGGCTGACTTTTTTGATTTGGGGGAGAACGTATGGAGACGTTACAGGAAGTGATTCGTGAAGCATACGCTAACCGTGTCCACGACCGGCCGTTCATCGTCGCGATCGACGGCTTGAGCGGGGCCGGGAAGACGACGCTCGTCGAACAATTGAGTGGTATCGCGCCGAACGAACTGCTTCTACATATTGATGACTTCATCGTCGAACGGCATCGGCGCTATGAGACGGGGCAGCCTGAGGCGGTGGAATACTATGCGCTCCAATGGGACGTCGATCTGCTCGTGAAGATGTTGTTCGAGCCGTTGTCCCGAGGTGAGACGCGTCTGACGTTGCCATACTACGAGCGAGACGAGGACGCGATTGTCATGCGGACGATCGATGTGGCTCCGAATGCGCTCGTGTTGATTGAAGGCATCTTCTTATTGCGGGACGAGTGGCGGTCGTATTTCGACTACATCGTTTATCTTGACTGTCCACGCGAGACGCGTTACGAGCGTGTGCTAAATCGCGATACGTATATCGGCGATTTAGCGGCACGGCTCGCCAAATATGAGCGCCGCTACTGGCCGGGTGAAGCGCACTACATCAAGACGGTCAATCCAGTGATACGAGCCGACTATATCGTCCGCTCATCAAACTGACGCATCCTAATCAATGAGGATGCGTCTTTTGTTTTGGATTGTTTTGGGAAATTATTATTGACAGTCAAGTGTATTACGGTAATAATACAGTCAGATAGTGTATTAGTCGCATCATACACTTAGAGAGGTGACAACATGATCATTCAATTTAACACGAGGTCTCCCGTCTACATCCAAGTCGTCGACTACTTCAAAAAGAAGATGGCGCTAGGCGAGTTGAAGGCGGGCGAAGAGATGCCGTCGCGGCGAGAGCTCGCGACCGAACTGAAAATCAATCCGAACACCGTCCAAAAGGCGTTCAAGGAAATGGAGGAACAGCAATTGATCACGACCGAACGCAATCGTCCAAGTCGGGTGACGACGGACGACCACGTATTAAAACGAATTCGGACCGAACTCGTCGATGAGGCGGTCGCTGTCTTCGTCGAATCGATTCAAGAGCTCGACGTCACGATGGACGAGCTCGTCAGCAAAATCAAACGGCAATACGGGGAGGGGAATCTCGATGATCGAGGTACTGGGAGTTAAGAAGCGTTACCGCAAAAAACAAGTCATCGAAGATGTGTCGTTCACGGCCAACAAAGGCGAGATCACATGCCTCATCGGTCTGAACGGGACCGGCAAGTCGACGATTTTAAAAGGCATCATGGGGCTGACCCCGTTCGATCAAGGCAACGTTTTGATTGACGGCAAGCCGATCGATTTGAACAACGTCGCGTTCGTACCGGACCATTCGACGTTTCCGATCCACTTTTCGATCGAGCAGTGCGAAGCGTTCATGCGCGATTTTTATCCGAAGTTCGACACGAAGTTGTTCGCTAGACTCGTCGACGAGTTCAAACTGTTTCCAGAAGACAAGTTGAGTGAACTGTCGAAAGGGACGCTCGCCAAGGTCAATTTGGCGCTCGGCATCGCCCAAGACCCGGACTACTTGCTGCTCGACGAACCGTTCTCAGGTATCGATGTGTTTTCAAAAGAGCAAATCGTCGAGCTGTTTTCGAGTGACATCATGGAAGACCGCGGTGTCTTGATCACGACGCACGAGATTGACGACATCGAGTATTTGGTCGACAAGGCCGTCATGTTGAACCGGGGACGGATCGTCCGTGAATTCGACGTCGAGGACGTCCGCTTCATCCACGGGAAATCGATCGTCGATGTCATGAGAGAGGAGTACGGGGCATGAATCTATTGAAATTGATTGGCTGGGAACTCGATCGCGTCAAAAAGATGTACGGGTTGTTGCTAGGGGTATTGATGACGATTCAATTCGGTTGGTTGGCCGTGTTTATATGGCGGAATACAGTACTGAATGAAGAATACAGACGTGAAGGTCAAAGCTTGTTGGTAGTGTTTCATTCCTATCTCATGAGCACTCCTTACATTTTATCGATTGGGATTGGACTCATCGTGATGCTCGTCTTCAGTGGCTGGATTTGGTATCGAGAATTTTGGGGCCGTGGCACGTTCATGATGCGCTTACTGACGTTACCCACGAAACGGATTCAACTGTTCATCTCGAAATTCATCACGGTCATGATGATGATTTTAGGGCTGATTGCCGTGCAATGGTTCGCGCTCGTTATCGAATATCAGATTTTCACGACATGGTTGGACGGACAGGGGATACGACAACAAGATACGTTCGCAGACATTCGACAATTAGATGTGTTCTCCCTTTTATATCCGACATCATTCGTCAATTTTATCATCCATGTGATGCTTATCGCTTTCGTCGTCTTAACAGTCTTCACGTTCGTATTGGTGGAACGGAGCTTATGGCAACGAACAATCTTTTCTCCGCTCGTGTCCATCGCGCTCATCGGAGGCGTCCTCGCGATTCCGTCAACCATCTTTTATGTCATTGAACAATATTTGTTTATGGATGAGCTCGCACTCATCCTCGTTATAGGGTTTCTCTTCAGCGTTGCGACATTGACGATAATTGCGCGACAGTACTTACAAAAAAAAATAAGTGTGTGAGGTGAAGTGATATGAGACGTATGCTGAATATCGCAGCTTTAGGCGCAATCATCGTAGCGGGAATCGGTACATATGCCGTCAGTGGGGAACAAAACCAGGACGACTGGATGTTACACGTCGATTCGAACGAGGCCGTATGGAAAAATCGCGCGGTACGCCTCTCGGCTACTGATATGGATCGATCTGGTCAAGATGTAGAGGTGTCTATTGATGGGAGTCGATTTGTCAATGGAAGTTATATTGACGAAGTCATGCAATATCGAAGCGATATCGGGGGACAAGACCGCTCGTTCGCTCGTGCTTTAAAGCAACTTAATTATGCGCAACAAATTAAAACGGAAGACGGCTATGTGGCTATCGGACAAAAAGGCCAAGACACGCTCGTATTATTGCAATCGAAAGACGGGAATATGGTCGAACGGACAGAGTTTCCTAACGTACAGTCGATTGTCGACAGTGGATGGGGCGGAATGTTTGTTTATGACGGTACTGTTCATATCGTGTATAACGAAAACTATGAACTGACGAATCAGCATGTAGCGGTGCTCGACGTAGCGACAACAACGATTGACACGAAAAAAATCGCACGTGATGGTGTGCTCATTGAATACGTGATGGGTGAAACGTGGGGATTCGCGTTAGGTGATGGTCAGCGAACGACAATCGGGAAAGACAATCGCTACATCCCGATTCAAGCGACACGCTTAGAGACGGTCGAGGCAGAAGATGGTGAAGCGTATTCAGAACATATGTCTTTATCTGGCTTATACGTCTACGACGTCGAAGAAAATCGGGTCGTTTCATTAGATGTTGAGCAAGAAGCGATTGCAACTAGCGTATTCGGGGATACGTATCAGGCCCTTCTCGCCGATGGGACGGAGACGAGTATCGACTTAAAAACGTTAACCGAAACGTCACGGACAATCATTCAAGGCGAAGTCGGGACAGCAAGTTATTACGATGGATTGCTTTACCATGTGAGTCCGACAAAAGACGGGGCAGAAGTCGATGTCTATGACGAAGCCGACCTCGTCTCAGAGGCGACCGTGACAGGGAAAGAGGTCAATCCCGACTCATTCCAATATTATGTCTATTAAAAAAGAGGCAGCGCGAGAGCTGCCTCTTTTTTACTTGGAAGGTTTTGGAATGATGACCCCTTCTTCTAAATCGAGCAACATATCGATCAGTTCCGCGCAAAACTCAGGGAATTGATCGAGGAACGCACCTGGACCGACTTCATCCGTGAAGTCGATGTACAGATCCGCTACGTTGCCAGCCATCTTCGCTGGAAGTGCGAGGAAGGCCGACCCGAAGCGCCAGCTGCCACGGATGTCGAGCAGCTTGCCGAGCATGACGTCGCCTGGTTCGCGTACTTCCGGTAGCATTACCTTGTACGTCTCTTTCGTCTCCCAATCACGTAAGCCGTCTTCGGTCACTTCAAACACAGAGCACCGGGGGACGGCGAGACCGCGCAAGGCATGATAGAGAGCAGGTGACATGTCAGCTTTATGGTCCGCCAAATAGCGGCCGTGCGGTGTCATCCCGTCCTCATCCGTCTCAAAGAAGACGGCCCAATCGATGAACAAATCGCGGAACAGTTCGGCGTCTTTCAAGTGCCACGTGCCTTCCGAAGCGATCTCTTGGATATAGTTCGTCCACTGCGTGCTGCGTGCGAGTGCCGCTTGCTCGTATAACTTTTTCAGTTCGGCCAGCAATTCGGACTCTTCGACGAGCAAAGGGAAGGGAATTACTTTCCGGTCTTTTTTCATCGCCGTGGTCCTCGCTTGTCTGCAGGACGTTTGACGACCGGCGGTTTGTCTTCGATCCGTTTCTCGATGACTTCGCCACGGTAAATCTCAAGCTCTTTCAATTCGACACCGAGCTGGCGGGCGAACGATTTCAAGTGCGTCAAATCTTCCGGTGTCACGATCGAGAGGACCGTCCCGGCCGCGCTACCGCGAGCGGTCCGTCCTGAGCGGTGGATGAAGTCATCGGTCGATTCAGGTAAATCGAAATGGACGACGTGCGTCACTTCATCGATGTCGAGTCCGCGCGCTGCGAGACCCGTCGTGATGAGGAGCGGATATTCGCCTTTACGGAATTCGCGGAGCGTCTCGACGCGGGCACGTTTCCCTTTCAAGCTATCGAGCATACGGTAGTTCACTTTCATCTTATCGAGCTCACCTTTGAGCGGCGGTAAGAACGAGCGGTTGTTGATGAAGGCGAGCACTTTGACACCGTCGACGTGTGATAGGCGACGAAGCAATTCTGGCTTATAGCGACGTGTCGTCAACATATAGCCGTACGTCACTTGAGCACTGACAGTCCGTTCGACCTTCACGTGAACCGGTTCTTTCAAGAACGGGGCAGCCCAGGCTTGGAGCGTATCCGTCAACGTCGCCGAAACGAGTGAGATTTGATGCTCGTGCGCCGTATGGTTGATGATGCGCTCAGCCGCTTCCGTCAATCCGCTGTCGATGATTTGATCGGCTTCATCGAGCACGATCGTATGCGTCTCATGAAGCTTTAACTTTTTCTTCTCGATCAATTCAACGAGACGTCCTGGTGTCCCGACGATCAAATGCGGTTTTTTCTTCAAGCGATCGATTTGGCGCTTCAGTTCGACGCCGCCGATGAACGAGGCAATCCGGACGTCACCTTTTTCGGTGAAACGTTGCGCCACCGTTTGGATCTGCATGACGAGTTCGCGCGTCGGTGCGACGATGACGACTTGGATCCGGTCGTTCGAGGCATCGATTTTTTCAATAGCGGGTAAAAGATACGCGAGTGTCTTACCTGTCCCTGTTGGTGCTTCGATTGTGACGTCTTTTCCTTCTAAAAGGGGCGGGAACGCTTCCGCTTGGACCGGCATCGGTTCGTTAAAGCCAAGGCGTTCCCAGGCTTCGTTAATGAATGGTTTTGTAAAGTTCATATCAGTTCTCCTTATCGTTGGGCAAAAACAAAGGAAGCATAAGCGCTCCCTGGTTCAAATATAGCGAACATGTTCAGTGTCTTGGTCAATCGATGAACGGAGCGTCTGTGTGTACACTTGCCCGTCCTCGACGAGTTTGATGTGCACGTCGATGTGCTCAGGTGAGGCTTCGACACCTTCGACTGTGAAGCCTTGATACACGCGGTATTCCAATTCCTTAAGCAATTTTGCATAGGCGTTTAGTTCTGGATACGTCGTCGCGACGTCGATTGGGCGCGACACGAGTGCGACCATTAAATGGTCACGGAAATCGATGAAATCCTCATTCTCGATATCGTCATCAAAGCGAATCCAAAAGCCTTTTTCTTCAAATTCTGTGATAAATCCGTCGCGCTTGTCTCCAGCCTCTTCGACTTTAAGGGAGATGCGGTCACCGGCTTTTAAGTTATGCTCGGCTGTTAATGGTTCATACGTCATGGGAAGAACCCCTTCCTCTTCTACAATGTTCTGCTTCCATTGTGCTCGATATAAGGCAAAAATTCAAGTTCTATCCCGAACCTGTGAGTTAAGTCACTACAAAAACTGTATGATTTTTCACAACTACTTAAAGATAATACAGAATTCACAAGAACGTGAACGGATAGGGATTCGTCTGTTTCTATGTAAGTTGAAAAACTACTATAACAGATAAAATAGCGCTTACAAAAACGGCGTAACACCAATGTTCATGAGATTGTTACAACTTTCACAAGAATGTAAAACATATTGTTCACGTTTTCACGTACACTCATATTATAAGGAATCAGGCAGTTATCTCAACTATGAGGAGTGACCATAATGGCAACTGAAATTAAATCAGCCTGGTCAGGATTTGTTCCTGGACAGTGGACGAACGAAGTGAATGTCGGTGAATTTATCCGCTTGAACCGCCACGAGTATACAGGGGATGACCGTTTCTTAGTCGGACCGACAGAGGCGACGAATCGTCTTTGGGGACAAGTGATGGAATTGACGAAAGAAGAACGGGAACGCGGGGGCGTTTGGGATGTCGATCAAAACACGCCGTCGACAATCATCTCACACGGACCTGGGTACTTAAATAAAGACCTTGAAAAAGTCGTCGGTGTCCAAACGGACGAACCGTTCAAACGCTCGATTCATCCGAACGGCGGCATTCGCATGGTCGACGCCGCGCTCGAGTCATACGGCTTCGAACCAAATCCTGAAATCACAAAAATCTATTCAGACATTCGTAAAACACACAACCAAGGTGTTTTCGATGCCTACACACCAGAGATGCGGGCGGCACGTAAGTCAGGGATCATCACAGGTCTCCCAGACGCATACGGACGTGGCCGGATCATCGGTGACTACCGTCGCGTTGCCTTGTACGGTTTAGATTTCTTGATTGCCGAGCGTAAAAAAGATTTGGCAAACAATGGCGGTTTCCTCTCGGAAGCAGACATTCGGACGCGGGAAGAGATGTCTGAACAGCTTCGTGCCCTTCAAGAATTGAAACAACTCGGCGCTGCTTACGGATTCGACCTCGGTCGTCCGGCTGAAACGACGCAAGAAGCCTATCAATGGGTATATCTCGCTTACCTTGCAGCTGTCAAAGAACAAAACGGTGCGGCGATGTCTCTCGGACGCGTATCGACATTCCTTGACGTGTACGCTGAGCGTGACATGGCGGCGGGCCGTTTGACAGAGTCAGACGTCCAAGAAATCGTCGATCACTTCATCATGAAACTCCGCATCGTCAAATTCTTGCGGACGCCTGACTATAACGAATTGTTCTCTGGAGATCCAACGTGGGTCACGGAATCAATCGGTGGGATGAGTGAGGATGGCCGTTCGAACGTCACGAAGAGCTCGTTCCGTTTCCTTCACTCGCTCACAAACCTCGGCCCGGCACCAGAACCGAACTTGACGGTGCTTTGGTCGACGAAATTACCGGAAGGATTCAAACAATATTGCGCGAAGATGTCAATTGAGACGTCGGCGATCCAATACGAGAACGACGACCTCATGCTTCCAGAGTTTGGTGACGATTACGGCATCGCCTGCTGTGTGTCACCGATGAAGATCGGCAAACAGATGCAGTTCTTCGGTGCCCGTGCCAATATGGCGAAAGCACTCCTCTACAGCATGAACGGTGGACGCGATGAGAAGAGCGGCGAACAAATCGCTCCGGCTTGGGACATGAACACAGAAGACGTCCTCACGTACGACAAAGTGTACGCTGACTTCGACCGGACGCTCGACTGGCTCGCAGAGCTTTACGTCAACACACTCAACGTCATTCACTTCATGCATGATAAATATGCGTACGAGCGGATTGAAATGGCGCTCCACGACCCTGAAATCTTACGGACGATGGCTTGTGGTATCGCTGGCCTTTCGGTGACGGCGGACAGCTTGTCAGCAATCAAATATGCGACGGTCAAACCGGTCCGGAATGAATTCGGCATCGCTGTCGACTTTGAAACAGAAGGCGACTTCCCGAAATTCGGAAACAACGATGACCGTGTCGACGCGATTGCTGTCGAACTCGTAGAATCGTTCATGGAAAAAGTCCGGAAACACAAAACGTATCGCGACGCGCTTCATACGCAATCGGTCTTGACGATCACGTCGAACGTCGTCTACGGCAAGAAAACAGGTAATACACCGGACGGCCGTCGTGCTGGTGAGCCGTTCGCACCGGGTGCGAACCCGATGCACGGCCGCGATACGAAAGGAGCGGCAGCGTCGCTCTCGTCAGTCGCTAAACTTCCGTTCGAACACGCGCAAGACGGTATCTCATACACGTTCTCGATCGTACCGAAAGCACTCGGTAAAGAAGACGTCGCACGTGAACTTAACTTGGCGGCACTTCTTGACGGCTATATGGGTGGCGAGCACAAAGGTCACCACTTGAACGTCAACGTCTTCAACCGTGAGACGTTGCTCGACGCCATGGAACATCCAGAAGAGTATCCGCAGCTCACGATCCGCGTATCAGGTTACGCCGTCAACTTCATCAAGTTGACACGCGAGCAACAGATCGACGTCATCAACCGGACGTTCCACGGTTCATTGTAAGTAAAGGCTTGGCGGCCTTCGCTTGAAGGCCGCTCATTCGTTAGGAGGTCATCTCGATGACAATGGGATATGTACACTCGGTCGAATCGTTTGGAACCGTTGACGGCCCGGGAATTCGTTTTATCGTCTTTTTGCAAGGTTGTGCGCTTCGCTGCTTGTATTGCCACAACGCTGATACGTGGGATTTTAAAAAGAATAACCATCGTTCGGCCGAGGACGTCATTCAAGAAGCGCTCAGCTATCGTCCGTTCATGGAAGCATCAAAAGGCGGCATCACAATTTCAGGGGGCGATCCGCTCGCGCAACCAGAGTTTTTAGAAGCGCTGTTGCGTGAAGCGAAAAAACACGGGCTCCACACGACGCTCGATACGTCGGGTGCACTCCGTCCCCCTAACCTTGACGCCATCTTAGACCACACCGACCTCGTCTTGCTCGATATTAAACATATCGATGACGACATGTGCAAGAAACTGACAGGACGGAGCAACGCCAACACGCTCGCGCTTGCTGAACACTTATCCGAGCGCGGAACGAAAATGTGGATTCGCCACGTCCTTGTCCCGGAATGGACGCTTGATGAAGGGGCGCTCCGGCGCACGGCGGCGTTCATTCAAAAACTCGATCACGTCGAGAAAGTCGAAATCTTGCCGTATCACGAGATGGGCGTCTATAAATGGGAGGCGCTCGGCCTCGACTATCCGTTAAAAGGCATCAAACCACCGACGACGGAAGAAGTCGAGTGGGCGGAAGGTATTTTACAAGGTACGGTATGAAAACTGCGCAGCCTCTCTTGAGGACTGCGCAGTTTTTTCTTTTCATTAATTTGAGTGTATATAACGTTTAAATTGTAATGAAAAAATGATAATTGATAGTAAACAATAACTGTTAAGAAGATCAATTAAATAATTATTTTACTTAGAAGCAACAGAATGATTTCTGATTAAATCTGATAACTTATCTAGTAATGGTTTAAAGTTATCAAAATCAATTTCTTCATAGTTAAGTAATACGTATTTTGAAAATTGATCTTTCCCATAGTAGAGTGATTTATCAAGTTTCTCCGTTTTATCAAATTTTCTGCCTTTGATAACTATTGCCAACTCACTAGTCTTGAACAAATCTTCTATATCGCCTTCTAATCTATTATCCATTAACGGAGTAGTTAAGAGGTGTAAATTTCCAATTACATTTAGTGTGAGATTTTGTTTGATTATCGATTTTTTATTATTAATTTTTGCATGGTTTATAAATTTATTGAGAGGTTTCTCCTTAGTAATTTCATTGTCAAAAAGTAAAACTACTGGATTGGTAGGTCTATTTTCACTAATTTTCATAAAGTGTTCATAGTGATTAGGGTCAAGATTTACTCCTTTATAAAAATTATATACGTTGTTTAATGCACTTGCCCCATCTGGAACAATTCCGAAAAAATACTTCATTCTTTTAGTCTTTTTTAAAAAAGTAATTTTAAAGTTAAAATTATCGTTTGTATCTTTTTCCACTAGTTCTGGATATTCTAGAGAATGTTTTTTTAAAGCAGCTTTTAAGTAGCGAACATCAGTTTTTCCCTCAGTTATTAATAAGGGCTTGGAATTGGAAAAAAAGTATTTATAAAATAAGAATTTTTGATATTCTACTTCTCGACCGCTTAAATGGAATCTATTGTGTTTAATATCATCATCAAGTGAATTGTTGTATTTTGTTAATTGATCTATAAACGTAAATCTACCTTCTAAACGACCTATAGTTCCAAGATCTCCATCAATCACATATTCACCTGTTTTATAAAGCTGATTCGCCATTGCTCTAGTATTTTTGTAGTACTCCCGTGGCACATTTATTTTTTTATTTACTACAAGTCCTGTAACAGTTTGTCTAGAGTTCCAAAATTGCAATCTCGTTTTTTTTTGATTTATTCTAAATCCTGATTTTAAGATTACTTTGGAGATTTCATCTGAGAATTGAGAATATAAATTTACAAACTCATTATTATTTGTAGAGAAAGTGAGATCGTCAGCATATCGAGTATATTTTAACTTATATTTTTTTGCCAAACTTAATATTCTATAATCTAGCACTTCACATATAAGGTTAGAAATAATCGGAGAAGTGGAACCACCTTGAGGTAGACTACCTTTATAACATGTCAGCTGAGCAAGAATTGTAGCCACTTCTATCGGTAACTTAAACATGTCATTTTTATTAAAGTATCCTCTTACACGTCCAAAATGAATACTTTCAAAAAAGTTCTCTAAATCCATATTAACAACGATTCTTTTGTTTCTATGAACTTTTGAATTTGTAATGATTCCTTTATTTTTTTTAAAAGCATGAGAAATGTTGTTGTCATATTTTTGTTGCTTAGTAATGTGTACATCTAAAGATTGTGCTATTTTGACTTGGATATTTTTTAAATCTTTATTTGGGGATTGAATCACTCGTTCTCCACCAGATTTTTTAGGGATTTTAAAAGAAGAGTACATATTATCCACATTTATTTTATACAAAACATTTGTTAAGTGACGGATAGGAATGCCTATAAATTCTGCAAGTTCATTTCTTGTTTTTATATCTTTAAAATTTGTCATTATATGTATTCTCCTAAAAGAAATAGACGTGTGGTTACTCCTTATGCGGCTAAACTCATCGAAAAGCTAATGTTAACAGCAGAGAAAAGCGGAGAAATATATCGCTAATACTCCTACCATTTATGTCAATGCTTGCGAAACACAAGCAAAAAATCTAACCACACGTCTATAACAATAATAAGAAACACAGTGAAATTTATCAAGAAATAAACAATATAACATGTAACATAAAATGAAAAAACTAGTAAATTTAGTTTTCTAGTAAAAGTGAGAAAATGGATTTAAGTTAAAAAATAATAATTATATATCAGTTTTGACCCGTATTATAGTCTTTTATTACTCACATGCAGGCGAATGGCGTCCTCGTCGAGCGGACGGTTGGCGACACCGGTCTCGACAGCAGTCTTCGCGACGGCGATCGCGACGGCCGGTGCGACCCGCTCGTCGAACGGGCTCGGGATGACGATGCCGTTCGCGAGGTCGTCCTCTGTCAACAAGTCGGCGATCGCATGGACGGCCGCTTCTTTCATCTCTTCGTTGATCTCTGACGCCCGGACGTCGAGCGCCCCACGGAAAATACCGGGGAAGGCGAGGACGTTGTTCACTTGGTTGGCGAAGTCCGAGCGACCGGTCGCGACGATGCGGGCACCAGCGGAAGTCGCGAGATCCGGCATAATCTCCGGCACCGGGTTCGCGAGGGCGAAGATGATCGAATCTGTGGCCATCGAGCGGACCATGTCCTCGGTGACGGCGCCTGCGGCCGAGACACCGATGAAGACGTCGGCCCCCTCGAGCACGTCTGAGAGTGTGCCGACGTGGAGCTTCCGGTTCGTCGCCTTGGCGATCTGGTCTTTGAACGGGTTCATGCCGTCGGCGCGTCCTTCATAAATCGCACCTTTCGTATCACAGATGACGAGATCCTCTACGCCGAAGCGCTTGAGCAGCTTGGCGATGGCGATTCCGGCGGCCCCGGCTCCGTTCATGACGACACGCAGTTCAGGCATCGCTTTGTCGACTAAACGGAGTGCATTGACGAGGCCGGCCAAGACGACGATGGCCGTCCCGTGTTGATCGTCATGGAAGACCGGGATCGGGAGCGTCTGCTTCAACCGGGCCTCGATCTCAAAACATTCGGGTGCCTTGATGTCTTCTAAGTTGACGGCGCCGAACGTCGGGGCGAGCAGTTCGACCGTCCGCACGATCTCATCGACGTTGTGTGTGTCTAAACAAATCGGGAACGCATCGACCCCGGCGAAACTTTTGAACAGGACGGCCTTGCCTTCCATGACCGGCAACGCCGCTTCCGGACCGATGTTGCCGAGCCCGAGTACGGCGCTTCCGTCCGAGACGACGGCGACCGTGTTGGCGCGCAACGTATATTCATAGGACAGCTCTTTATTTTCAGCGATGCGGCGGCACGGTTCGGCGACGCCCGGTGAGTAGGCGAGGCTGAGCGCTTCTGTCGTGTCGACGTCGACTTTTGGTGTCGTTTCCAATTTACCGTGGTGCAAAGCATGCATCTCGAGTGCGCGTTCGTTCAATGTTTTCATAACTCTCTCCCTGTGTGCGTACGATTTTTTGTCTGTCACAATCGACTACATTGTATCGAAGAAACCGCTTACTTTCGAGCGTTTTACCTGCTATGGACGCAATTATTTCTGAACGATTGTTCATATATGTAGAATTGGTCTTAACATTTGGTGCTAATCATAAACGAAAACAAAAAGAGTCGCGGATATTCCGCAACTCCTTTGATTTCATGCTCTTGTTTTGCGCTGTTTCTTTTCTGCTAGTCGTGCCGCTTCGGCTTGGCGTTTTTCAGCGTAACGCAGCTCGCGTTCGAGTTTGACGTAACTCGCATACCGTTTTTTATCGAGCGCACCGGTCGCAATCGCGTCGCGAACGGCACAACCGGGTTCGGCTTGATGCGAGCAGTCACGGAACCGGCATCGTTCTGACAACTCCTCGATATCGCTGAACGTGTCGTCGAGATGATCGGCGCCGTCCCAAAGACCGAACTCACGCATGCCGGGCGTGTCGATGATGAAGAAGTCGTCGACGCGGAACAGTTCGCGGTGCGTCGTCGTATGCTTACCGCGCTCGTCGCTTTCGCGGACGGCTTGCGTCTCGGCGAGTGTTTTCCCGGCAAGCGCGTTTGTCAGCGTCGATTTCCCGACGCCGGACGAACCGACGAGGACGAGCGTGCTCCCGCTCGGCAGTGAAGTTCGCAATGCCTCGACCCCGTCGCCGGTGATCGAGCTGACCGGGAAGACATCAATGCCTGGCGTCGTCAGTTGGATGTCTTGAACGAGTGGGGCCACATCAGTTACTTGATCAGCCTTCGTTAAGACGATAAGCGGTATCGCCCCCGTCTCCCAGGCGGCGAGCGAGTAACGCTCGAGCCGGCGCAGGTTGAAGTCGTGACCGACCGCCATCGTGATTAAAATATAGTCGACGTTCGCGCAGATCAGTTGTTCGCGCGTCTCGTTGCCGGCGGCTGTCCGTGAAAGAACAGTCCGTCGTTCAAGGAGACGTCGAACCGTGCCTTGACCGTGCTCGCGAACCGTGAACTCGACGAAGTCGCCGATGACCGGATAGTCGCGCTCGCTCATCGCCTCGTGGCGAAATTTGCCCGATATCCCGCATGTGAAAGCAGCGTCCTCTGTCGTTACCGTGTACATATGTTGAAACTGTGCTGTGACGCGTCCCGTTGTTGTGTGATCCAAATCGAATCCTCCTTTTAGTTGTGGAGGACAACTGCCCTCCTGTTGGCTGACAAGGTGTATACGGCTGTTTGTAAGGTGCTCATAAAACATCATCCTTTCATTGTTCGATACATTCAATGTACCACATTTTCTGATAACGCTATCATCTCAGTCTACAGACCGAGGGAAAACAAGCCTTCCGCTCGTCGCCATCTTTTAAATGGCGTATTATGATAAGAGTGTACTTAATGAGGAGGGATGACAGATGAATCGCCAAGTGAAGCAAGTGTTGTTCATCGTGGCGGCAATCTCTCTAGTTCTCGTCCTAATCGGCTTTTTACCAAATATGATCATGTTTGGTTTGGGGGCGCTCTTAGCACTTTGGGCTGGAGTCAGATTCATGGCCGTGACGCATGTCGGCGCAAAAATCGGTTACGGCTTGCTCGCCGTGATCGGGATCATCACGATTTTGTCGAATATTTGGGCGTTAATCGGAATTGTGGTGGCATGGATGTTGTTTAAAGGGTATATGATGTATGCCAACCAAAAGCGGGACGTTGAGATTTTAAATGCGGACGGGTCGCGTGCTAGTCGTAGCAGCTTCCAATCGTTCGATCAAGTCTGGCAAAAGTTTGTAAACCGTCGCTAAGTTTTTAGAAGGAGGATTTTATGATGAAGACACCATTTGATCAGTTTCGTGATTTAGCTAACGAGTTGACGAAAGAATTTTCAAAAGAAATGAAAAAGTATCAAGAAAAAGAGGCGCCACGCTCGAGTGGGGAAGCCGAATTAAACCGCCACATCCGCGGTGCTGAAAAAGAGGCGTTGTCGGTCGAACGTCTCGTCGAGCGTCAGAAGGCGTTGCTCGGCGAACTCGCGACGAAGCGTGACGATGCCAAATTGATGGCTGACAAGCGCTACGAACAGACAGAGCTCGCGAAACAAGCCGGCGAAGAGAAGTTGGCTGAACGCGCTGCTCTAGAGTCAAAACATTACGGTGAACAGTATCGCTACTTCGAAGGCTTGCTAGACGAAGGCGGTCGTGAACTTGACGCCCTTGAGCGCCGTGCCCTCGAGATGCGCCTCAAACTCGACGAGATGCAAAACAAACGTTACGAGTTCGCGATGCGTGAGAACCTTGATTTGTTGAAAGGTGCGCTCGATCAAATCTTCGGAGCGGACACATCGAAGTCGCATCCGTTCACAGAAGAAGAGAAGAAAGACGCAACGAAGGAAGAACCTGCGGCCGAAGAAAAAACCGACGCGGCGGACGAAGATGATTTCGAAGCAAAATTAAAAGAACTTGAGCGTCGCTTTAAACAAGACTGACGCACTGGTTCAGCGATGGTCCAGAGTATTTTCGGGCCATCGCTTCTTTGCTTCATTGTACATATCGTTAGGGAGGGGGAAGCAGAGTGGAACGTTGGAACACACGCCAAATTATCGGCTTCATGATTATTTTATTTGCCATCGGACTATTTATCGACATCGTGACGGGTGGGAACAGCGTCCTCTTCAGCATGATTGTGCCGCTCTTATTGCTTTATATCGGGCGTCGCTTCAGCCGGAAAGGAAATCAGCCGGTCAGTTATATCTTTTACGGGATCGGTGGTGTGATGCTCGTCGGACTCATCTTTTCTTCGGCCGCGTTCGGGTTCGTCTTATCAGGATTATTGCTCATGTTCGGGTACCGTTTGTATAAAAATCGACCGCTTGAGTCGAATCGGTTCCGGTCGCACATTCGTCAAGAACAGGCGTTTTCGTTCGGGACGAAAGAGTCGGGCCATTACGTCTTGCAAGACACGAATGAATTCTTTTTGCTACGCGACGTCGAGATGGATTTATCGCGCGCCATCATTCCGGAAGGGGAGACGTTCTTGCTCTTGAACGGACTCGCCGGGGATATCCGTATCCTCATCCCGGCCGGTTACGATTACTCGATCGACGCCTCAATCGGTTTCGGCAAGATCCAAGTCGATGAATCGAATTATTCACCGGTGTTCAACCGCCGTTTTTATACGGCGTCTGATGAGTACCAAGCGGCGACGCGAAAAGTCCGGATTCATATCGTGCTCATGAGCGGAAGCGTCGAGGTGATGACCGTATGAAGAAAGATTCTTACCCAAGGACGGTCGTCTGGCACCAGTTATTCAGCAGTCTACTGACGGCGTTATTCGTGACGATTGCATTTCTAATAGGTGACTCGACTTCACTCCGAGATTTATTTACACGTGAAGAAGGGTTGCCTTTCGGTGTGTCTATCGTTGTCATCGCCGTTTTGATCGGCAGCATATTCGGAGTTGGGTCTTACTTTTACTTGCGCCGGGATTTCCGTGAAGTGGCGATTGCCCTATGGAAGCTCGAGAATCAAAAAGAGATCACGTTCCGGCCGTTATCGCCGTATCGCGACACGCTCGAACGGATTGTCCGTATCAGCAAACAACGTACGGAGATGATCGAGGTCGCCAAACGGGTCGGCGATCGGCCGGTCAGTGTCGAAGAGGCACGAAGCGAGGCGGTCGTCGAAGAACGTCGTCGTGTCGCCCGTGAGCTGCACGACTCGGTCAGTCAACAGCTATACGCGATCTCGATGATGACGACAGCGGTCAAGCAGACGATCGAATCGAAACCGGAACTCGCCGCTAAACAGATCGGTCAAGTCGAAGTCATGGCACAGACCGCCCAGGCCGAGATGCGTTCGCTCTTGTTGCAGCTTCGTCCCGTCGAGTTAGAAGGGATGACCTTGAAGACGGGGATTGAACGTCTGTTAGAAGAACTGTCCCGCAAACAATCGACCGAGCTCATCTGGCGTCTCGAGGAAGTGAAATTGTCACGCCATACGGAAAATGAGTTGTTCCGCATCGTTCAAGAAGCGATCAGCAATACGCTCAGGCATGCCAAGGCGAAGCGGCTCGAAATTGAAATGCGGACCGTCCAACAGACGGTCATCTTGAAAATAAATGACGACGGGATCGGTTTTAATGTCGAGGATACACAAGTCGCCTCATATGGCTTACAATCGATAAGAGAGAGAACGGCCGAAGTCGGCGGGACGTTACGTCTCGTCAGCGTGCCTGGAGTCGGTACACAAATCGAAGTGCGTGTGAAACAACAAGTGGAGGGGTTAGAATGATTCGAGTCGTATTGATTGATGATCATGAAATGGTCCGGGCCGGTGTCTCGGCATTTCTGTCGACACAGCCGGACATTGAAGTAGTCGGGGAAGCGTCGGACGGGGCGACCGGAGCGGAACTCGCCATCGCTGAAAAACCGGACGTCGTCTTGATGGACCTCGTGATGGAACCTGTGGACGGAGTCGAGTCGACGAAGCGTATTAAAGCGAGCTGGAAAGATGCGAAAATCTTAGTCGTGACGAGCTTTTTGGACGATGAAAAAGTGTATCCGGTCATCGAGGCCGGTGCGATGAGTTACGTCTTGAAGACGGCAAATGCGAATGAAATCGCCGACGCGATCCGTCAGACGGCAGCCGGTAATCCGGTCATGGCCGCACAAGTGACCGGCAAGATGCTCGAACGTCTGCGGCACCCGGAGACGACCCTTCATGAAAGTTTGACGGCGCGAGAACGCGAGATTTTGCAACTGATGGCCGAAGGCAAGGCGAACCAAGTCATCGCCGATGAATTATATATTTCATTGAAGACGGTGAAGACGCACGTCTCGAACATTTTGACGAAGCTTGACGTCTATGACCGGACGCAAGCGGTCGTCTATGCGTTTCAACATAATTTAGTGGACAAATAATCACTCGGACGGGGGAAACGGGATGATTCCAACGATTGAAACGGAACGACTGCAGTTACGGCAGTTACAACCGACCGATGCGGAGCGTCTATTCACGATTTTTTCAAACGTCGACGTGTTGCGCCATTATGGGATGGAGCCGCATCAATCGCTTGAACAGACGGAACAAATGCTATTCGGAATGCTAGAAGGGATTGCCGACGGATCGATCATGCGTTGGGGCATTATGAGGAAAGGTCATCCCGAGTTGATGGGGACGATCGGATTCCACAATCGCGCCCCGCGCCATCGACGTGCCGAGATCGGTTATGAGATCCATCCGCGCTATTGGCGGAACGGCTACGCGACAGAGGCGTTGCAGGCGGCATTGACGTTTGCTGCGTGTTCCGCAGACATCGAGCGAGTCGGGGCTATCGTCTATCCTGAAAATATCGCTTCGCAGCAACTGTTAGAACGCAACGGTTTCATTCGTGAAGGAACGCTGCGCCACTATATGCGCCAAGGCAATCAACCATACGACGTGTACGTATACGGCTACATAGCGAAAAAAGACGGACCACAATGTTAAATTGTGATCCGTCTTTTTTTATTTTTTCTGAGCTTGAATTTGTTCATCGATTTCAGACAAGTATTCCCAGCGCTCCATTTTTTCTTCGAGTGTTTGCTTGAGGGTACTGATTTCAGCGTAAAGATCGTTCACTTTTCCGAGATCGCTACCGGCATCGGCGAGTCGCGCTTCTGCAGCTTCGATTTTCTGTTCGGTTGTAGCGATCTCTTCCTCGATCGTCTCCCACTCTTTTTGCTCTTTAAAAGTGAACTTGACGACGTCGGCTTTGGCGCGTTCTTTCTTGTCTTTCGGTTCTTTTTTAAGTTGCCGTGCCTCGTCTTGAAGCTCGGCCAGATAGTCGCTATATTCGGCGTGGTAGACGTTGATCGTCCCCTCTTCGAAGGCGATCAGTTGCTCGGCGATACGGTCAAGGAAGTAACGGTCGTGACTGACGGCGATGACGGTTCCTGGGAACGACTCTAAGTAGTCCTCTAAAACCGACAACGTTTCCGTATCGAGATCGTTCGTCGGCTCATCTAAGAACAAGACGTTCGGCTCATCCATCAAAATCCGCAACAACACAAGGCGCCGCTTCTCGCCACCGGAAAGTTTACTGATCGGTTTATATTGGGCGTCCGGTGTGAACAAGAAACGCTCGAGCATTTGACCGGCGGTGATCGTCTCGCCGTCCGGTGTGTAGATGACTTGGGCGATCCGTTCGATCTCGTCGATGACCCGTCGCGTCGTATCGTCAAATTCGACTTGTTGACCGTAGTAACCGATGTGAACCGTCTCACCGTGGACGACCGTGCCTGACGTCGGTTCGATGCGACCGGCGAGCAAGTTCATGAGCGTCGTTTTGCCGCTCCCGTTCGGTCCAACGATGCCGTACCGTTCCCGGCGTCCGAACAGCCAGCTGAAATCGTGAATGAGCGGCGTGTCCGCATACTGGAACGACAATTGTTCGACTTCGATGACTTTTTTTCCGAGCCGGCGTGAACCGACCGATACGTCGAGCGCATCGTCTTCGGCGAGTGCCTCTTGCTGCTTTAAGCCCTCGACACGTTGAATCCGGGCTTTCTGTTTCGTCGTCCGGGCTTTGGCACCGCGGCGCAGCCAAGCGAGCTCGCGTCGCAAGATGTTTTGCCGCTTTTGTTCCATCGACTGGGAGCGGGCTTTGCGTTCGGCTCGCTTCTCGAGAAACAGTTCATAGTTCCCGTCATAAAAGTAAGACGTGCCGTCGGCAATCTCGAGAATATGGTTCGTCACCCGGTTCAAGAAATAACGGTCGTGGGTGATGAGCAAGATCGCGCCTCGATAGTCCGCGAGAACCGTCTCGAGCCAAGCGATCGTATCGGCGTCAAGTTCGTTCGTCGGCTCGTCGAGTAAGAGCAAATCGGCTTCGTCGAGCAAGGCCGCAGCGAGCGCGACCCGTTTTTGTTGGCCCCCGGAGAGGGAGCTGATCTCGGCCGACACATCAGGTAACCCGAGCCGATTCAAGATCGACTTCAGCTTCGCTTCCGTTTCCCAAGCATCAGCGGCATCGACCGCTTGCTGTGCTTTCATGAAACGTTCGAGCCATTGCTCGCTCGATGGGTTCGCCTCGAGTGCCTGGCGAGCGAGCTCGTATTGTTTTAACGCCATGACGGATGGAGTGTTGCTCGTGAACAAGGCGTCTAAAATGGTCTGACCGGGAGCGAAATCAACGGTTTGCGTCAAATAACGAATCCGATAGTCGTTCGGATGTTGCATCGTGCCTTTGTCTGCTGTTTCGACGCCGGCAATGATTTTTAAGAACGTCGATTTCCCAGAACCGTTGACGCCGATGACGCCAATCCGGTTACCGGGATGAATCGTCATCGTGACGTCGTCAAACAAGACTTTATCGGCGAACTCTTTACGGATGCCTTCGATTGTTAATAAACTCATTTGGAACCTCCTTCAACGACTTGGCGAATCATCGCTTCTACTTTCGCTGTCAATTCTTTATTCGAGACGTCAGCCGGGTCGATAGCCGGTAAAAACGTCACATCGACGATACCCGGTCTAATCCGGTTTTTCATTTCGAGCAGGTGATAGCTGCCGTTGATCGCCACCGGAACGATTTTTGCTCCGCTCGACGTGGCGAGCGTCAGGCTGCCGGCTTTAAACTCTTTCATCGGCCCGCCTTTTGAACGAGTGCCTTCCGGGAAGATGATGATGGACTGTCCGGATTGGATCGTCTCGACACCGGCGCGGATCGCTTTGACGGATTGGCGGCGGTCACTGCGATCGATAAAGATACAACCCATCAATTCCATCCAACCCGCGATCATCGGAATTTTTTTGACTTCGATTTTTGAGATGAACGCTTTCGGATGGTTCGTCGCCGTGATCATGATCGGGATGTCGAAGTTTCCTTGGTGGTTAGCGACGTAGACGACCGGTTCGTTCGGAATATGTTCTTGTCCGTGCACACGGACTCGGGCTCCGGCCACTTTCAATAAGAAGCTGGCCCAGTTGTAGGCGATTTTTTGAACGTAATCGTATCGTGCCGGTACGTCGAGTCGTTTTGCTTTCGGATAAAACGGAAGCAAGACGGGCAAGACGGCGAAGAACGAGAAAAACCAAATGGCGGTGCGTAACATAGTATCAATCTCCTTTTCAAAATAGAGCCAAACAGCAAGAAAGAGTCTTCTTCTCACACAGAGAATCTGACTCTTAGACATGAATCTTTATTCCCAGAAGCGAGAATCGGTTTCCTCTTCTTCTTCCTCGAGTTCGAACGTAATTCGTTTATTCACCGGGTCAACGACAAAGTAGGCACCGTCTTGCTCGATGCTCTTAAACTGCATCACGTGATCACTGCCAATTTCTAAGGTGAGGCGGATTCGATTGTCGTCATCGACGAGCAAAATGCCGTCTTCTTTCAGCCACAGCTCCATGACGGGTGAATAGCGTAACAGCCATTCGTTCGATAAAGGGATTTCATTCATTCGTGTTTGTGCCTCCTACGGTCCAAGTCCGTTGTGCTCTTCTATCTAGAATAGAATACCAAAAGTGGTGTGGGAACACGAGCGTTATGTAGAGCGTTTGCGTGAACTGGAGTGCATGCGAGCGACGATGCGATCGATGCGCTTTTGATTGCGCCTTTCTTTCAGGAGCACGTTCATTTGTGCGATAAGCTGTTTAAATGAAGATAGACCCATGGCGAGCAGCGCCGCGAACAAGAATGTGCCGATCGGATCTTTGAAAAAACCGGTTTGGAGCGAGACGGACAAACCGACGACTGAAAGAATCGTGGTGAGAAAATAAAATAGCATGAGTGACTCTCCCTTCCCAGATGATTCAATTGAAAAAACCGAACGTATTTCTCGTTCGACAAGTGAGCAAAAAATTCCTTTTTTTGTCGAACAAAACAAAAAAACGCCTTCTGACGAGCGAGAGGGCGCTTACTCTTGAACCATCGTGACGGAAGACGATACGTTCGTATCGACACCGTTTGAGAATATGAAACTCAGCGAAGCGAGAAGAGCGAAGAATGCAATCAAAAGGCCCTTCATGAAGCGTTTCGCAAATGAGCGAGATTGAACATCAAACATTTTATTTCCCCCGTTCGGACATTGCTGAAACCTGATTTATAAACAACACTCCTTTAATAATAACGTTTTCAAAAAGTGGATACTAGATGGAAAAACATTGTTCACAAAATTGTCACAAAATTCCGTCTGATACTCGGTCGATTTAGAAGCTTGACGGTTGGGTGGTTCATTGTCTCGTTCACAAATTGGACACAATTGACCCGAAGCAAGAAAAGGAACGTGATATGATTAAGAACGTGTGTAGGTAGGTATACTGACAGTAATAAGATGAAAAAGGATGTGTATAGAATGGTATTACGTGCAGGAGATGTAGTCGATCTAGTTGCGGAACGTTCAGCCGATTTTGGCGTATTTATTGGGAACGGCCGTGAAGAGGTATTACTTCATCGGAAAGAACAAACAGAAGAAGTCACAGTCGGTCAAACGGTGCGTGTCTTCCTTTATCACGACTCGGAAGGCCGTCTCGCTTCGACGATGACGATTCCGAACGTATCGTTTGAAGAATATGAATGGTTCGAGGTGACAGGCGTTCGCTACAATACGGGTGTGTTCGTCAACATCGGCATTCAAAAGGATGTGCTCGTCTCGCTCGACGACCTTCCTGAAAACCGGACATATTGGCCGAAAGAAGGCGATAAGCTATGCGTCCGTCTCAAATACGATCAAAAAGGCCGTCTTCTCGGAGAACCGGCTCATTATGCGTATTTGAACTTGCTTGCCCGTCCTGCGAAAGAAGAGTGGGGCAATCAAGATGTTCAAGCGATCGTCGTCAACAAACGTGACGTCGGTGTCAACGTCTGGGTCGAGAATGAATCACTCGGTTTCTTACATGAAGCAGAGATGACGCGGTGGCCGCGTCTCGGCGAACAGTTAGCAGTACGTGTGACGCAAGTGAAGCAAGACGGTACCGTTCTTGTATCGATGAAACCGCGAGCGTATGAAGCGATCGACCCGGATGCGGAAAGCATTCGTTCTTACATCGAAGAACGCGGTGGTGAAATGCCTTACGGCGACAAGACAGCCCCAGACGTGATCGACCGTGAGTTTGGCATGAGCAAGGCGGCCTTCAAACGGGCGCTCGGGAAGCTCTTGAAAGAAAAGCAAGTTGAAAAACTCGACAACGGGTATAAATTGAAATAAGATTACTCATGTCCAGGTGGCTAAAAAAAGTTTTAGAATGTATTTCTTTCATTTTAGAAACAAATGCGGTATAGTAATAAGAGTTGACTACGAGGAAACATTTAAAGAACGTCTGCAGAACTAACCTCAGACGTTTTTTGCATGAACAAAGGAGAATATAATTTGACAAAATTTCAAGATTTACAGTTAAGTGAAGCATTAGTAAAAGGTGTACTCAAAATGGGCTTCGAGGAAGCGACACCGATCCAAGCTGAAACAATCCCAATCGCACTTACAGGAGCGGATGTATTAGGCCAAGCACAAACAGGTACAGGGAAAACAGCAGCTTTCGGTATTCCGACAATTGAGCGAATCGACACAAAGGCGCGTCAAGTCCAAGCACTTGTTCTTGCACCGACACGTGAACTTGCGATTCAAGTTGCAGAAGAGTTAAACAAAATCGGGGAAACGAAGCGTGTATACGCACTTCCTGTATACGGTGGTCAGCAAATCGACCGCCAAATCCGCGGCTTGAAAAAGAACCCGCAAATCGTCGTTGCGACACCTGGACGTCTCATGGACCACATGAAACGCAAGACGATCAAACTCGACGAGATCCAAACAGTGATCTTGGATGAGGCGGATGAAATGCTCAACATGGGCTTCGTTGAAGATATCGAGATGATTTTGAAAGGCCTTCCGGCTGAACGTCAAACGCTTCTCTTCTCAGCGACAATGCCACCACAAATCAAGAAAATCGCTGAGCGCTTCATGAAGTCGCCAACGATCATCAAAGTGAAATCGAAGGAAATGACAGTTGAAAACATCAACCAACAGTTCCTCGAATTGCGCGAAGGTCAAAAATTCGATACACTTTGCCGTTTGATCGACATCGACTCACCAGAACTCAGCATCATCTTCGCTCGTACGAAGAAACGTGTTGACGAAGTTACAGAAGCACTCATCAAACGTGGTTACACGGCTGATGGCCTTCACGGTGACTTGACGCAATCAAAACGTGACCAAGTCATCCGTCGTTTCAAAAACGGCACGATCGACATCTTGGTCGCAACAGATGTAGCGGCGCGTGGACTTGATATCACAGGTGTCACACACGTATACAACTTTGACGTCCCACAAGATCCGGAAAGCTACGTGCACCGTATCGGACGTACAGGCCGTGCTGGTAAAACAGGTACTGCCCTTACGTTCATCACGCCACGTGAATTCGGTCAAGTGAAGTCAATCGAACGTGTGACGAACAAGAAAATGAACCGTCGTCACGTACCGACGATCGCAGAAGTACTTGAAGGAAACCAAAAGCAATCAGCTGAAGATTTGATCGAACGCGTTCAAGCGGGCGACTTCAAAGCTTACACGCAACTTGCGACTGAGCTCCTTGAAGAGTACGAAGCAGTCGAGCTTCTCGCAGCAGCACTTCGTGGTTTGACGAAAGAGCCAGATTCAACACCTGTTGAAATCTCTTACGCAGAACCAGTCCGTGTGAAACGTCAAGGTGGACGCAACGACCGCGGTGGATACCGTGGCGGCGCACGCAGTGGTGGCGGAGACCGTCGCACTGGCGGCGGAGACCGTGGCGGACGCTCAGGCGAACGTAGCGGTGGCGGTGGATACCGTGGAAAACGCACTGGTGGGACTGACGATCGCCGTCGCTCATCAGAAGACCGTGGCCCACGTCGTCCGCGTGACTAATCGATAAAACGAAAACCGCATTTCCTTAAGTGGATTTGCGGTTTTTTTATTTATCTCATGCTACACTGAACGAGTAGAGATTGAAGGATGAGGTGTCAACGGATGGTAGAACTAGGTTTAGGTCTCGTCATATTATTGGCGTGCATCCTAGCATTGAAGCCGATTGTTATGCGGACAGTACGTCCGAATTTCCGATATATTCCGGTCGCCACACTTTTGTTTGGCGCGATGATTTGGTTGGTCATGGCCATCGGCGTCGGCGGGAAGATGGGAATCGGATACGGTGTGATGAGTATCGTGTATTTTATTGCTTGTTTCGGTGCCTATATGTATGTGCATACACGAGCGAGCTGAAACCGGCTCGCTTTCTTGTTTCGAAAATGAGGATGAGGTGATCCAATTGGATGCAGTGGATGTGATGATGAATCCAAATGAAGTCGAAGTGACATATGAACCAATTTTCGGGGCGGCCACGTTTCAAGTGGAAGGCTACATGGTACACGGCCATTTCAGGGGCGAGTCGCTCACCCCGTTCTTTTATGATGACGACGTACCAGTCGAGTATCAACTCGACATCGCCAAGCGGATGGAACGGTTGGCCGCCGAAGCGTTGCGTGACGAAAAGCAGTTCGTCACGTTCCGCTGCCGGTCGGAATGGATCCTTGAAGAAGGGGGCGAAGCATTTTTAGCACCGTTACGGGAATTGAACTTCCCGCTCCACCGGATATTTGTGACACTTCAAGGGACCGAGCTCGTCGATGTGTCTCGTCTGTCCCGTGTCGTCCAATATTATCGATCTTCTGGTGTGAGAGTCGCGCTCGACTTCGCGGAGTCGACGAGTATCGAGGACATCATGACGATTGCACCGGAGTTGTTGCTTGTCGATTTAGCAACGATGGTCGAGAAGAAGACGTTGTCGGTGACTTACCCCCAAATGCTCCAGACGATGGAATACATCGCTTCGAAACTCGGGGCCCCGCTGCTTTATAAGTCAATCGATCATCTTGGTCAGTTGCGTTACGCCTGGCAGCACGGTGGGAGTTACTACATGGGCGGCTTGTTAGGTCGTCAAGAGGATTTCCCGCCGCGTGAAGCAAAAGGAATGAGTGTGCTCACGCAAGAAGTTCCAGCGTTCTTCCTGCACGACCAAGAGCGATTGAAGCGGTTGTATGAGCTAGAATTCGAACTTCACGGAAAAGTCGCGGAGCTCGTCCAAACCGGGAAATGGTCACGGGATAAGAAGGATGAATGGTTGCTCCATATCGCCCCTAAATTAGAAGGGATGCTCGTCCGCTACTACTTGACCGATCAAACGGGCTTCCAGACGAGTGCGAACGTCTACCAAGAGCAACACGTTTGGAAAGTCGATAACACATACCGAGGCTATAACTGGAGTTTTCGACCGTACTTTATCCGGACGATGGCGGCGATGAGTGTTCGCGGGCGGGGCTATTTGTCGGAAGACTATCGCGACTTCAGCTCCAACGAAGTGACACGGACGTTCAGCTACCCGTTACCGGACGGCATGTTTTTGTTCGCCGATTTATCAGAAGAGTACTTATACCAAAACCGATTATTAGATTGAGAGGGATTATGATGTTTGATTACGATTATGATGCGTTGCGTGAGATTGGGAGAATCGTCGCCCGGGCAAGGGATGAGATGGCACGGGCCGTCACGCCAGGGATGACGACGAAGGAGCTCGATGCGATCGGGCAACGTATTCTTGAAGAAGAAGGAGCGGCCTCGGCGCCGATTACGATGTATGAGTTTCCGGGCTATACGTGTATCTCTATCAATGAAGTGGCTGCCCACGGAATTCCAGGTAAAGAAGTCATTAAAGACGGGGACATCGTCAATGTCGATGTGTCTGCCGTGAAAGATGGCTATTATGCAGACACGGGACGAACGGTGATCGCCGGCACACCGAAATCGCCAGAGCATGTCCGCTTAGTCGAGGTCTCGCTCACGTCGCTCGAAGCAGGTCTCAGCAAAGTGAAGGCCGGTACGAAAGTGAACCAGATCGGAAAAGCGATTTACGCGGATGTCCGCAAAAATGGCTTCACCGTCATTCGAAACTTGGCAGGTCATGGACTCGGCCGCACGCTCCACGGCGAACCGGAGACGATCTCCAATTATTATAGCCGGGAAGAGAATGACATCTTGAAAGTCGGTCAAGTCATCGCAGTCGAGACGTTCGTCTCGACGAAAGACGAGATTGTCTACCAGTCAGAAGAGGATGGCTGGGCGTTGTTCACACCGAACGACAGCCCCGTCTCGCAGTTTGAGCACACGGTCATCGTGACCGAGGACGGCTATGAAGTGTTGACTGGCAGGTTCCGAGAAGAATGACGCAATCAAACAAGGATACAGACCGCGGTCTGTATCCTTGTTTACGTTAATTGGATGATTTGTTCGCTTAACTGATGAATCTTTTTCCAATCCGGAGTGACGACGTCAGGGATCGAGAGTTGACCGTTTTCGACTTCGAGCGGCGTGTCGAGCAAGTCAGTCTCAAAATAGGCGCTCGTTCCGGCCATGTCGGCCGGATAGGCGGCACCCGTCAACGAGGCGAATAAGAGCGTATGATAACGGCCGATCGATGATTCGTACATACCGCCGACCCAATACGGAGTACCGCTGTCACGGATTGCGAGCGCTTCGGTCAATCCCCCGACGCGGGCGGGTTTGATATTGACGATGCGTCCGGCCCGAAGCCGATTCATCGTCTCGACGTCTTGTCGTGAGGTGATGGACTCGTCAAGACAAATGGGCGTCTTGAGTTTTGTTTGCAGGTCGGCCGAGTCGACCCAGCAGTCGCTCGGATAAGGCTGTTCGATCATCAAGAGGCGATGGGCGTCGAGTTGTTCGAACCAGTCGAGCGGCTGCTCGTGCGCACTGCCGTTCAAGTCGATCATGAGCGGAGCGTCCGGGAAAAAAGTCCGCACTTCCGCGAGCGCCGTCAATAGCTCATGAGGCGATGCTTTCAACTTGATCCGTTCGAACCCGGAATCGAGCGCCTGTTCGATCGCGTTCAACGTTTGGGTGAGCAAGCCGATCCCAATCGTCCGCCCGCAAGCGACGTGATGTCCGGCTTGCAAAAGTTGTTTTAGCGTCACGCCAGCACGGGCGGCCTCGATTTCCCAGAGTGCACTCTCCCACATCGCTTTTGCCATCGGGTGCCCGATGATCGAACGGACATGGTCTGGAAATGTGGTCGCGCTGACCGTCTGCCCTTTCAGCAATCGATAGATCAGTTCAGACGTGTCGACGGTCGAGCGGACCGTCTCCGACGTGTACCACGGCGTCTCAAAGGCGACACCTTCCCCGTATCCGACTGCTCCGTCGATCGTTTCGAGACGGAGGATGACCGTCCGTCGCGTCGTCAAGACGGCATGGGCTGTCACAAGCGGGTGTTTGAACGTGAGCGGGACGATGTAAAGGTCAGCTCGTTGAATCATAATCGGTCTCCTTTAAGCGGTGTCGCATCAATTTTCCGTTGGCGTTTCGTGGGAGCTGAGTGACCGCGATCAATGCCTTCGGGTGCTTATACTTAGCAAGGTGGTCGTTTAAAATTTGCGTAAGTTCGTGAGGGTCGTATGTCCCGACGATATAGGCGATCGGGACGGCGCCCCATGTCGGATCAGGCTTCCCGGTGACACCTGCGTCCTCGATACCGGGGCATCGCAACAGGACGCTCTCGATCTCCGCGGGATAGATGTTTTCTCCGCCCGAGATGATCAAGTCGCTCCGGCGATCCAAAACATATAGATAGCCGTCTTGAATCGTTCCGAGGTCGCCGGTTCGCCAGTACCTGTCATCGGTCCAAGCGTTCGCTTCAGATTCGTTATAATAGCCGGGCGTGACGGTCGGGCCATTGACTTCAATCTCACCATCGCGACTGATACGGATGCGGGTCGGTGCGATCGCTTGACCGCTTGAACCGATATGGTCCAGTGCTTCGGACGGCAACAACGTCGCGACTTGGGAGCAAGTTTCCGTCATCCCGTACGTCTGCGCGATCGGCAAGTGGCGGCGGTCTGCTTCTTCGAGCAACGGCCGTGGCACCGGGCCACCTCCGACGAGAATGACGCGGAGATGGTGTCTCGTTAATCCGGCGTCGAGCAGTCGTCCGAGCATGACGGCGACGAGGGAAAGGTGAGTGATCCGTTCGGACGCGATCAATTGGATCGTACGCAAGACGTCAAACTTCGGTTCGACGTATAATGTCGAGCCGAACAAGGCGCAGCGGTACACTTGGGCGAGCCCGCTCATGTGGAACAGCGGTGTGACGACGAGCATGCGGTCGGTCGGCTCGTATCCGAGATGTTTTTTTGCGGCCTCGGCGCTCGCGCGATGATTTCCGTACGTCTGTTGCACCGCTTTGGCGCGTCCGGTCGTGCCAGACGTAAACATGAGCGACATCACCTCGTCACGGCCCCAACGATGATGTCGGCGCAACGGCTCTTGATCGCGTACGCTCACGTCGATTTGAGGGACGTTGAGGTCGATTTCCTGATCGACGAGTAAGATGTCGATGTGGGCCTTGTCGAGTTGCATTGCGAGTTCGCTTGTGGTCAGTCGTGTATTCAACGGGACGAGTACTTTTCCGAGCAAATGGACGGCGTGGACTGCGACGATATAGTCTTTACTATTTGACGCATACAGTCCGATGTGACGAGCGTCCGGAACGGTCCGGCCTAAAAAGTGTGCCAAGCGCGAGCTCTCATCGATCAATTCGCCCCACGTCAGACGTTCCGTTGCGGTGACGAGGGCGATTGTGTCGACAGGATGTTGCTTCAAATCATAATCCATCACAATTACCTCCAAAAAAAGAGTAGCGAATTCGCTACTCTCTTACGATTTACGGGAAACGCGGGAATTGACCGAAGTCAGGGTCACGTTTTTCTTTGAAGGCGTCACGGCCTTCTTTTGCTTCATCTGTCGTGTAGTAAAGGAGCGTCGCGTCACCGGCGAGCTGTTGAATCCCGGCCAAGCCGTCCGTATCAGCGTTCATCGCAGCTTTCAAGAAGCGGAGTGCTGTCGGCGAGTGTTGCAAGATCTCTTGGCACCATTGGACCGTCTCGGCTTCAAGCTGTTCGAGCGGGACGACCGTGTTGATGAGCCCCATGTCGAGCGCTTGTTGTGCGTCGTATTGACGGCACAAGTACCAAATCTCACGAGCCTTCTTATGTCCGACGATACGTGCCAAGTAGCCTGAACCGTAACCGGCATCGAATGAACCGACTTTCGGTCCAGTTTGACCGAAACGAGCGTTGTCGGCCGCAATCGTCAAGTCACAGACGAGGTGCAAGACGTGTCCGCCACCGATGGCGTATCCAGCGACCATGGCGATGACCGGTTTCGGGATGACTCGGATCAAGCGCTGAAGATCAAGAACGTTCAAGCGCGGGATATCATCGTCACCGACGTAGCCGCCGTGACCGCGAACTTTTTGGTCGCCACCTGAGCAGAAGGCTTGATCGCCTTCACCTGTCAAGATGATGACGCCGACTTCTTTATCGTCACGGGCGCGCGCGAACGCGTCAATCAATTCGTTGACCGTGAGCGGACGGAATGCGTTCCGAACTTCCGGGCGGTTGATCGTGATTTTTGCGATCCCGTTCCACTTCTCATATTTAATGTCTTCATACGTCCGGACCGATGTCCAGTTTGCTACTGATTCCATTTAAATTCCCCCTAAAATCAATTTCTCTATCATTGTACCAAATTGTTGGGTGTTCTCGATATGGGGAGCGTGGCCCGCACCCGAAATTTCGTGTATCCGAATGTCTGGACGACGTTCACGCATATCGCGAGCAATCGTTTGAAACTTCACATCGTGCGCACCGACGATCAAATCGGTTCGAGGCAGGCGGTCAAGATGCGTCCATAGCGACGGCATACTGCCGGTCCCGATGGCGCGCAAACTGTTCGCGAGCGCTGACGGGTCTTGAGCGAGCCGCTCATGTCGAAGCGAGGCCCGCATCTCGTCCGTTTGACGCCAAAGCGGGAGCATCTCCCATGCGGCGACGAACGCTTCGATTCCGTCCGTCTCGATTCGTCGCGCGAGCCGTTCATCGGCGTCGCGTCGCGCTCGTCGTTCTGAAGCGGTGAGACCGGGCGTCGTACTAATCCCGATGAAGTGGTCCACGCGCTCGTCACAGGCTGCGAGTGTCATCCCGATGCGGCCGCCGAGCGAATAGCCGATGACCGTCCACGGCCTTTCGTCCGTGTCGAGCAGCGTCGACAAATCCTTCACTTGTTGGCTCATCTTCGCGCGGGCGACCGAGCAACTGCCGGTCTGTCCATGTTGAAGCAGGGATGGGGCGACGAGGCGCACCGGCAAGTCAGGGAAATACGAGAGCCATCCGGCGTTGCTCGTGAAGCCGTGCAACAAGAGGACCGGTCTTCCGGACCCGTGCTCGAGCACTTCATACGACACGTCACGGACAGTATGTCTCACGTCCCGTTCTCCAACGTGAGACGCGTGCAAATCGATTCCGTCCAGTTCCGGTGGGATAAGACGTTGTCGGCACGGTCGGACGGGAACTCGATCAATTGTATCCCGGCCTCGATCGCTGCTGTCACGTCTTCTGGACGTTCGAGCAGTTGATAGCTAAGCCCGTATGTGTCGGCGAAGCCACGGATGTTCAAGTCGAGCGGTGTACCGAACAAGTCTTCGAACATCTGTGGCTCGATTGATGCTTGCGGTAAGAAGGAGAAGATGCCGCCGCCGTTGTTGTTGGCGACGATGATCGAGAACGAGCCAGGATGCGTTTTTAGTAACTGCAGGGCGTTGCTGTCGTGATAGAACGCCAAGTCACCGATCAGTAACGCGGCTCGTTCTGTGTCGTAGCAAGCACCGAGCGCGCTCGAGATGATTCCGTCGATTCCGTTCGCGCCTCGGTTGGCGAAGACGGATACGGCTTGTCCGGCGCCGAGCGTCGTGTCGACGTCACGGATCGGCATGCTGTTGCTGACGAACAAGCGGTCGATCTGAGCGTTCAAGACGTGACGCGTCAAGGCGCTCTCACCGCTCAGACTTGGTTTGGCCGATTCGGCGACTTGTTCGAATAAGGAAAAACGAGCGCGGTAGACGTCGTCAAACGGGACGTCGATGACCTCCAAATAATCATTCGCGTCGCCGTAGACGACAGTCGCACGACTCGATGGGTCGCGAAACGAGCCAGGCTGTTCAATCAAGATTTGGTGGGTCTGTTTGAGCCATTCATTCAACCGTTTCGATACAGGAGCAGCACCGAAGCGAACGACCGCATTCGGCGTCCATTCTGGGCTATGCTCACTTGCGAGCCACGTGTCATAATTCGTCAAAACGCCGTCAAAGCAACGCATGCCACTGAGCGGATCGGCGAACACCGGAATTCGGTGAGTGTTTGCTACGTTGTAGATGGTTTCGAGCCAAGACGTCGGCGTGCCAGGTCCGACGACGAAAGCGAGCCGTTCGACGGCCGTCTCTTGTTTGAAGCGAGCCAAGTCGTCGGTGACGGGACGAATGTACGAGGTCTCGCTCCGTCTCGAAGCGGCGGTCAATTGTGACTTCAGACGTTCGATATCGGGCAGTAACGGTTCTCGGAACGGAATGTTAATATGGACCGGTCCGAGCGGGGCCTGCGCACTCAAGCGTACGAGACGTCCGACGGCTTGTTCCATATAGCGCAGACTCTCTGGCTCGGGCACCGGTAGATCGAGGCTCGTCTTCACATGTTCACCGTAGAGACGGACTTGATCGATTGCTTGCGGGGCCCCGACGTTACGCAACTCATGCGGCCGATCTGTCGTCAAGACGACGAGCGGGAGCTGGGAAATCGTTGCCTCGGCGATAGCTGAAAAATAGTTGGTAGCGGCTGTGCCGCTCGTACAAATTAATGCGACCGGCCGAACGTCTTCGCCAGCGCGGGTTAGTCCGAGCGCGAAGAAAGCGGCTGAACGCTCATCGACGACGACGTGATGGCGTATATTCGGGTGCAAATACGCGGCCATCGCCAGCGGTGTCGAACGCGAACCGGGACTGATGACGACGTCATAAATCCCAGTTTCGACGAGTCGATTCATCATATGGGATACCCAATTCGTTAACATATCGTTCATTCGTGATTGCCTCCTGAAATGACTTGGTCTAACCCGAGCGCTTGCTTGATCGGGCTCAATTTGACTTCTGTCTCGGCTAGCTCTGATTCGAGTTCAGACTCTTGGACGATTCCACAGCCTGCGTATAATGCCACGAACTGATGCTGGACGAGGGCCGAACGGATGGAGACGACAAATTCACCTTCTCCGTCGGTGTTCAACCAGCCGAACGGTGAGCCGTACCAGCCGCGATCGAACCGTTCGATGTCGCGCAGCAAGCGGACGGCCGTCCGCTTCGGAGAACCGCCGAGTGCGGGTGTCGGGTGCAACGACTCAATGATGGAGAGGAGAGACGCGTTCGTGTCCAAAGTCGCTTTGATCGGTGTGTGTAAATGAAATACCGAGCGGTTCTCTAAAATCGTCGGGGACGGTGCGACATGAATGGTCGCTGCATAAGGCGTGAGAGCGTTTTGAATGTCTTTGACGACGATTTGGTGCTCCTCTAAATTTTTACGGTCATGCAACAACTGCTGTTTCGCCGTCTCGGTTTCCGCGTCCGTATCCGGGCGTTTGATCGTGCCGGCGATGGCCGCGGTCTCGATATGCGGTCCTTGTTTACGGACGAGCCGCTCCGGTGTGGCCCCGAAAAATCCGATTTCCCGTTTCGGTTGATATAAGAACACGTAACTACCTTCTTGATGTTCAGACAAGTGCCGTAGCGTCTTCGCGAACGGGAACGCTTCATCTGACGTCTGGTAAATCTCTTCCCGGGCGATGACGAGTTTCTCGACTTTTTCTTCGGCGATATATCCTTTCGCCTGTTGAAAACTTGATTTAAAGTGATCGACGCCGTCTTTTACTTTCGAATACGTCGGTGTCGACTCATCGGGCGCGTGCAGGGCGTTGAACTGGGCCAATTGGTCGGCTAGTTGAATTAAATATTGTTCAACGGTCTGGTTTGAAGAAACAAGGGTCGACACCGTCAACGTGTGCTTGTCACCGGAACGACGGTATAAAAATTTAGGGACGACTAAAGCCGCCTCGCCGAATGAGTCCCACATGTTTTTTTGAGGTCGGACGAACGTATCGAACGAAAATCCTGAGAACGCATAGATGACGGCATCGACATCTCGGCGATGCAGGCTCCAGTCGTATTGCAGACGTTGGAACCGTTCGGGTCCGGACGCCGTCAAGACGAGCGCGTCGGCACAACCGAGCATTTCAAGTGAGCGATCGGGTGTCGAAAAATAATAGTGTGATGTTTCTGTATTTTGAATGATATGAAACGCGTCGAACGAAGGGATCTCCCACGTGTATGAGGCAAGGACAGGTCGTTGCCATGCGCGTGCGCGTTTATGCGCTTGTTCGATTCGTTGTTTAATGTGTGTTTGAGTATCTGGCATATAAGAAAAGCCTCCTCAATCCGATAGAATATTCATCTTTTAGTGTATCATGACTTAACGGCTGTACTGCCCGTCAAATGCTCGAGAAACATGACTTCAGACGATTGAGGGGCGGGCATTGACAGATTTTTTTGTGGAGACGTAAACTAACGAAGGGAGGGAAGTAGATGAAGAAGAGAGAGAAAGGTGCTTATTGGCGCATGATTCGTCCGCACACACTGACGGCGAGCTTTATTCCGGTGCTGTTAGGAACGTTTATCGTCGTCGGTCAAACCGATTTGAAATGGGGTCTGTTCTTGGCGATGCTCATCGCCTCGGTCTTGATTCAAATCGCGACGAATTTATTTAATGAATACTATGACTACAAACGCGGGCTCGACCACGAGGGCTCGATTGGAATTGGCGGCTCGATCGTGCGAGACGGGTTCACGCCGGGTCAAGTGCTCGGCATCGCGCTCGGGATGTATGGCGTCGCGGGAGTTCTCGGTCTATACATTGCCGCTTCGACGAGCTGGCATTTGCTTTGGATCGGAGCGTTGTCGATGGTGGTCGGCTATCTGTATACGGGTGGCCCGCTTCCGATCGCGTATACGCCGTTCGGTGAACTCGTCGCCGGATTGTTCATGGGCTACGTCATCATCGGGATTTCAGGGTATATCCAAATCGGCACGGTGACGACTGAGTTGTTGCTCGTGTCGTTCCCGATGGCTCTCTTGATCGGAGCGATTTTATTGGCCAACAATATTCGAGACTTGGATAACGACAAGGTGAACGGACGACGCACGATCGCGTGTCTCGTCGGACATCGCCGGGCCGTGCTCGTTTTGGCCGGATTCTTTATCGTTGCGCTGATTGGTATCCTCATCGCCGTATTCGTTTACGGGGTCACGCCTTGGGTATTGCTTTCGTTAATGACCGTTCCGATCATGATTCGTGCGGTGAAGCGGTTCTGGGTGAAACGTGAGCCGGCCGACCTGATGCCGGCGATGGCGATGACGGCGAAGGTCAACACGTTGTTCGGGGCCTGGATGGTCATCGGATTGATCGTCGCACGCGTTATCGCATAAACATAGAGGAGGGGAACGATATGTCAGTCGTCAAAGACATGCTTGCGTTCAATGAACGGTTCGTGACAGAGAAGCAGTATGAGCAGTACGTGTCAGATAAATTTCCTGATAAGAAAATTGTCATTTTAACTTGTATGGACACACGGTTGACGTCGCTATTGCCACATGCGCTCGGTTTGAAGAACGGCGACGCGAAAATCATCAAAAACGCGGGCGCGGTATTGTCGCATCCGTTCGGATCGGTCATGCGTTCGATTCTCGTCGCCTTATACGCTCTCGGTGCGGAAGAAGTAATCGTCATCGGACATTACGATTGCGGCATGGCCGCTATCGACCCGAACGCGGTCATCGGCGAGATGGAGCGGCGCGGAATTGATCCGCAGACGTTACAGACGCTCAAAGCCTCAGGCATGAACTTGGAGAAGTGGTTGCATGGCTTTGACTCGGTCGAGGCGAACGTCGTCAACTCGGTCAGTCTGATCAAAAACCATCCGCTCCTGCCGCCGGGTACGGACGTCCACGGATTTGTCATCGATCCAGGAACGGGGCGACTCGATGTCGTAGAGGCATAATCATCCATGCAAAAAGGCGAACTCTCTCAACGGAGTTCGCCTTTTGTCATCCGTACGTGTTGACCGGAATATCTTTGTAGTCATCTTCGTCCGAGTCTTTCGACTTGGATTTTTTGTTTTTCTTATAGTTTTTCTCATACTCCTGCTCGCTCGGGGTTTTGAAGAAGCGTTGCCACGTGGCGTTGATCTCAGAGCCGATCAAGATGATCATGCCGGTCAACTGCAGCCAAAGCAACGTGACGATGATGCCTCCGAGTGATCCGTACGTCGAATCGTAGTTGCCAAAGTTCGAGACGTATAGGCTAAAACCGAGTGAGACGAGCTGCCAAGCGATGACGCCAAAGATGGCGCCGGGGACGGTGCTTTTCCAAAATACGTGTTGTTGCGGTGCGATCTTATAAAAGATCGACAGCGTCAAGATTAAGATGACCGTCGTCAGCACGTAACGGAACACGTTGATCAAGACGACTTCGGCACCGGAAATCGGGAGGTAGTCTGAAATGAATCCGATGATCTGTGAGCCGAACACGTTCGAGATGATGAGCAGCAAGACGCCGACGCCGAGGAGGAACGTCAAGCCGAGGGCGATGCCTTTACTGACGAAGAAGTTGCGTTCGTTGTCCTCACCGTACGCGTGGATTGCCATATTGATCAATCGTTCGACTCCTTTAGAGGCCGACCAAATCGCTAAAATCGCACCAATCGAGAGCAATCCGCCTCGTGGCTCGCCGATTGCCTCAAAGATCCCTGATAAAAACTCGGTCGCCGCCGAACCTGGTGCCAGGTTATTTAATTGTTCTTGAAACGACGCTTGCGTGATGTCGAAGAACGAGAGCAACGCTAAAATAAAAATGATTCCCGGAAAAATGGATAAGAACCAAAAAAAAGCGAGCGTTGCCCCGTAATCTTGAACGTCATGCTCTTTAAAACGACGAAACAACTCTTTCCCGAAGGAAAGCCAATTCTTTTTTTCTTTCACTTCTGTAGTGTCCATGCGCATATCCTCCTGAACGTTATCGTTAGAAACTATCTTTCCCGATTTGTCAGCAGGTTACACATTGATTCAGTCTTCGGCTAACGTTTTGTCAAAGAATCGTTCTGGATTGGTGGTGAGCAGCTCGGCTAAAGAAGGGGGTCTGACCGGCAGGCGGCTCAATGCGCTCCGCTTCACCCAAATCGGTGTGTACGAGCCGTTCGTCTGTTCAGCTTGGAACTCTTCGCCCGTACCGGTGCCGAATTCGCCACTTGTGACGCGGGCCCAAAAATAAGGATTCAATTCACCGTTGAAGGCGACGTAGGCGGCGACTCCTTCAAGCTCGACGTGGACACCGAGTTCTTCATAAGCTTCACGGACAGCAGTTTCTTCAGCCGTATGGCCAAATTCGACACCGCCGCCAGGGAAGACGTAATAGAGTGCGTTTTCTTTTTCGCGTCGAATGAGCGCGACCTCGTCGTGTTCGTTCGTGAGGATGATGGCGCTGCGTAATTTTGTTCTGACCAATGGGATCGTTCCTTTCGGTAGCTTATAGTGAACAAAACGCATCGACTCACCGTCGATGCGCTTTGTTAATCTGTCGTCTTTTGTTCTAACGATTCGTACATATCAGAAGTCAAACCGTTCTCATGAGAACCGATAACTTTTGCGGCGACACGCATGCCGAGGCGGAGCGCGTCTTCGATCGAATGATGCTTCATCAATTCGGAGATGACGGCCGAGAAGAAAGAATCACCGGCGCCTGTTGAATCAGCGACTTTGACTTTCGTCGTCGGGACGTGTCCTTGCTCGTTCGTCCGGAGATCGACGTAGACGGCACCGAGCTCGCTCATCGTGACGATTGTGAGCGGCGCACCTTTCATCGCGAGCACTTCGGCGACGCGCAATGCGTCATCGACGGTGACGATTGACATATCGGACAGGATTTCGGCTTCTTCACGGCTACAGATGAAGCCGGTGAAGCCTTGAAGCAAGTGGCGATTTCGTTCGATGACGGACAAATGACCGCACACCCCGTAAAGCGGAAGCTTCATCTCGCGACAAAGTTCGATCGTCTCATTCAAGACGTTGACCGACAAATCGAGGTCGATGGCGACGGCTTCGCTTTCGGCGAACACCGTATCGATTCGGCGGAGGATACATTGTTCCATCATCGCTTCATCTGGTTGTTTCGAGATCGAGGTCTGGAGGTCGCCGTTATTGTCCATGACGGCGAGCCACATGCCCATACCGTTATCTTCAAGCAGGTCGACATGGTCGACGTTGACGTTTAAGTCGCGAAGCTCTTGAAGGACACCCATCCCGATTTGGTCGTTTGTGACGGTTGACACGAACCGGACGTCGTTACCGAGGACACCTAGGTTTTGCGCGACGTTACGGCCGGTTCCGCCGTTCGAGAACGCGATGTCCCCGACGTTTTTCGCATCTTTATGAAGCGGGGCGAACGATGTTCCTTTAATATCGACAAACACTTTGCCGATCACTGCAATCGTATTCATATGCTGTACCACCTTTAGCCAATCATCTATCTGTTATCGGTCTGTTAGACACATTGTTTCCATTATAGCGAAATCGTCATTCGCTTTCAATGACGGTTTCAGACGCTGTCGAAATTTGTCAATCCCATGAAGAACTGAGCAAGCGCAGTCCGTTCAAAATAACGAGAATCGTTGACCCTTCATGACCGACGACGGCGAACGGCATGACGAGCAGCTCGAAGATGTTCGTCGCGATCAAAACGAGGATGACGCCGAGGGCGAACACGACGTTCTGTAAGACGATCCGGTTCAATTTACGAGATTGCTCGATCGCTGAACTTAAGCGGACGAGGTCGTTTTTCATGAGGACGACGTCAGCCGTCTCGAGTGCGGCGTCGGTTCCTTCGCCCATGGCGATCCCGACATCTGCTGTCGCGAGGGCCGGGGCGTCGTTAATGCCGTCGCCAATCATCCCAATCGTGCCGTACTCTTGTTTTAACAGCTTGATTTGTTCAACTTTCTCTTCTGGGAGGCATTCGGCGATGTAGCGGGTCAAGCCCGCTTCCGTCGCGATGGCGCGTGCCGTTGCTTCATTGTCGCCTGTGATCATGATCGTCGCGATTCCGAGATGGTTCAAGCGCTCAATCGCTTGTTTGGCTTCCGGGCGTAACGTGTCACGCAGTGCGAATGCACCGATCGTCTGCTTATCGTCACTGACGAAGACGAGTGTGTGTCCGGCGGCTTTTAACCGTTCGACATCTTCGCGGTAGAAGTCAGCGCTCCGGTCGGCGAACTTTTGTTTACCGACCCGGTAGGAAGTGCCGTCAATCGTCGCCTCGATGCCTGAACCGGTGATGTCTTTAAAGTGATCCATGTCTCCCGTGTGTTTGCCCGTGAACTTGACGAGCGCCTCGGCGAGCGGGTGCATCGAATGTTCTTCGATCAAACTGACGACGCGGTAAACGTCTTCTGCTGCCATGTCAGGATGAACCAACGCCGTTTGGACGACCGGCTTACCGATTGTGAGCGTCCCAGTCTTATCGAATGCGATCGCTTTGAGACGTCCCATGTTTTCGATGTGGACACCGCCTTTGAACAAAATTCCGTGTTTAGCGGACGAGGCGATGGCGGCAAGCGCGGCTGGTGTGATCGCCGCGACGAGGGCACACGGTGAGGCGACGACGAGCAGGATCATCCCGCGGTATATGCTCGTCTCGAGCGACCACGAAGTGAGGACGGGACCGAGCAAGATGATGGCCGTGACCGAGATGAGCACGATCTGGACGTATCGTCCCTCATAGCGGTCGATGAACTGGGCCGACGGCGATTTTTCTTCTTGGGCTTGCTGCACCATTTGAATGATTTTTTGGAACAACGTCTCGGTGGCGAGTTTCGTCACAGATAACGTGAGCACCCCGTTCAAGTTAACACTTGAACCGAACACTTCGTCGCCGACGGTCCGATCAACCGGAATCGATTCCCCGGTGATGGCTGCTTCTTCGATAGAGGCGGTCCCACTCAAAATGCGCCCATCGACCGGGATACGTTCACCCGGCCGGACGTAAATCCGGTCGCCGACTTTTAAATCGTCGATGTGCACGACTTCGAGACCGCCGGCCGCATCAAAACGGGTCGCTTGTTCCGGTTGGAGTTCCATCAACGATTCGAGAGCACGTTCGTTTTTGTTCAGCGTGTACGTCTCGAGCGCGCCGGATAAGGCGAAGATGAAGATGAGGATCGCGCCCTCCATCCAATAGCCGATCGAGGCAGCGCCGATCGCCGCGATGATCATGAGTAGCTCGACGTTCAATGAACGGGTTTCCCACGTATCGGTCAGTCCTTCTTTGGCTTTGGCATAACCGCCGATCAAGAAGGCGCTCAAGTAGAGTGTGACGTAAATCGAAGGGGCTCCGCCTTGTCTTTCTGTGAAATATGCGAGTACAATCAATACACCGCTGATGAGCGCCATGATGAGCTCGATATGTTCGAACCAGTTGGCCCGTTTGAAGACGTGGCTTTTTTCTTGTGCAGTAGTTGCGTGTACGTTCATAGTAGGCACCTCTTTCTAATTGAGAATATATATCAGTTAAATGATAATGACTGAGGATGATTATCATTATCTTTTGTTGTTTTAAAGGGTTTTACATCCGTTTTCTTCATGTCGCTTATTTATAATGATTATCATGTAAGTCTATTTTAACACCATTTATAACAACTCACAAACTAAAAGATTAAGGAGATTTCGTGTCATGCAAAATATATTTCAACGCTCTTGGAGCGTCACGCTGTTGGCGTTGTTCAACACGTTTTTATGGGGGAGTGCTTTCCCGTTCATTAAATTAAGTTATGAGGCGTTAGACATCGGAGCAGGCGAGTACGGCCAACAACTGTTCTTTGCCGGCGAACGGTTTTTACTGGCCGGTATTCTGTTGCTTGTGATCAGCCGGCTCGTCTTCAAGCGGCCGATTCGATTAAATCGGGAAAAGTTGAAGGCATACGCACATTTAGGGGCGTTCTTGACGTTTTTGCAATATCTGTTCTTCTATATCGGATTGTCCATCTCGACCGGGGTGCAAGGGTCGATCATCGCTGGCTCGACATCGTTCTTTCAAATGGCGCTTGCCCACTTCCGTTATGAAGATGATCGGTTGAACCGGTTGAAAGGCATCGCGCTCACTCTCGGTTTCTCAGGGATCGTCATCGCGAACTGGCCGACAGCAAGCTCGGAAATCGGTTTTGGAATCGGTGAAATCCTCCTCATCTTGGCGATGGTGTCTGGCGCGTTCGGAAACTTGGTCGCGAAAGATTACTCGCGACATCATGACGTCGCCCCGATGACTGCTTGGGCGATGGTGATCGGTTCGCTCGGCCTGTTGATCGTCGGATTTATCCTTGACCCGGGAGGCGTGTTCTTGCCTTACACGGTGAAGACGCTATTGTTCCTGTTATACCTCGCATTGTTATCAGCGATTGGTTTCACGTTGTGGAACACGCTCATGAAGCACAACCCGGTGAGCCGGGTGTCGCTCTATATGTTCTTTGTTCCCTTGTTCGGCGTCCTGTTATCGAGTTTACTGCTCGGTGAGACGATTCCTTGGAACGCGCTCGTCGGGTTGCTATTCGTCATCGCCGGCATCTACTTGTCAACGTATTTTCAAGGTCGTCGTCGGCCGGGCGGCTCTGCCGCGAAATGAGTTCGAGGTACAGTTGACGAAAGTTTATTCTCATGGCAAAATATATTAAAAATTCTGAAAATTTTCAGTTATGAATCGGTCTTCGTTGTAAAGACTTGCGTACGACAAGTTAACAGAAGGGAGGGTTTGTGCCATGACGAGAAATTTGATTGTCCGAAACATACTCGTGTCGCGCCAGCCGCGAGATGAGTACGTCAAGTACGTGATGAAGTGCGTGAGTCGCGGATTGAAAGAACATCACGACCAAGTCGATGTGCGCGCCGTCAGGCAAGGCGACGACATCCAGACGAAGTGGCAAATCAATGACCGCGTCATCGAGGTGACGCTCAAGTCCGACGTATTGGCATCACTCGATACGGAGCCGTTCGCTCTTGATGAGGTGTTCATCCGAGCGTTCGAACGAAACGATGTCAGAGTCGGGCCACCAAACGAATGACAAACAAAAAGGATGAATCTCCGCGGAGATTCATCCTTTTCTTATGCTTCGATTGGTTTAGCTTTTGACGTGTATAGGCTGATCGACAGGATGCCGAGTATTAAGGCGTACATGAGGAAATATACTTCTTTAGGCAACGCGACCCAAAACGCACCGATCATCGGACCGCTGATCGACCCTACACTGAACGAGATGCTGTACAGCATGTTGCCGGTCGGCAAGAGTGAGCGGGGCAACACTTCCGTCATATGGGCGAGGCCGAGCGAATACGTGGAACCGAGTCCGGCACCGGCCAAGGCGAACAAGACGAGTAGCCACGCATAGTTGTCGACGGCTAGGTTCGCGAGGGCGAACAAGAGCGTACCGAGCGTCAAGACGATTTGAAGGATACGTTTCTTCCCGAAGTGGTCGGCGAGCCGTCCGAGCGGCAACTGTACGATGATGGACGCGACGATGAACGTCGTGATGAGCGTGCTCGTCTGTGCGAGCCCGATGTCGTTACGGACCGTGAAGATCGGCAGGTTCGCATTCAAGCTTGCTTCAAGAAAACCGTATGTGAACGCCGGGAGCAGCGTGTACCCGGCGCCGATTAAGACGAGACGGATGCGTCCGGTCGAGTCCGTCTTCACTTTCTCCGCCTCGGGGTACTCGTTGTCGACCTTGAAGATAAGGAAGAGTGATCCGAGACAGAAGAAGATCAAGACGAGAAACGGGAGCCAAAAGTGAATATCGACGAGCGGTGCGATCAACGGACCGACCGCGAACCCGAGACTGAACGACATCCCGTAATACGCCATCGCCCGTCCGAGACTCCGTTTCTCACTCACGGACGTGACCCACACTTGCGAGCCGTAGTGAAGCGCCGAGTCTCCGAATCCGATGACGAAGCGCATGACGGCCCACATGAGCAGTGACGGCCAGAGCGGTAAAAAGAACGTGGCGAGCGCCGTCAATACGATGCCGAGGACGATCGTCGGGCGGAATCCGTATTTGCGAACGAACCGTTCGAGTAGCGGCGCCGAGACGATGACGCCCAAATAGAGCATCGTCGCGTTCAAGCCGTTCAGCCAGGCCGGGTTGCCGTCACGTTCGATTAATGTGGATAGTAAAGGGATGAGCGCCCCTTGAATCAAGCCCGAAATAAAAACGACGAGCAATAAGATCGAAAAACGAAACCGTTCCATAGTTCACCTCATATACAAAAATAAAAAGCTGAGAGGTCTCAGCTTTTTGGTTCATCAATCGGTTGAGGGGTATGATTTATTTGCAATAACTCATCGTCCCAACTGCCTTGACTGAACACTTCATCATGGTCTACTTTGTCCGAAACGAATGCGGCTGTCAATAAGATGCTGAGCACGCCTCCGAAAATGATGATTCCCATGACGGTAACGATGAACACATAGATCGCTGTCATCATCGAACACCTCGATTCGTTTTATATACTAAATATTTCCCGAATCGAAATAATTAAAACGACTGGGCGACACGTTGTCTAAAGTCGACCGTCGAATAGTACGCTTGTTTGACGAGTGCGTTCGGTCCGAGGCATTTGACGGCGGGGCAATGGCACGACAGTGTGGCGTTCAATGCGCTGTTCGTCCATTGATCGTACGCGTCTTGGAACGACGTATCGTACAATGTGCCGAGTGTGCCGAGTTCGTCGCCGAAGTCGGTGACGATGATCTGACCGTCAAAAATGTTCGTGTTCAACCGGGAGCGTCCGTCCGGGTCGTTGCGGACCGTCACGTTTTTCGCGGTCGAGAGTCGCCGCAGTAAGGCGCGGTCGGCTTCTGAGTCCGAGCAGGCGTAAAACGGCAACGTTCCAAACAGCATCCATACGTTCTGGTCCCGAATGTCGAGTACGTCATGGATAGCTTGACGGATCTCGTCGAGAGAGGCCGACTCGAGCGCGCTAGCGAAGTCTGCGGGGTACATTGGGTGCAATTCGTGGCGTTGACAACCGAGCGAGACGATTTCGTCGTGAATTTCTTTTAAATGCGGGATTGTCCGCTTGTTGATCATCGTCTCGGCCGATACGATGACCCCTTCGGCCGTGAGGGCTCGGGCATTGTCCTTCATCGTCTGAAGCATTTTGAGGCGAGCGGATTCGCTCGGCTTGCGGTCCATCATCGCGAAACCGCCCTCTAAGAAATCGGCGTCCGTTCCCCAGTTATGAGAAATGTGCAAAACGTCGAGGTAAGGGGTAATAAGATGATAGCGAGATAGCGGCAACGTCAAGTTCGAGTTGATCTGTGTGCGGGCACCGCGCTCCTTGGCGTAGCGTAGAAGCGGGACGACATAGTTTCGAACCGACTTCATCGACAGCATCGGCTCACCGCCCGTGATCGAGAACGCGCGCAAGTGCTCGATCTCGTCGAGGCGCGAGATCAACAGCTCGAGCGGGACCTCGGGTTCTTCCGTTTGATCGAGCATATAGCCGACCGCACAATGCTCGCAGCGCATATTGCATAGTTTCGTCGTCGTCACTTCGACGTTCGAGAGAACGAGTCGACCGAACTCGGTTTGATCGAGATACGCTTCCCACGGATCGAACGTCGTCGAGATGTTTTGCATGTGGATTCCACCTTTTTATCAAGTTACACGAAATAGTATGCTATAATAACAACTCTTTGTCACTAAGCGAAGGAGCGATCATGAGATGGGTAAATCACGAACAGATACGGCAGGAAAAATGAACGTGTTAAAATCGAGAACGGAGTTACTGTGCTTATCAGTCAACACGTTAGACGAATTCACGACGCCAGAGGATTTGCATCGATTGTTAGCTGATATTGATTCCTTACGTGCGAAAGTCGTACGTTACGCCAAAGATTTAGAACAAGTATCTCGAAAGGATGAAACACATTGAAATTGATCGTAGGAGAACATGCAAGCACGAAAGCAGAACGGTTAGGCATTAACGGGGAGGGCATCGCGATGATCAATCGGATGGTCATCTTTATCCCGAACCTGTTACCAGGGGAACGAGCCGACATTGAAATCACGCGCATCGAACGAAACTATGCCGAGGCGCGGGTCACGAAGCGACACAACGACTCGCCGGACCGGGTCAAACCGCCGTGTCCGATTTATGACGAATGTGGCGGTTGCCAGATTCAACATATGAGTTCACGTCTGCAAATGGACTATAAAGAAGACATCGTCCGCAACGCGTTCCGTCAGAAGACGAAGTTGAACGTCGATAAGTCCGATATCCGTCCGACGAAAGGGATGGAAAACCCTTGGTACTATCGTAATAAGTCCCAATTCCCGTTGTCAGTCCAACGCGGCGAAATCGTCTCAGGCCTCTACAAGCCGAACTCGAACGACCTCGTGCCGATCGAGCACTGCATGGTGCAACAACGTGATACGACGAACGTCAACAACGCTATCGTCCGTATTTTGAACGAGCTCGACATCCCGGTCTATGACGCGAGACGTGACGTCGGTTTTGCCCGGACGATCGTCGTCCGTTCAGGTTACAAGACGAACGACGTTCAAGTCGTTCTCGTCGTCGGGAGTGAGGACGTACCGAACTTGGATACGCTCAGCGACCGCATCATGGAATTGCCGAACGTCGTCTCGTTCCATATCAACATCAACTCGAACCGGTCGGGCGTCATCTTCGGTTACCGAACGGTCCACATCGCCGGTCAAGATAAGATGGACGAGCAGCTAGACGACGTGCATTACCACTTGTCGCCACGTGCTTTCTTCCAACTCAATCCTGCCCAAACCGAAGTCATGTACCGTGAAGTCGTCGAGGCGGCCGGTCTGACTGGTGAAGAACGCGTCATCGATGCGTACGCCGGTGTCGGTTCAATCGGACTTTGGCTCGCACCGCACGCGAAAGAGATTCGCGGGATGGAAGTCGTACCTGAAGCGGTTGAAGACGCAAATGCTCACATGCGTGAGAACGGCTACAATCATGCGACATACGTCGAGGGGCGCGCTGAACATTGGATTCCGCGCTGGGTGAAAGACGGGTGGATTCCTGACGTCATCGTCGTCGACCCGCCGCGAACAGGTGTGGACCATCAGCTCCTAAACGCGATGATTTCTTCGAAAGCGAAACGGATCGTCTACGTGTCATGTAACCCGCAGACGCTCGTGCGCGACGCGGATCAACTCATGAAAGCCGATTATAAGGTCAACTACGTCCAACCGTACGATATGTTTCCGCAAACGGCTCACGTCGAATCGATTGTCGTCTTCGAGAAAAAGAAGAAGAAAAAATATTGACGGGACCGTGAAAACGCTTGTAAAGAAAACGTTTTCACGTTATAGTTCAGATGTCAGACTTCTTTTTTAAATTCAAGAAGCGGAGGAACATTCAATGATTCCACATGAAAAAGTTCAAGAGCTCGTTCATAAGGCGATTGACGCGCGGTCGCGCGCATATACACCTTACTCGAAGTTCAACGTCGGTGCCGTCGTCATCGATGAGACGGGTAAGGAAATCTTAGGTTGTAACGTCGAGAACGCGTCGTACGGTTTGTCGATGTGTGCGGAACGGACTGCCATCTTCAAGGCGGTGTCGGAAGGCAGCAAGTCAATCGACACGGTCGTCGTCGTCGGAGACACGGACGGCCCGATCCCGCCATGTGGCGCTTGTCGTCAAGTCATCGCCGAGTTTGCGAGTGACGACTTCACGTTGATCTTGGCCAACATGGCCGGTGAGACGAAAGTGATGACAAAAGAAGAGATGCTGCCATACGGCTTCTCGCCAAAAGACTTAACATGAAAATAAGGATGCGGACAACTTTGTCCGCATCCTTATTTGTTGCCGTCATATTTTTTCTCGCTGACTGAGTCGTCTTTTGAGTGGCGCTTTCGTTTCTCGTCTTTCACTTTTTGATTCAGCTCTTCGACCGGGATCGGGTCGACCGTCTCCATGCCTTCTTGGTCAAAGATGCTCTCTTTGTCCGTATCGACGGCGTCCGGATTATCGAACGGTCGTTTTGACGGTTGTTCCTGCTTCTTCATCTCCATCGCCTCCTTCTTTGAGTGTTATTCCACTTCCGTATTTTGTGTAAACGCTTTAGAAAAGTGTTTCAAGTTTCGGGAACAGTGGAATTATCTGTGCATAGTGACTAAGGAGGGGTATTGGATGGATAAGAAAGTATTGATGGGGATCGTGCTCGGTGTGGCTGGTGCTGCACTCGTCGCGCCGAAAGTCGCAGCGCTGTTGACGCAAGACCAAGAGGATAACACGTGGAGCAAGATGGACAAGATGGAAAGTGTCGATTCCGATAAAGACGAGGCGGAAGCAGGGTTGACGCAACTCGACTCGAATCATCGGGCCGAGTGGCAAGCGAACGGGTTCCCGCAGACACACGCCGAACGCGAGCGGCTCATGAACGAATCAGATGATGCCTATAAAGGCAAAGATATTTAAAAAGAGGCAGCCGCGGCTGCCTCTTTTATATGTCTTCATCGTCTGGCAAGAGCGGCAAAGCAAGCGACACGGTCGTGCCGCTGCCGACTTCGGACGTGAAATGCATCGAGCCGCCATGGCGTTCCATAATGTGCTTGGCGATGGCGAGTCCGAGTCCGGTACCGCCGTCTTCACGCGTCCGCGATTTGTTGACGCGGTAGAAACGTTTCGTCAATTGATCGAGATCCTCTTTCGGGATGCCCCGGCCTTCATCGCGAATCTCGGTGATGGCATAGTTCTCTTCCGCGAACGTCCTCACATGGATTGACCTGCCGGCATCCGTGTAACGAAGAGCGTTATCGAGTAAGTTTCCGACGACTTGTTCGAGGCGATCGTGATCCCCGAGGATGATGAGGTCGAAGTCGAGATCCGCTTCGATGGTGACACCTTTCGCGCGCGCGATTGGTTCAAACCGGTATAACACGTCTTCGAGCACTTGTGAGTACACGACCGGTTCTTTCGTCATCGGATACGAATCGCGTTCGAGCTGGGCGAGGTCGAGCAGATCGTTGACGAGTCGTTGCAACCGTTCCGTCTCGTTCTCGATGATGTCGTAATACTGGGCTTGCGTCTTCTCGTCGAGCGTCGGGTCTTGCAGCATCTCGGTATACCCGCGAATGTAAGACAGCGGGGTCCGGAGCTCATGGCTGACGTTAGCCAAAAATTCTTTGCGCTGCTCCTCGACGAGTCCGAGAGACTCGGCCATCCGGTTGAGCGTCTCGGCCAAGTCACCGATCTCGTCATCGGAATCGATCGGGATGCGGTGCGAGAAGTCACCTTTGGCATACACTTGGGAAGCGCGTTTCATTTGGATGAGCGGTTGAATGATCGTGTCGATGATTTGCGTCCCGAAAATGAGCAAGTTGACAATCATCAAGATGAGCAAGAACGTGATCATCAGCCGGATCGGTTGGAACGGCTCACTGATTTTGCTCAGCTCCATATAGAGGATGAGGGCATTATCGAGTTCGCCGTCACGGATGAGCGGGAACGCGGACATGAGAATATCGACATCCTCGGTCGGGTGCTTGCGCGTGACCGAGATGGCGTAGCCGTCTTGCAAACGAGCGAGATCTTGTTCGCGTAAAAACGTCTTCCCGGAGCCGAGACTATCTTCCCGTACGGACGAGAGGAATACTTTCGTTTCGGTCAGTTCATTCGTGTACGTCATGCTGTCAGCGAACGCGTCGGAGAAGCCGTCCGCCTTATAGATGGTGACGAGTTTCTCCCCGCGGTTGATCAGTAGTTCTTCTTGCGTCTGAATGTAAAACTTGTCGTACAAGTAAAACGTCATGATGATGAACACGAACGCAGAGAAGAGGCTGGCCGTCCAGATGGTGATCCAAATCCGCTTCCGGATCGTGTATTGCTTCATACGTTCGCCTCGAACTTGTAGCCGATCCCCCAGACGGTCTGGATGTAGCCACCGGCTTCGCCGAGCTTGAGACGGAGCGTTTTAATGTGCGTGTCGACCGTCCGGAGGTTGCCGTGGTATTCGGTACCCCAAATTTGGTCGAGGAGCTGTTCTCGAGAGAACACTTTGTCTTCGTTTGTGATGAACAAGTAGAGGAGGTCGAACTCCTTACGCGTCAAGTTGACAGTTTTGCCTTTCACGCTGACGGCGCGGCCTTCGATATCGATTGATAAGACACCGGCGTCGAACGTGGCTTCTTGTTCTTTTGAGAAGTTGTGCGTGCGCCGAAGTGTCGCTTCGATTCGGGCGAGCAGTTCGCGCGGGCTGAACGGTTTTGTGATGTAGTCGTCCGCGCCGATCTTCAATCCGTGAATCCGGTCGAGTTCTTCAGACCGGGCCGTCAGCATGATGATCGGGACGTTCGAGAACTCACGGATGCGCATGCAGGCGGTCAGACCGTCAAGCTCGGGCATCATGACGTCGAGTAAGACGAGGTGGAACGACTGTTCTTTTAACAAGTCGATCGCCTCAAGGCCGTTTGTTGCGGTGACCGTCTCATAGCCTTCTTTTTCTAAATTGGAAACGAGCAAATCGCGCATCTGCTCCTCATCGTCGGTTACTAAGATTCGAAATACTGGTTCTATCATCTGGCATTCTCCTTTACAAACCGGTTAACGAAGGATGTGATAATTCCCTCATACTTCTATCATACCTATCTCTTCGAATTAGAACAGAATTATTCATTGTCGTAAAGTTGTCCTCAACAAATCCACACAAAAACGCCACAAAAAAGCCAATTCTTTGTCAGAATTGGCTTATGCTTCGAGTTGGGCTTCGTACGAATGATCGAACTCAGGCGCATGAAGTGAATGCAAGTACAGCTGGAAGCTCGACTTCGACACTTCATACAAGACGTATTCGACGTCACCGCTATTAATTTCTGCTAACAAATCGGGCCGGATCTCGTCGGCGCAAAACGCATAAGGAAGTTTTGCCGCCGCCGCGATCGAACGCTCATTTGCTTTGCGAATCTTTAAAAATACACTCTCAATATCAAGGTCGAAGAACAGCTCTGAGAAGAACGTTTCTTTCGCGACTTGATTGTAACCTTTCCCATGGTACGGTTTGCCAAGCCACGTACCGAGGAAGCCGTAACCGGTTTCCACATCGAACAAGCTGATCGTCCCGATCGGGGTACCGAACTCGTTCGTAATTGTACGTGAGATGATGTTTCCTTGCTCTTCTAGCTCGATGATTTGCTTCGTGCTAAATAAAAACTCGTCAAAGTGGACCGTCTTTTGACGGACATATGGAAAGACATCTGGGTGTTGCATCAGTTCGAACAACTCCGCGCAGTCGGTAAGCTCACGAAATTTGAGCACCAAACATTCCTCCTCCTAGTTCAGACCGCTGAAGAATAGTTGTAACGAAAGCATACTTCTGGCTACGTTGTTCGAACTTGCCTTGGCTGCTCTCTTTTATGAGTTACAAGATTATTTTATAGACTTTTTTTGAAAAAGCAAGCAAATAAAATGTAACTTCACAAAAAAAATAAAAGAGCGCTTTCACGTCTGGGGTTACTCACATTTCATGATGGGTTTTCGAGCGATCCGTCGAGTAGACGATACGGCCGTCGACGATGGTCATGATCGGCTTCGACATGTAGTCGAGCGGGAAGTGACTCCACAAGACGAGGTCGGCGTCTTTGCCGACTTCGAGTGACCCGACGCGGTCATCAACCCCGAGTGACTGGGCCGGATGGATCGTGATGGCGCGCAGGGCGACGTCGACCGGAAGGCCTTCACGGGCGGCAAGACCGGCGCAAAGATTCAAATATTGGACCGGGGTATATGGATGGTCGGTCGTGATCGAGACGATCATATCGTGTTCATGCAAGATGCGGTACGTCTCCCACGTTTTGTTTTGAAGTTCGATTTTAGACTTACGGGTGAACGTCGGTCCGACGGTGACATGTTTGACGCCGAGTTCACGCAACTTCTCGGCGACGAGATGACCTTCCGTACAGTGCTCAATCCGGTAATCGAGATCGAACTCTTGAGCGAAGCGGACGACCGAAAGAATATCGTCGGCACGGTGGGCGTGGACTCGGACCGGCATCTTCCGGTCGAGCGCGAGTTGGATCATCTGACTCCCGAACGTGCCGATCGTCTTCGTCGAATCGACGGTCCGGAACGCCTCGCGCAGTAGTCCCATGATGCCCATGCGGGTCAACTCACCGGATTTCCCCATACTGTGGACGCGCTTCGGGTTTTCGCCGAGAGCAAGTTTCAAGCCGGCGTAACGGCGCAATACCATATCCTCGATAAAGCGACCGTGCGTTTTAATGACGCTCGTCACTCCGCCGATGACGTTCATGCTGCCCGGCATGACTTGGACCGCCGTGACACCGGCCATGAGCGCTTCACGGAAGCCTTCATCGAGCGGATAAACCCCGTCGATGGCCCGTGCGTGCGGTGTCATCGCTTCGACCGTCTCATTGGCGTCATTCCCGACGGAACCCGTCCCTTCGTCATACAGTCCGAGATGGGTATGGGCATCGATGAAACCGGGGAACAGGAAGTTGCCTTCCGCCTCGATGACGGTCTCGCCGTCCGTTGGGTCTAACAAGTCCGCCATTTCGATAATTTTTCCATCTTTTATGCGAATGTCCCCGTAAAAGTTTGGCGCGGTGATCGGATAAATATGGGCGTTACGAATTAATAGATTACTCACGAGCTGTCTCCTCTCAAGTCAAATGCAGTAGTTGTTTTAGTGCGGGTTCTAACGTCTCATAGCGAAAACGAAAGCCGTGATTGAGCGCTTTTGTCGGGACGACTTTGGCACCTTCGAGTACGATCACGCTCTTTTCGCCGAGTACGAGTTTGAGGATCGGGGCCGGAGCCGGAGCCCAGTGTGGACGATGCATCACTTGTCCGAGCGTTTTCCCGAATTGGTCCATTGTCACCGGTGTCGGCGCCGTCCCGTTGACCGGTCCATGCATCGAATCGGTCTCGATGATGTAGACGAATAAGCGGACGAGATCGTCTATGTGGATCCAAGGGACCCACTGTTTTCCGGAACCGAGCCGTCCGCCGGCACCGAGCGTGTAGGGCAGCTTCATGAGCGGGAACGCGCCCCCGTCGTTTGACAAGACGACACCAGTTCGCATCGTGGCGAGACGAATGTCCATATCGGCGACGGGCGCGATTTCTTTCTCCCACAAGACGCAGACGTTTCCTAAGAAGTTGGTCCGGTCCGGGAGCGGTGTCGATTCCGAGTAAGTGATCGACCGGTCTTCGCCGTAAATGCCGATTGCTGATCCGCTGATGACAACGTCCGGTTTCTGCTTCATGTTTTTGATGATGCGAACGACTTCTTTCGTCCCATCGATACGGCTTTGGAGGATGGCTTGTTTTTGTTTGTGCGTCCAGCGTCCGTCGTTAATGGAGGCTCCTGCCAAGTGGATAAAGGCGTCGACATCTTGGAGTTCGGTCTCGGGATGGCTGTCTGGCGTCAACCATTCGACGAACGAGATGCCTCCTTGACGTGGGCGCGGCTGGCGCGTCAAGACGACGACTTGATGACCGGCCTCGGCTAGCGCCCGAACGAGCGGCCGGCCGATCAATCCGGTACCACCGGTGATTGCAATTTTCATGTGAATCCCTCCATTATTCTTGAAGCGTTTTCAAATCGGGTATGATAACGGTAAATACAATAGCTAATTAAATAAATACCCTTTCTTTTAACTTATCAAAAATCCTTCTGAAAAGGGGAACGTGATATGTTAGAAGCAGGAAAAGGAGGGGGTTTCATGAAAATCAGCAAGTTTACGGCTCAAAAGAAAAATAAGGACCGCTTGAACGTCTTCATCGAGAAAGATGGGCAAGAAGAGTTCGCGTTCGCCATCGATTTAGACGTCTTCATTAAATATGGATTGACGAAAGGGATGGAACTTGAAGACGATTTTGTCCGTGACGTCCTCCAAGCCGAAGAGGAACAGAAAGCATACAAAGCAGCCGTCAATTATTTATCGTACCGAATGCGTGCCGTTTCAGAGGTCCGCGACTATCTCGTGAAGAAAGAGATAGATGAGGCAGCCATCAAGCGCGTAATTGACAGATTGATTGAACAACGCTACTTGAACGATGCTGAATTCGCCAAAGCCTACGCCCAGACGAAGTTTAACACGAGTCCGAGCGGGCCGGGCAAAATCAAGCGGGAATTGGTCCAGCTTCGAATCACACCTGAAATCATTGAAGAGGTCATCGCTGCGATCTCGCACGAAGACCAGCTTGAGAAAGCAGGAAAGTTCGTAAATAGGAAACAATTGGAAACAAATCGCCGTTCCGCCACAGAAGTGCAACAAAGAATTCAACAAACCCTGGTGCAAAGAGGATTTTCGTTTGATATCATTTCAGAGGCGATCCTTACGTTTTGGGAAAACGAGGATGAGGACGTCGAGCTTGCAGCTTGCTTGAAGCAGGCTGAAAAACTGAGTCGGAAGTACAACGGGTATGCCCCATATGAGCGGAAACAGCGCATGAAGATGCAGCTTCGGAGCAAAGGATTTCCGTATGAGGTGATTGACCGGACTTTAGAACGACTCGCTGAACAAGAGACATAACGGGAAATTCATTTACGGCAGGGGAAAAAATCTGAAAAGGTGGGTCTACATTGACGATTTTTGAATGGATTACAGCACTTGTGCCAATTTTGGCTGTGCTTGTATTATTGGTTATTATGCGTTTACCAGCATCGGTTGCGATGCCACTCTCGCTCCTGTTGACGGCGCTACTTGCGTTCTTCGTCTGGGAACTTGATGCAACCCGCATTACAGCGGCGGTGTTACAAGGAATCGTCATCGCGATCACGGCAGCATGGATCGTGTATGGCGCGATCGGGATGATGAATACGATGAAAGAGGGCGGCGGCATGAATGCTATCCGTTCCGGTTTTGTCACCATCACACCGGATCCGCGGATTCAAGTCCTCATCGTCGGCTGGTTGTTCGTTTCGTTCATTGAAGGTGCTTCAGGCTTTGGGACACCGGCGACGGTGGCGGCCCCGCTATTGATCGCACTAGGTTTCCCGCCGATTGCGGCTGTTGTCATCGCCTTGTCGGCCGACGTATCAGCCGTCACGTTCGGTGCAGTCGGGACACCGGCTTTGATCGGGATTGGTAACGGACTCTCGCTCGATGTGAGCAAACCGGAATCAATCGAATTTTTAACAAGTGTCGTCTTACAGACGGTATTGATCGATATGCTCGTGGGTCTTTTTATCCCGTTCATTTTGATTTTGATGCTGACTCGATTCTTTAGTAAAGCGAAGTCGGTCAAACCTGCATTCGAAGTACTGCCGATTGCCCTCGTGGCGGCTCTCGTCTACAGCGTTCCGGCTTACATTTGGACGCTCATCCTCGGATTTGAATTTGGGGGCATGCTCGGTGGCTTGACCGGTCTTGTGATTCTCGTCGCGATGGCACGAAAAGGTATTCTCATGCCAAAACGGATTTGGACGTTTGACGGTTACGCCGACGAGCTCGACCAACCGGTTGAACAGCCGACAGTCGGGAAAGGGAAACGTGAACTTCCGCAGTGGAAAGCATGGGCCCCTTACTTGATTTTGACGATCTTCCTCATCTTGACACGGACGGTCCCGTTCTTGAACGAGTTGACGCGCAGTGTCCGGATCGACCTCCCGAACATTTTAGGGGTAGAAGGAATCTCGACGTCGTGGGAGCCGTTCTATTCACCAGGGTTCATGTTCATCTTGACGATGATTGCGACGTTCTTCTTACACAATATGAGTTGGTCGCAAGTAACGTCGGTCTTTAAAGCGACGACACTCGGTATCGGCGGAACGTTAATTACGCTTGCGGCGTCAGTTCCAATGGTTCGAATCTTTATCCATTCAGAGAATGGCGGAGCAGGACTCGCATCGATGCCAGTCGAACTCGCGACGGCTGCAGCGGACACGTTTGGTGGCGTTTGGCCGCTTGTCGCGCCGTGGATCGGGGCGCTCGGAGCGTTCGTATCGGGATCGGCCACGTTCTCGAACATGATGTTCTCGAGCTTGACGACAAATGTCGCCGATTCGGTCGGGATGAGTGAGACGCTCGCCTTATCGATGCAGATGGCCGGCGCGAACGCTGGTAACATGATCTGTGTGCTGAACGTCGTCGCGGTCGCTTCGGTCGCGGGTCTGCTCGGTAAAGAAGGAACGATCATTCGCTACACGCTCATGCCGATGATCTACTATGTGACAGCAACAGGGATCGTCGGGATGATTCTCGCGACGTTCTTCTTAAACTGAAACAAGTTACAATATTTTTACAAAAAAATATTGACAATTTTCTGAACAGTCTGCTAAGGTTTTAGTAGATTTTCAAACTATGAAGAGAGAGGAGCCAGCATGATGAAGTACTTGACTACACTACAACGCACACACACAACATCATATGGCTACTCGTATTTGACTGCGTAACACGGCAGCTGGATAGGGGTAGTGTCTTTTCCCTGACCATGCAAATGACTGAAGACTTTCAAGCGTACTTCATCCGATTGGTTGCACAATCAGGTGGAGTGCGCTTTTTTGCGTGCTCGGAAAGGACGGAAGGGGGAATCAGTCGTGAAACTGATTAAACAATTGGATTGGTTTATTAAGAGGCAGAAACGGACGTATGTCATTGCGATCATTTTGCTCATCATTACCGGGGTCATCGATATGCTCCCGCCATGGATTATCGGGCAAGCGATCGATGCGATCCGCGAAGGAAGTTTGACGACGGAACGGCTCATCACAATCGTCGGCTCACTGCTAGGCATCATGGTGTTATCGTACGTTTTATCGTACTTGTGGATCGCGCGTCTATTCGGGACGGCGTTCCTGCTCGAGAAAAAACTGCGGGCCCGATTCTTCGGGTATTTGCTCAAACAGACGCCACGGTTTTATCAACAGCACCGCACCGGGGACTTGATGGCGCTCGCGACGAATGATTTGAAAGCGGTTGAACGGACGGCCGGTTTCGGTGTCATGACGCTCGTCGATTCGTTCAACATGACGCTGATCGCATTGACGATTATGGGGGTGTTCATCGATTGGAAATTGACGCTCGCGGCACTGTTGCCGATGCCGTTACTTGCCTGGTCGATGAATAAGCTCGGCCGTCAAATTCACGCCCGCTTCACGGCGGCGCAAGATTCGTTCGGTGTCATGAACGACCAAGTCGTCGAATCGATTTCAGGACTTCGTGTCATCCGTTCGTTCGTGCAAGAAGAAGCGGATACGAAGAAGTTCGATACGATCACCGACGACGTCATGGCGAAAAACATGCACGTCGCCAAAATCGACGTCTTGTTCGAACCGGTTATCAAATTGCTCGTCGGTTTGAGTTACTTGATCGGCTTGTCGTTCGGGACGTACCTCGTCTTTACGAATGACATCACGCTCGGTCAACTCGTCTCGTTCAACATTTATCTCGGGATGCTCATTTGGCCGATGTACGCGTTCGGTGAGTTGATCAACGTCGTCCAACGCGGGACGGCGAGCTTAGAGCGGATTGAAGCGACGATGAACGAAGCGCCGGACGTCGTCTCGAACGGCACGGTGCAAGTCGACGTGCCAGAGAAGATCACCTTCAAATCGTTATCGTTCCGCTATCCGGGTGCGAGCCGCCCGTCGCTCGAAGACATCGTACTCCACGTATCACGCGGAGAAACGATCGGAATCGTCGGACCGACCGGGGCCGGCAAAACGACGCTCCTGCGTCAGCTGATCCGCGAATATCCGATCGATGATTCGTTGCTCGTCAACGGGATCCCGGTTCACAAAATTAAACTCGACACGGTACGAGGTTGGAGCGGTTACGTGTCACAAGAACATCTATTGTTCTCGAAGACGGTCCGCGACAACATCTTGTTCGGGGCCGATGACGCGACCGAAGCCGACCTCGAGACGGCGATTCGGCTTGCGGCGTTTGATACCGATATCGAGCATTTAGAGAACGGGCTCGATACGGTCGTCGGCGAGCAAGGGGTCATGCTGTCAGGCGGACAGAAACAACGTCTGTCGATTGCGCGTGCGCTCTTGAAAGACCCAGAGATTTTATTGCTCGACGATTCGCTCTCGGCGGTCGATGCGAAAACGGAAGCCCGAATCATCGATTCGGTCCGGACGAGCCGTGCCGAACAGACGACGTTCATCGTCGCGCACCGCTTGTCTGCCGTTTCCCACGCTGATCAAATCCTTGTCTTGCAAGACGGTCGCGTCACTGAACGCGGCACACATGACCAACTGATGAAACAGCACGGTTGGTATTTCGAACAGTTCAATCGACAAGGAGAGACGGAGTAATCCGTACGAAAGGGGGAATCTCTTATGATCGATCAACACGAATTAGATCCGGTCCGCAGGAAAAAGACGATTCGCTCACTCGTTGGCTATGCCAAACAAGTGAAGCGCTCGATTTTCCTCGGGTTGATCCTACTCTTTTTAGCGGTCGGCGCAGAACTTGCGGGACCGTATATCGCAAAAATTATCATCGATGACCATATCGTCGCCATCGAGCGCGACTGGGTTCAAGTCGAGGCCGGGGGCAGTGTCTCGTTTGACGGCAATAACTATGAGAAAGAGACGCGGTTGGACGGGCAAGACGTCGTCCGTCCCGTCTCGATCGTTCAGACGACCGAAGGCTACTATCTCGTACCGGACGCCGTCATGAGCGGTGGGGTCAGAGAAGTCGATAACGGTGTCTTGACCATCACGCGGAGTGAGGAGACAGCGACGTACGACAACATCGTGCCGTTGTCTTCGACCGACGTCTTCCAGTTTTATGAGACGGATCTTCGGGCCGTCCTCGTCTTATCTGCCATCTACGTCGTCCTGTTGCTCATCGCAGCAGGTCTCAACTGGGGGCAACAGATGCTCCTGCAACGTTCGGCGCATACAATCGTCAAGACGATGCGCCTTGACGTCATGCGGCATTTGCAGACGATTCCAGTCCGTTACTTTGACCAGACGCCGATCGGGAAAATCGTCAGCCGGGTCACGAACGATACGGAGACGATTCGTGATTTGTATTTGGGCGTTCTCGCCCGCGTCTTCCAAAGCGTCGTCATGATGATCGGTGTTTTGATCGCCATGTTCTTCCTAGACGTTCGCCTCGGACTCGTCTCGCTCATCATCATCCCGGTCGTCATCGTCTGGGTGAAGTTGTTCCAGCGTCTCTCGACCCGGAACAACTTTAAAGTCCGGGCGCTCGTCGCCGATATGAACGCACAATTGAACGAGAGCATCCAAACGATGCCGATCATTCAATCGTATGTGCGTGAAGACCTCGTCTATGATGAGTTCGATGTCAAGAACAGCGACAACTTCCAGACACGCCGGAAACTGTTGAAGCTCGACGCCCTTATGTCGCACAACTTGGTCAACTTCTTCCGCAACATGGCACTCGCGCTCCTCATTTGGGTCGTTGGTGCGCAAACGCTCGGAACGGGCAGTGTGCTCACGCTCGGGATACTTTACGCCTACATCGATTACGTGTCCCGTATTTTTGAGCCGGTGACGCAAATTATGAACCAGTTGTCACCGCTCCAACAAGCGCTCGTTTCGGCGGACCGAATGTTCCAACTGCTCGACGAGAAAGGCGAAAACGTCTCGTCTGAACGCATTCCGCGCTTTAATGGCGAAGTCGTGTTCGACAACGTGACGTTCAGCTATGAGGCTGGGAAACCAGTGTTACAACAGATCGACATTCAAGCTGCACCTGGTGAAACGGTCGCACTCGTCGGCCACACCGGCAGCGGTAAGAGTTCGATCATGAACTTGCTCATGCGCTTTTATGATCCGTCGTCAGGAAAACTTTGCATCGACGGGGTAGACGTGACGACACTTCCGACGCAAGCCGTTCGGGACCATCTCGGCATCGTGTTGCAAGACCCGTTCTTGTTCACGGGCTCGATTCGGACGAACGTGACGCTCGGTGATGAGACCATTCCTGATGAACGGATTTGGCAAGCGTTGACGGCGGTCGGTGCCGACCGGTTCGTCAAGCAGTTGCCGCAAGGACTCGACGAGCCGGTCATTGAGCGCGGCGCTTCACTTTCGAGTGGAGAGCGACAATTGATCAGTTTCGCCCGGGCGCTCGTGTTTGACCCGGCCATCCTCGTCCTTGACGAGGCGACGGCTAGTGTCGACTCAGAGACAGAGGCGCTCATCCAAGACGCGCTGAAGACGCTCACATACGGACGCACGACGTTCGTCATCGCGCACCGATTGTCGACGATTCGTGAGGCCGATCAAATCCTCGTCCTCGACCACGGTCAAATCATCGAGCGCGGGAATCACCAGTCACTCATCGCTGACGGCGGCGTCTACGCCCGGATGCATGAGTTGCAAAGTAAACAGCAAGTGATCAGCTGAGAAAGGAGACGTTATGGAGATCATCGGCAAATATAATCAAGCTACAGTCTTCAATGAACGGATTGACGATATGACGCGTGCACAGATTCAAACGCTCGTCGACCAACCGTTCACGGAAGGGGCAGCGATTCGAATCATGCCGGATATGCATGCCGGCAAAGGCTCGGTCGTCGGGACGACGATGACGATTCACGACAAAATCGTACCGAACCTCGTCGGTGTCGATCTCGGGTGTGGCATGCTTTGCACCGAAATCAATGTGAAGCGGATCGACTTTCAAAAACTTGACGATATGATTCGTCAACTTGTTCCGAGTGGGATGAACATCCGGGAGTCGGCGCATTCATACGCGTCAAAGATTCCGCTAGAAGACGTTCGCGCCCCGTATAAGCTAGACCGGGCGTTACGCTCGGTCGGAACACTTGGCTCGGGCAATCATTTCATTGAGGTGAACCGTGATGATCATGGACGGACGTTTCTCGTCATCCATTCGGGTTCACGCCACCTCGGTGTCCAAATTGCAGAACACTATCAGCAGCGAGCGATCCGTCATATGATGGATACGACAGAAGTACAGAATGAGATCGAGCGTTTGAAAGAAACTGGACGCGAAAGTGATATTCAAGCTTATCTCGAGTACGCGAAGGCGGCGAAACAAGGATTGCGAGACCTCGCTTATATCGAAGGTACAGATATGGACGACTACATGCATGACGTTCGGATTGCCCAACAATACGCGGCAAGTAACCGACTGGCGATGACCGATGTCATCGTCGAAGCGATGAACTGGAACGTCGTCGATCAGTTCGATACGGTGCATAACTATATCGATCACGACGACATGATCCTCAGAAAAGGGGCGATTTCCGCAAAAGCCGGAGAGCGCGTCATCATCCCGATGAACATGCGTGACGGGTCGCTCATCTGTACCGGAAAAGGCAACCCGGACTGGAACTTCTCAGGTCCGCATGGCGCCGGGCGCATCATGTCGCGCTCAGCGGCACGAAAACGCGTCGATTTCAACGAATTTAAAAAATCGATGAAAGGCGTCTGGTCGAGCTCGGTTCGGAAGTCGACAATTGATGAATCACCGTTCGTCTATAAATCGATGAAAGAGATTGTGCGCTATATTGAACCGGCCGTCACGATTGATCAACTGATTAAACCGCTTTATAACTTCAAGGCGAACTGAACATTATTCAGTTTCGCCTTTTTCTTTTACTCGGAAAATCTGATACGCTACAAGTGAGGTGAACGAAATGGAAAAACGGTTGAGTGCGTTATCAAAGTATGAGCTCGAGCAAGAAATTCGTGACTTGCATGAGCGGAAACGAAAAGCCGAACAGATGGGTATGGTGAGTGAGATTGAGGTCGTGCTTCGCCGCATCGCTATCGCGGAGAGTTATTTGATTGATCCGGCATCGTTCAAACCAGGTACGACGTATATCGTCACCTACAATAATCGTCCGTTCCGATTGAAGTTTGTCAACGGCGTCATGGGTTGGGGAACGTTTGAAGGAGAAGCGATGGAACATGCGATCCCGCTCTCTGAGCTATCGGAGGTGCGCGTATGAACCGGTCAGACCAATACAAGCGGTTGGCAGAAATCTTAAGAGACAAGAACGACTTGTTGAATGAAGACGAGGCGTTAACGTGGGTTGAGGTGTTGTGGGAAGATTTTGAGACGACACTCGCCCGCGCGGGTGAACCGTACCCAGGGGAGGCAAAGTCGTTCCAATACGTCGTTCAACAAATCGATGCGTACGGGGCGCAATTGCACTTATTTCAAACGAAAAATGAAAAATTCAAACACCTGATTTCGAAACGGGATCTCCACTAAAAAATCACGCGATTCTGGCGTGATTTTTTGCTTGCAAACGTGGTACAGTTGGTTATAATAAAAGTCGCTATTTGTTTGCTTTAGAGTTGAGTATTTATAAACTTTCTTTAGTAAGTATCATGTATCACTAAACTTTCCTTAGAAAGGGAAGGAGGAATACAGTTTGGAAGTCGGTCAAAACATTAAACGACTCCGCGTCAAAAAAGGGTTGACCCAAGAAGAGTTGGCGGAACGTACCGATTTAAGTAAAGGCTACATTTCCCAAATCGAGCGTGATTTGAGTTCCCCTTCGCTAGAAACGCTGTTCGACTTGTTAGAAGTGCTCGGGTGCTCGCCAAAAGAGTTTTTCGATGAGGAAATCAATCAAAAAGTCGTCTATACGGAAGACGACCGCACGGTATATGTCGACGAGAATCGGCTGTATCGGACGGAGTGGCTCATCCCAGAATCCAATGAGAAAGAGATGGAACCAATTCTCCTCACGTTCTCAAAACAAGGAGAGTTCAAACGGTACGAGCCGTCACGCGCGGAGACGTTCGTTTACGTACTGTCCGGCCGCGTCGCTCTCAAACTCGGGAACCATACGTACTTCGCCAAACCGGGCGAGACATTGTACTACGTCGCCTCAGACGCGCATCAGCTCGTCAACGATTTTGATGGCGAAAGCGAGTGTCTCGTCGTCGCCACACATTCGTATTTATAACAAGGGAGGAAACCAAATGAACCCAGAAACGATCATTCGTTTTGACAACGTGTCGAAGCGGTACGACGATACTGTCGTCTTAGAGAATATTAACTTTGAAATCGAGCGTGGGAAATTCTATACGCTGCTCGGTCCTTCGGGATGCGGAAAGACAACGATTCTGCGGATCATCGCCGGATTCACCGATGCGACAGAAGGTGACATCGAGTTCAACGGGAAGCGGATCAACGACGTGCCGGCGAACAAACGTCAAGTCAACACGGTCTTCCAAGATTACGCCTTGTTCCCGCACTTGAACGTATACGAGAACGTCGCTTTCGGTTTGCGCATCAAGAAGATGAAAGAAGCGGACGTCAAGACGAAAGTCGAACAAGCGCTCAAGTTCGTCAACTTGATAGGCTACGAATCACGTGAAATCGACGAGATGTCAGGCGGACAACGCCAACGCGTCGCCATCGCCCGCGCCATCGTCAACGAACCGGAAGTCATCTTGCTCGATGAGCCGCTTTCAGCGCTCGACCTCAAACTTCGGACCGAGATGCAGTACGAGTTGCGCGAACTTCAACAGCGTCTCGGCATCACGTTCATCTTCGTTACCCATGATCAAGAAGAAGCGCTCGCCATGTCCGACGAGATTTTCGTCATGAACAACGGGGAGATCGTTCAAAGCGGGACACCGACAGATATTTATGACGAGCCGATCAACCGCTTCGTCGCTGACTTTATCGGGGAGTCGAACATTGTTCCTGGTGTTATGCCGGAAGATCACCTTGTCACGTTTGCCGGGAAAACGTTCGATTGTGTCGACCAAGGGTTTGACCGCAATGAAAAAGTCGAAGTCATCATTCGTCCAGAAGACTTGGAGATGACGTCGGTCGACGCGGCGAAACTCGTCGTCGATGTCGACTCACAACTGTTCCGTGGCGTCCATTACGAGATTTGCTGTTACGACCAAGAAGGCAACGAGTGGCTCGTCCATTCGACGAAGAAATCAGTCGTCGGGTCGAAAATCGGGCTCACGTTCGATGACGAGGCGGTTCACGTCATGCGTCTAGGCGAGACCGAAGAAGAGTTTGACCGTCGTCTCGAATCGTATGAGGAGGTCGCCCATGAATCAAACTAGTCAAACCGCCAAGACGGTCTATTTGACGACGTACTGGATATGGATTGCGCTGTTCGTCATCGCGCCGCTACTCCTCGTCGTCTACTACTCATTTTTTGATATCGAAGGGAACTTGAGTTTAGAGAACTATCAGATGTTCTTCACATCGACTTACTTGACGATGACACTGTCTTCGTTCTGGTATGCGTTTCTCATCACGTCCTTCTCGCTTCTCATCGGGTATCCGACCGCGTATTTATTGACGAGAACGAAACATAAGCAACTCTGGCTGTTGCTCATCATTTTGCCATCATGGATCAACTTATTACTGAAAGCGTACGCGTTCCTTGGTATCTTTGGAACGTACGGCATCACGAACCAATTTTTAGAGGCGATCGGCATCGGGACGAAACAAATCTTATTCACGGACTTCAGTTTCGTATTCGTTTCGGTTTATATCTTCATCCCGTTCATGATTTTGCCGATCTACAACGCCATCGAGAAGCTGCCGCCGTCGCTCGTCTACGCGTCGCGTGACCTCGGTGCCTCGAACTGGACGACGTTCCGTCGCGTCATCTTCCCATTGACGCTCGACGGGGTGAAGTCAGGGATTCAAATCGTCTTCATTCCGGCGTTGTCGCTCTTCATGATCACGCGCCTCATTGCCGGAAACCGTGTCATCACGCTCGGGACGGCGATCGAACAACAATTTCTCGTCACGCAAAACTGGGGCATGGGGTCAACAATCGCTGTGTTCTTGATTTTGGCGATGGTACTCGTCATGGTCATCACACGTGACTGGGGCGCGAAAGGAGCGGTGCGTCGATGAAGAAGAAAAAATTCAAGTTAGCGAATCTGTATTTGATTGCGGTGTTCTTTATCCTGTACGCACCGATCCTCTATCTAGTGTTTTACTCGTTTAACAGTGGGGGAACGATGAGTAACTTTGAAGGGTTCACCCTCGAGTGGTATAAGTCGCTGTTCACAGATACCCGTCTGCTCGTCATCGTCTTGAACACGATCGTCATTGCGCTCTTGTCGGCGACCATCTCGACCGTGCTCGGTGTCATCGGGGCGCTTGCCATTTATACGGCGCGGCAACGGTTCACGAAGACGTCGCTCTTATCGCTCAACAACGTCTTGATCGTCAGCCCGGACGTCATCATCGGAGCGTCGTTCCTCATTTTGTTCACGATGCTCGGCATTCAACTCGGTTTCTATTCGGTGCTCTTGGCGCACATCGCGTTCTCGGTTCCGATCGTGGTCATTTTAGTGTTACCGAAACTTCAAGAGATGAGCCCGACACTGATCGATGCGTCGCGTGACCTTGGAGCCAGCTCGTGGGACGTGCTCACGAAAGTCATCTTGCCGTATATCACGCCAGGAATCTTCGCAGGGTTCTTCACGGCGCTGACGTATTCACTCGATGACTTTGCGGTGACGTTCTTCGTCACGGGTAACGGCTTCACGACACTTGCCGTCGAGGTCTACTCACGGGCACGCCAAGGGATCTCACTTGAGATCAACGCCTTGTCGACGCTCTTGTTCGTGTTCACGCTCATACTCGTCCTCGGTTATTACGTACTCGCACAACGGAGTGCGAAGGAGGTAAGACGATGAAAAAACTAGTCATCATGTTGACAGTGCCGCTCCTCGTCAGTTTTGGTTTGTTGGTTTGGGTCTATCAAATCAACATGGCCCAAGGGTTTGGCGGCGATAACACACTCGTTGTCTACAACTGGGGTGATTATATCGATGAAGATTTGATCGGCGAATTCGAAGAAGAGACCGGGCTTAAAGTCATCTACCAAACGTTCGACTCGAACGAGGCGATGCTGACGAAGATCCAGCAAGGCGGTACCGCGTTTGATATCGCCGTCCCGTCCGATTATGCGATCAGTAAGATGATCGAAGACGATCTGCTCTTGCCGATCGATTACGATAAGCTCGAAAATTTCGATAACATCGACCCACGCTTCCTCGACAAGTCGTTCGACCCTGACAACACGTACTCGGTCCCTTACTTCTGGGGTACGGTCGGGATCGTCTACAATCCTGAACTCGTCGACGGTGAGATCACATCATGGAACGACTTGTGGGACATGCCGCTCGAGAATGATATTTTGCTAGCGGACGGTACACGAGAAGTGATGGGCTTCGGTCTTAACTCGCTCGGCTATTCGCTCAACACGACGGACCGTGATGAACTGCTCGAGGCAGAAGCGAAGCTCGAAACGCTTTGGCCGAACATTAAAGCGATTGTCGGTGATGAGATCAAAATGCTCATGGCCAATCGTGAAGCAGCCGTAGCCGTCGTCTGGTCGGGTGACGCTTCTGAGATCATGTACGAGAACGACGAGTTGACCTACGTGATCCCGGAAGAGGGGACGAATCTTTGGTTCGATAACCTCGTCATCCCGAGCACGTCGAAAAACATTGAAGGGGCACATCAATTTATCGACTTCATGCTCGATGCTGAAATCGCGGCACGAAATACCGATTACGTCGGGTATTCGACACCGAACGAAGCAGCACTTGAATTTTTAGATGAAGAAGTCACATTAGACGAACGGTTCTATCCGTCTAAAGAAGTGACAGATGAGCTTGAAGTGTACGAAAACTTAGGCAAACGCATGAACGCGTATTACAACGAATTGTACTTGCGCTTCAAAATGCAGAGTAAATAAAGTAAGTCCCGCTCAAACGTTGAGCGGGACTTTTTAGGCTGATTCTTATATTAACCGATTGGAGATTTTGTCTGCCTGATGGCGTCGATGTGCGCTTCCTTGACCTCGATGCTCGCGTTCATATAAGGAAGGAGTCGTTCATACACTTCAATCCGTTCAGCTGCCGTCAATCGAGGTTCACGAGAGGCCATCATTTGCTTCGCCCATATTTTTCGATTCAACACAGGAACGCTAGACGACTCAACCCGCTTCAACGTAGAGCGGTCACTGAAGACAATCCAGGAGTGTAAATAGCTTCGATCGAGATGTAGTAGCTGTTCGATTGCCCGCATATGGAGCTCGTTTTGCTTAATCGGATTGTAGAATTTAAACTTCTTTCGATTGGATAAAGCCTGTGTCCACTGTCGATCTTGTTCCCGTCCGAAGATCCAACCGCTATAGTTTTTGGACTCGATGACGTGAACACCGCTCTCATCGATGAACACCACATCGACTTCTGTCGTCCGGTCACGTTTTGTTGGATGAGGCAAATACAGGTTCGTCAAGATGAGCGGGGCGAGCCGGCGCGCCTCAAGTTCAGCAACACAGCGGTACTCTCCATATAATCCGATATCTTGCACGACTTTGATGTAGCGATGACCGGTCTGAACAAAATATTGACTTTGTTTATACCGTTTTACTTTCGTGTACACGATTGTCCCACAAATTAAAAAAAGCGGGACGGCAAAACTGAGTAAGGAGATTAATACACTTCCAAGTACTTCGTTTAATAATTGGCTCATCATCATTCTCCCTTCTTATCTACGTTCACTATACAAGATGACGAGAAACGATTGAGTGATTTTTGGGGATTATTGGAAATGAGAAACTGAAAAGTATATGGTGAATCACAAAAAAGACCAGCCATCTGTTAAGATGACTGGTCAAAAAAACAATCAAGACTGTTGCAACTCGGCACGCTCTTCGTCTGTGAACACGCGGGAACGGCTCAAAAACCGTTTTCCTTCGACGCCTTCGACCGAGAACATGCCGCCCCGGCCGTCGACGACGTCGATGATGAGCTGGGTATGCTTCCAATACTCATACTGCTTCTCGTGGATATAGAACGGACAGCCGCCGATCTCTCCGAGCAGGACGTCGTGATCGCCAATCATGAACTCATCTTGCGGGAAGCACATCGGTGAGCTCCCGTCACAGCAACCGCCCGACTGGTGGAACAGGAGCGGACCGTGTTTCGCAGTCAACTGCTCGAGGAGCGCGAGCGTGGCGGGGGTGGCCTCGACGCGACGCACCATCTTAAAAGAACCCGAGTTTTTGTTCGCTGTAGCTGACGAGCATATTTTTCGTACGTTGGTAATGGTTGAGCATCATCTTATGATTTTCACGTCCGATCCCAGACATTTTGTAACCGCCGAACGCGGCATGGGCCGGATACTGATGGTAACAGTTGATCCAAACACGACCCGCTTGAATCTCACGCCCGAACCGATAAGCCCGGTTCATATCGCGTGTCCAGACGCCGGCGCCGAGACCATAGAGCGTATCGTTCGCGATGGCGAGTGCGTCCGCGTCGTCCTTGAACGTCGTCACCGACAAGACTGGACCAAAGATTTCTTCTTGGAAGATACGCATCTTGTTGTGACCTTTAAAGATGGTCGGTTGAACGTAATAGCCGTCGGCGAGGTCACCGTCCATCATGTTGCGCTCACCGCCGATCAAACATTCGGCTCCTTCGGCTTTTCCGATCTCAAGATACGATAAAACCTTCTCTAGCTGTTCGTTCGATGCTTGAGCACCCATCATAACGTCAGGGTCGAGCGGGTTGCCGAGCTTGATCGCTTTGACGCGCTCGAGGACGCGTGCCATAAACGGCTCATAAATCGACTCGTGGATGAGGGCGCGCGATGGACACGTGCACACTTCGCCTTGGTTTAACGCGAACATGACGAGCCCTTCGATCGCTTTGTCAAAGAAATCATCGTCCGCATCCATAATGTCGGCGAAGAAGATATTCGGTGACTTGCCCCCGAGTTCGAGCGTCACCGGGATGATGTTTTGCGACGCGTATTGCATGATCAATCGGCCCGTCGTCGTTTCGCCAGTGAACGCGACTTTGTCGACACGGTTACTTGAGGCGAGCGGCTTCCCGGCCTCGAGTCCGAAGCCATTGACGATGTTGAGCACGCCTGGCGGCAGCAAGTCTTCAATCAGCTCCATCAGTACCATAATCGAGGCCGGTGTCTGTTCGGCCGGTTTTAAGACGATGCAGTTGCCGGCGGCGAGTGCCGGTGCGACTTTCCAGATTGCCATCAAAATCGGGAAGTTCCATGGGATGATTTGAGCGACGACGCCGAGCGGTTCCGCGAAGTGATAGGCGACCGTGTCGTTGTCGAGCTCGCTGATGCCGCCTTCTTGCGAGCGGATGACACCGGCGAAATAGCGGAAGTGATCGATCGCGAGCGGCAGGTCGGCGTTCAACGTCTCACGGACGGCTTTTCCATTCTCCCACGTCTCCGCGTAAGCGAGCATCTCAAGGTTTTCTTCCATTCGGTCGGCAATCTTGTTTAAAATGACCGAGCGTTCGGTGACCGATGTTTTGCCCCAGGCGCCTTTGGCGGCATGGGCCGCGTCCAGTGCCAGCTCGATATCTTCTTTCGTCGACCGAGCGACCTCGCATAACACTTTACCATTTACCGGAGAGGTGTTCTCAAAATAGTCTCCCCCTGAAGGTGCTGTCCACTTTCCGTTGATGTAGTTCTCATAGCGGTCCTTGAACTGGACTTTCGTGCCTGCAGAGTTCGGTACTTCATAAATCATGATCGTTCCTCCCTTTTCCGTAAAGTATAGGGGTTCTATGTATGCGCTTACATTTTGTAGTAAGCCAATAGCTCCCTTTTTCATCCTAACGGGTTGCAGTGATAAAAGTCAAAATTTTTTGACAATAATTTGACACAATTATTTCGAGATGTTTTGAAGTCAAGATTTGTGGTAAAAACAGTATTGTGGAATCAATTTCAAATCGAAGGAGTGGACGTATTCATGGCAAAAACTTATCAAGTCGACCCAGCACACAGCTCAATCACGTTTACGGTGAAGCATATGATGATCTCGAAAGTGAAAGGCGAACTTAAAGAGTTTGCGGTTGATGCGAACGGACAGCCTGACGATTTAGCGAATGCACGGGTAAGCGTGACGATTAAAGCGGCCTCGATTGACACGAACAACGGTGACCGTGACGCACACTTACGGTCGGGCGACTTTTTCGACGCCGATCAACATCCGGACATCGTCTTCGAGTCGACATCATTCCAAGCGAAAGGCGGTAACGAGTTCGCTTTGACCGGTAATTTGACGATTCGTGGAACGACGCGCGAGGAGACGTTTGAAGTCGAGTATGAAGGCAGTGTGAAAGACCCGTGGGGCAATATGAAGCACGCCTTTACCGGAGACGGGACGATCAACCGGGAAGATTACGGGTTGACGTGGAACCAGGCGCTTGAAGCCGGCGGTGTCCTCGTCGATAAAAAAGTGAAATTTGAATTTGAGCTCCAATTCACGGAGTCTGAGGCATAAGAAAAGAGGTTGGGACACAACTAGCCGATTTTAAAGCTTTTTAATAAAAAGAGGAATCTGGTCACCGATTTTCGGTGGCCGGATCCCTTTTTTACTTCATTTTTAGGCAGAAGGTAATCCAATAGAAATTTAGCGAGGTTTAGTTAGTTACATATTCTTAATTAGTGTTTGTTTTTTCATACATAAGAGAAAATAATATAGTATAGAAGTGAAAATCCTGCTTTAATGATGAGTATTGACTAGTTGTCAGCTTTATTCTCCCGTAGTTATGAGTTGAAAGTTGTGGTGGATTCTCATCCGAACGACCAGATATTTTAACTTTAAGGTAGCAGTTGGTTAGGGGGGCTTTGATGTTTGGCTTGGCTGATTTGGTATCATTAATAATTTCAGCATTCATCATCCTACCGCTTGTAGTATTTTTGAGAGAACTCGGTTACTTGATTGTTAGTGCCCTGTTTGGTGTAAAAAAACCGAGAATCACCCTTGGCTCTGGGCCAAGAGTGATTAAAATCTGGGTGTTTGACATTCGGAAGTATTATCATTTATACAGTTGGTATTCGTATGATTCAATTAGAAGAAAAGGAAAAGTAGCTTACGTATTCGTTTACGCTGGTCCCATGTTGGTCAACATTATTTTAGGGATAACAATAAACGCTTTGCTGGCGAATGGCATTATTGAAGAATATGCAACTTTTTGGGATCGTTTTGTTTTTTATACATTTTATTACGTTCTATTCGATATAGTTCCGATGAGAACAGCCAACGGGAAACCGAATAACGGATTAATCATTTATGAAATGCTACGTTATGGAAGACGTACCGATAATAATCAGGAACCATTTATCCCGTCCACGACTGAAATGGAAGAAGACTATCAAGAAAAAAAGTAGCAATGGATAAAATTAAAGAACAAGGAGAAGAGAGTGTAAAAGACAATAAAGAAGAGGAATGAGAAAGAGGTCACCTGGCGCGACTTGTTCGCGCCAGGTGACCTCTTTCTCATAAATCTATTGGGTTATGTCCCAGGTTCATACACCAATTTTTTCTGCAGACTCTCTTCACTAAACACCCAGCCGGTGAACGAAGACAAGACTTCGTTCGACTCTTCGTCGACGATGACGACAGCAACGAACGGGTAGATGTCTTTCGAGAAGTAGCGCAAGTTTGTGAACCGGTACTCGATCATGCCGTTATGACGTGTGACCGTGTACGTGTGAATTTTTGAAAATGCCAAGAACGACTGCAAGTCTGCATTTTTACGTGCTTCGACGAAATGCAGGTCGTCTTCGCCAGGCATCGCCTTGTCACGGAAGCGGCCGCATTCGATGACTTCACCTTTTTTCACTTTGACCGCACCGAGTCCGTTGCGGAAACGAACGGCGACGTGCCAGTCGTCCCAACCAATACCTGGTGAGATAAAGAGCTCATGGGCACCGGCGAAGTGACGGGCGACCGTTGCGAGCGCACGGTTACGTAGTTTGAACTGAATCGCATAGTAACTGATGACGAGCGCAATGAGCAGTGCAAAAATCGGGACAGTTGCCCCTGTGATAAGCCATAATACATATGCTCCGTAATAAGCAGAGAACAAGTAGGGGTCAAACGTTCCGATGACGCCCCAGCCAATCCATTTCTTCGAGAAAGGTTGCAGGGCTTGCGTCCCGTAAGCGTTGAACAAGTCGACGGTGACGTGTAACAATACCGCGATTTGTGCCATGACCCATAATGAAGCAGGGTTGACGCCAAGTACCATACCGATGATGGCACTGACGATGATCGGCCAAGCAAGAAGTGCGGTGATTCCGTGTGAAAGACCGCGGTGCTGGCGTAAATACGTGCTGTTTCCTTTAAGTTTGAAGACGGTGTCAAAGTCTGGCGCATGCGAACCGACAAGAGCGGTAGCCGTCATAGCCAAGAACATTTGCGAATCATTTGCTACTTCCGGGCTAAGTGTCGCAAGGGCGCTTAAACCAAGGCCCATTCCAATGTGTGTCGCAGTATCCAATGTGCTTCAGCACCTCCGTTAATAAAGAAACGACGTTCAATGATCGCTACCATCATACAATATTTTTAAAACGAGGGGAAACAAAATGCTCGATATTGATAAATTGTTCACAAATTATACTATTCGTCAGTTCAATGAAAATTTACTCACTTGGTTCAATCGTGAAAAACGCGATTTGCCGTGGCGACACGGGAAAAATCCGTACCGGGTGTGGGTGAGCGAAGTCATGCTCCAACAGACGCGCGTCGATACCGTCATCCCTTATTACAACCGATTCATGGACCGCTTCCCGACGATCGAGGACTTAGCAGAGGCTCATCCCGACGAGGTCGTCAAATATTGGGAAGGGCTTGGATATTACTCACGCGTCCGTAACCTCCATCAAGCGGTAAAAGAAGTCGTCTCTACGTATGACGGCGTCGTACCGGAGGAAAAAGAACTGTTTGAAAAATTGAAAGGGGTCGGTCCGTATACGACCGGAGCCGTGCTCTCGATCGCCTACAATCAGCCCGAGCCTGCCGTCGACGGGAACGTCATGCGCGTCATGGCCCGCCAGTTTGGCATCTATGAAGATATCGCCGTACCAAAGACGCGGAAGATTTTTGATCAAGTCATTCGGCGCCTGATGGACCCGGAGCATGCCTCCGATTTTAATGAAGCTGTCATGGAGCTCGGTGCGACCGTCTGTACCCCGAAAAATCCGATGTGCTCGCTCTGTCCAGTCCAAGACGAATGTTACGCCTATGCGCATCACGTCCAGGATGAACTTCCGGTCAAGACGAAAAAAGGCGCGGCCCGGATCGAGATGTTCGATGCCCTCTACTGTAAACGTGACGGTCGCATCGCCTACGTTCAGCGGCCCGATACAGGTCTGCTCGCGGGAATGTGGCAATACCCGCTTACAGATCGTGGAACGGGGGAACAGTTAAACGGAACCTATATTGGACAAGTGAAACACGTGTTTTCACACATCATCTGGTACGTCGACTTATATGAGGTCGAAACGTTGCCGGACGAGGAGTGGATTTGGCTCGCCGGGGACGAGCGGGATGTGTTGACCGTGTCGGTTGCCCAACAAAAACTAGAACGATTGGTAGGGGATAGAAATGAGACAGTTTGACGTCGAAACGCCGTTCGACACTTCCGTCGAGGCGTTGTGGGAATTGTTGCAAGACGCGTCGCTTTTATCTGAACTGACGACGTTTCCAGAAGTGACGCTCGTCGGAGATGGCGCGTCCGTAGAAGGTAATCGAATCCATCTCCGTGTTGGTGTCGGACCGGTCACGCTGCCGTGGATCAGTGCGATCACGTTAGCGGGGCGGCACGCATTTTGTGACCAAGGTGTGACTTTGCCGTTCCCGTTCAAACGCTTTTGTCACGTTCACAGTGTGAAAGAAGTCGATGGGAAGGCCGTCATGGTCGATGAAGTGACGTTCGATAGTTACTTACCCGAAGCGATTGTCGAGCAGTTTATTCTTCGCCCGATGTTCGCAGGACGAGCCGTCGCCTTCCAAAAAGCACTAAATTCGTGAAAATAAGAGATTTCCTTTTTCATTGGTTCTGAAAGTCGCTATAATTAAAAATGAGAATGTACAGCATCATAGCGGAAAGGAGGAGCTTATGAGCTTATTTCCCAAAGCAGGTAGCAAGATCGAGATACAGAGCTACAAGCACAACGGGACTTTGCATCGCGTTTGGGAAGAAACGCTCGTCCTTCAATCGTCAAAAACGGATATGATTGGGTTCAACGACCGCATCATGGTCAGTGAATCAGACGGCCGGCAATGGAGAACAAGAGAGCCGGCAATTTGCTACTTTTCATCTGAGTTTTGGTTTAATGTCATCTGTATGATTCGCGAAGACGGGATTTACTATTACTGTAATCTAGGTTCGCCGACAACGTTCGATGGGGCAGAACGAGCCATCAAGTACATTGACTACGATTTAGATATTAAAGTGTTCCCGGATATGTCGTACACGATTTTAGATGAGGATGAATATGAGCGGCATCGTCGCGAAATGAATTATCCGAAAGCGATTGATCGAATCTTGAAACAGAACGTTCAAGAACTTATCAACTGGATTCGAGGACGGAAAGGGCCGTTCAACCCAACATTCGTCGATGAATGGTATCGCGAATACGAAGCACGTTACCGGAGATGAGTACTCATCTCCGCTTTTTTTCTTGAAGGAGGGCTCTATGGGAAGTGTTAGACGCTATTTACAGTTTGTAAAACCATATAAAAAACAAATTGCTTTGACGATTTTCGTCGGGATTTTGAAATTCTCAATCCCGCTCGGATTGCCGCTACTTTATAGACATGTGATCGATAAATATTTGACGGACCCGGACCCGGCGACGGATTACACTGAGCTCGTTTGGTTGTTCAGCATCGTCTTCTTCATCTTCCTCGTCTTGAAGCCGCCGATCGAGTATTTGCGGCAATATTTAGCGCAATGGGCCGCAACACGAATTTTGTTCGACGTTCGGAACCGATTGTTCGACCACGTGCAAAAGCTATCGCTTCGTTACTATTCGAACAATAAGACCGGGCAAATCATCTCGCGTATCATTAACGATGTCGAGCAGACGAAAGACTTTGTCATCACGGGACTCATGAACATTTGGCTCGATATGGTCACGATTTTGATCGCGATCGCCATCATGTATACGATCGACCCGCAACTGACGCTCATCGCTATCTTGCCGCTCCCGTTTTATGCGATCGCCGTCCGCTACTTCTATGGACGCTTGCGCCGCCTCACCCGGGAACGCTCGGCCGCACTCGCTGATCTTCAAGGCCATTTGACCGAACGTGTCAACGGTATGGCTGTCATCCGCAGTTTCGCGCTCGAGCCGTATGAGAACAAGGCGTTTGAAGAACAGAACGGTGGCTTCTTGAAAGCCGCACTTCGCCATACAGGTTGGAATGCGAAGACGTACGTCGTCGTTTCGACAATCACGGACATCGCGCCGATCTTAATCTTTACGTCGGCTTCTTGGCTCGTGTTACAAGAACAGGTCTCGCTCGGGACACTCGTCGCTTTCATCGCCTATATCGATCGCCTGTACGCACCGCTCGGCCGTCTCGTCAACTCAGCGACGACGCTCACGCAGTCGGTCGCGTCGATGGACCGGGTCTTTGAATTTCTCGATGAGCCGTATGATATCGAACAGAAACGCGATGCGTTCGTGCCGGTGCAGACAGCCGGGGATATCGAACTCGACGGTGTCGGCTTTGCCTATGAGAAAGAAGGGACGCGTGCTTTGCATGACGTGAGCCTGCACATCCGGTCCGGGGAACGAGTCGCTTTCGTCGGCATGTCCGGCGGTGGGAAATCGACGCTCGTCAGTTTGATTCCGCGTTTTTACGACGTGACGGACGGCAGTATCAAAATCGACGGCGTCGACGTCCGTGACTTTAAACTCCGGGCCCTTCGCGACCAAATCGGCATGGTCATGCAAGATTCGGTTCTCTTCAGTGAGTCGGTCGCCATGAACATCCGGATGGGGAATCCGGAAGCGACGGACGATGCCGTCATCGCCGCTGCGAAAGCGGCCAACGCCCACGAGTTCATCATGAACTTGCAGGACGGTTACAACACGCCGGTCGGCGAAAAAGGCGTGAAGCTGTCGGGGGGGCAGAAGCAACGTCTTGCCATCGCCCGCGTCTTCCTCAAACATCCGCCGATCATCATTCTCGATGAGGCGACGAGTGCGCTCGACCTCGAGAGTGAGTCGATGATCCAAGATTCGCTCGCAAGATTGACGAAAGGACGGACGACGCTCATCGTCGCCCACCGCCTATCAACGATCACCGACGCCGATAAAATTGTCGTCGTCGACAACGGTCGAATCATGGAAGCGGGAACGCATGAAGAATTGATGCGTCGCCGTGGCGCGTACTATGATTTGTATATGATCCAAGACTTAGCTGTCGTGGAGTGAGGCTTCGAGTTCAACTCGAAGTCTTTTTTTGTTTTCCGTATCTAGTAGACGGGAATGAAGAAACGACATGCCAAAAGGGGGATGACACGATGATGAATGGGGAAGGATTGATCAATGTCCGTCCGCTCAACGACGGGTTAGAGTTAACGTGGTCGTTTGATGGGAAAGTGCGCGTCACACGGAACGGGAAGTACGTGTATGAGGGGACGGATCAGCATTATGTCGACCGGGAGACGAGCGTTGGGGAGCAAGTCGCTTACCGCATTTCGGACGAGTTTGGCGAAGTGGCAAAACTGTATACTGCGGCCGTTAATCCAAACGACGACTTGTATTGGAATCGTCATCTGACGTCGGCGGTCGTGGCGCCGAGCGGAACGTATTTACAGTGGGACCCGATCGCGGACGTCGACACGTATGCGGTATATCGTGAGGGACGCCGTATCGCGGAAATCGTCGGGAGCGGATACATCGACGAGACACCGCTCGAACAACCGACGCTCTATGAAGTTCGGGCTTTGCGTCCGGTCAAGCGAGATGATAAACCGGGGACCCGTATCGTGCATATGGTCGGAAAAGTGATGTCGATCGCGAAAGAGATGAAGTCGGATACGAGACGTGACAAGGAGCTCTACACGATGTATTTCCTCGTCAGTCCGACACGTCCGGACGTGGCCACGGTCGACGGCATTAACCTGCGTGTCCAGACGTTCATTCGTCCGCCGATGATTAAAAACCCGAACCTGATGTCACCGCACCCGTATTTTGAAGGGGACGGACGTCCTTATAACGTCCATGCGACCGAATACCGGACCCGGACGGAAGTGAAAGTCGAGGGGTTGACCGATATTCCGATTATCTCGTTAAAAAAAGATGCGAACGTTACCCGCGGGTATACGAAGCATCATCGATTGACGGGCGAAGACGTCGCTTCGGTCGACCGCGTGTATGTAGAAAATGTCGACATCGAGCGAGGGAAAGCTGCATTTCGTTTGCAACATTCGGTAGGCAATCCGCTCGTCGTTGCGCCTGATATTAAATACACCATCGTCACGGCACTTAAAAAAAGTGCGACGTTCAAACTGTCCGGAAGTCACACCCAGTCGCCGCATCATGAAGTCTACGTTCAAGTCGGCGATGCGCCGTGGATGACGATCCACCGGGCGGACGACCTTGGGGTCAGCTTTATGGGCAATCCGATGCCGGAGTGCCACTGGACGTACTTGACATGCATGGACTAAAAAACCAGCCGGCTCATTGATGAGTCGGCTGGTTTGGTGTTTGGTCGATAAAGCGACTCCGTTCTTCTGGGGTCGGTAGTTTGCACGTCTCTTTTTGACCGAACCAGCGATAGCGGTTGTTCGCGATGATGTCGTAACCAAAATCACGAAGCGGTTTAGGGACGAGTCGGATGAAGCGAAGCATCCGCCAGTTCCCGTCCAACCCCTCGGCGATTCGGGTCGCCGCGTCCGATTTCAAATAAGGGACGCCGCCTTTGATCAAAACGATGCTATCGACCGTATCCGGGATACGATGACGTTTTCGGATTGCTTGTCCGGCCTCACCTTGAAGTGAGGCGAAATGGAAGTTTCCTGTTGAATCACGATTTAAGATGAACTGCACACTGGCGTCACAAAAGTTGCAGTCTCCGTCAAATAACACAATGGCTGGCATAGGGAGCGCCTCCTTCTCTCCTGACTTTATCCGTTCGAACGAATGCTCAAACGTCAAGCGGCGAGCTGACGGGCAGGCTCCATCTTGTAGAGCGAGACGTAATAAAGGTAACCTCCAAGGGCGCCAAATAAGAACATGTAGCCGCTCATGAATATCGGCCCGATGAACGCGCCGACGACGATGCCGGCTGCGGCGACAAGTTTCGCCCCGTGGAACGTCAAGCCTCCGAAGGCGAGGTATGAGGCCCGTCGAGTCGGGTCGATCAAGTCGATTTGTTTCACTTGTCGAATCGGCGAATAGAGCAACTCACCAATGGTGAAGACGATGGCGAGAACGGCAAGCGTGATGAACGAGTTCATTGACGTAATCGCGGCATAGGCCGTCACGTATAAGGATAAGCCGATGAAGAAGATATACTTTTCCCGGTAGCGTTTCACGAAAGCGGTGACCGCGAACGTGATGGCGACGACGAGCAACGTGTTTTCAAGCTGCATGAACGCCATCATGCGGACGCCGTCGAACGGGACGCCGACGATCGACCGTTCTGTGAACGATTCGGCCAAATGGACACCGATATAGTTTGCCATATGGAACTCGGTCGAGAAGACGAGCATGCTACCGAGGACGAACAGCATCCAACGACGGTCACTGAGTGCGATTCGATAGTTTTGATACACGCCGACGAGCGGGTTAGCAGACGTCGAACGGTTTCCTTTATAGCTATCAACGAGAAAACGTTGCAAGACGAGCGTCGTGATCGTCAACACGAGCGTCATTCCGACGAATAGTCCGAAACGATAGTCTCGATAAAAAGCACCTCCGAGCATGACGCCCCCAGCAATCGCCAAATTGACGAGCCAGTAGTCATATACGTAAATCGCTTTACGGTTCGACTCTTCCATCGAATCGATGACGATGGCTTCGAGAGCCGGGTAGTTCAAACCGTTCGCGACGGCGTGACCGAAGTAAAGCACGGCGACGGCAAACGCCCAGTTATTTGACGGATGAATGGCGACCGTCATCCCTAGAAAACAAAGGATTTGGACGATCTGACCGATTTGAAGCACGTGCTTGCGGTTGAAGCGGTCTGAAAAGTACCCGCCAAACAAGCCGGTGACGTAGCCGACGACAACAAACGACGTCATGATGATTCCGGCAGCGATTTTGCCGAGTTCTTCGGAAAAATATAAAGCCATGAATGGAAAGATAGCCGAGCCGACGATGCGGATGAAAAAGCCGCAGACGAGCCGGAGTCGAACGTTTAAAGGGAAATCTTTGAATTTCATGCGAGCACCTCCTTGTTACTAGTCTAATCGTGGACTACACTTGGTAAAAAGAGACAAATGATTTTTGAATGTCCACTTTTAGGGGGAACGACATGAATGCGAAGCTGGTGGCGATTTATCGTCGTGCGTTGGAACAGAACAAAGTGGAACTGACACTACGGGAAGCGGTCGATACGGTCGGCTATAGCGAGAAACAAGTGAAACGGGATATGAAGATGTGGGAAACGTTCGGGTGGGTGGAGTATCGGCCGGGGAAAGGACGAGGCCATGAATCGGTGCTCCGCTTTCAGCCGGAGTTTGACCGGACCCTGAGAGCTTGGATTGATGAGTCTTTCGTTCAGGCCTCGATGGCCGATGCGGCTAAGTGGTTGGAATGGGACTGGCCACCCGCCTTGCGAGAAGTGATTCAAGCACTTATTTGGAGCCGTTTTGGCTTTGAGCAGACTGAAGAAGACCGGTTCATTTTTCCGCGGACGAGGGCGCTCGAATCGCTCGATCCGCTCGATATCCACATCGCGATGGAGGCGTCTTTGTCACGGCACGTCTTCGACCGCCTGTTCGAATGGGACGGGACGACTGTCCAGTCCTCGCTCGCACATTATATAGAGGAAACACCGTTCGGATTTCGTTGCTATATCCGCAAAGGGGTAACGTTTCATAACGGGGTGACGCTTTCGGCCAAGGACGTCGTCTATTCGTTGAATCGGTTATTGGATCATGGCAAACAAGTATGGTTGTTCGCACCGATCGAACGAGTCGAGTCCCCGGCGCCGTACGTCATTGATTTACATACGAAAGCGCATATGGCCTATATTGAACGACTTCTCGCCCAAACCCCGGCCTCGATAACGTATCAAGGGGCCGAAGGGGTCGTGGGGACGGGACCGTTCAAGCTGGAGCAGACGTCGGAGGAAGTCGTACGTTTAAGAGCGTTCGAGCGTGGGCTCCGGCCGAGACCGTCTTTGGATGTGGTTGAATTCGTCACGTTTTCCGAAACGGATTATGCGAAATGGAGCACCCGTGACGACCATAGCCTCGTGAAGTGGATCGCCGAGGCGGGAGCACGCTATCTAGTGTTCAACATGAGGCAGTCTTGGTTGAAGGACGATGCGCCGGCGCGCCATGCGATTCAACGAGCGATTCAAAAAGAGGCGTTCGTGGAGATGGGAGGAGAGCGTCACCAAGTGGCGCATGGATTTTTTCCGGAGATGAGTCGTCCCGTTCACGTGCCCGGGGAGGGGACAATCTGTCAGCGTCCGCTCCGGCTGTTGCACTTGCCGTTTGAAGTGGCGGCGCAAGACGCGGCGCTCGTGGCTACACAGTTACGGACGGCCGGGTTTACCGTCGAGACTGACACGTATACGATTGGGTCTTTGTTACAAGATGAGACGCTTTGCCGTGCCGATTTGATTTTATGCGGAGAGATGATGAGTGAAGATCTTGATTTGGCGTTCCTAGCCTTTTTGACGAGTGAACTGTCGCTTGTCGGCAAATTGCTCGCGAATGGAGTGGAACTCCGGGCGATGATGGACCGCTATCAACAAACCGACATGAGCGCTTGGTCGATGCTGCATCGCGAAGTCGAACGCTATTTGACTGAGGAGGCCCTCGTCATCCCGCTGTATCATGTCGCTCGTGAGCGCCGCTTTCCGAGTTTCTTTGGAGATGTGCCGCTCGATGTGTTCGGTCACCCGCGATATGATCAATTGTGGATTCGTCCGTCCGTATGAACATAAAAGGAGATGCCGCGGCATCTCCTTGTTTTATAGCTGTGCGAACGCGCGATTTACTGCGACAATCGTCTCATCGATATCTTGTTCCGTATGTTCCGTCGTCAAGAACCACGCCTCATATTTAGAAGGGGCCAAGTTGACACCGTTCTCAAGCATCAATTTGAAGAAGCGGCCGAATACTTCGCCGTCCGACTTCTCGGCTCCTTCGTAGTCCGTGACGATCTCGTCCGTGAAGTAGACGGTGAGCGCGCCTTTTAGGCGGTTAAGCGTGATCGTGACGCCGTGAGTTTTCGCGGCTTCACGGATCCCTGTTTCGAGACGTGCGCCTAACGAATCTAATGTTTCATAGACGCCTGGTTGCTCGAGCACTTCGAGACAAGCGAGTCCGGTCGCCATCGAAGCGGGGTTTCCGGCCATCGTCCCGGCTTGGTAAGCGGGTCCGAGCGGTGCGACCGTCTCCATGATTTCTGCTTTCCCGCCGTATGCTCCGATTGGAAGTCCACCACCGATGATTTTACCGAGCGCCGTCATGTCTGGCTCGATGTTGTACACTTGTTGGGCGCTTCCGTACGTGAACCGGAACGCTGTGATGACTTCGTCGTAAATGACGAGCGCGCCGTATTCATGGGTGATCTCGTTGATAGCTTGCAAGAAGCCGGGTTTTGGCTCAACGATCCCGAAGTTTCCGACGATTGGTTCGACGAGAACGCAGGCGACTTGATCGCCCCATTCTTTCATCATCGCCCGGTACGACTCGACGTCGTTGAACGGGACGGTGATAACTTCTTTCGCCGTGGCGCGGGTCACACCGGCTGAGTCGGGTGAACCGAGCGTCGCCGGTCCGCTTCCCGCCGCAATCAGCATCAAGTCGGAATGGCCATGGTAGCAACCGCTGAACTTGACGACGAGTTCGCGTCCGGTATAGGCACGGGCGACACGGATTGTCGTCATGACGGCCTCGGTCCCGGAATTGGTGAAGCGGACTTTGTCCATCGATGGGATCGCCGCTTTTAGTTTCTTGGCGAAGTCGACCTCAAGCGCGTGAGGCGTCCCGTAAAGAAGCCCTTTTGAGGACGCTTCGATGAGGGCGTTATGGATATGGGGATGGGCATGGCCGGTAACGATTGGTCCATATGCGGCCAAGTAATCGATATAGCGGTTGCCGTCCACATCATAAAAATAAGCACCTTCGCCGCGCTCCATATAAACCGGGGCACCGCCGCCGACCGCTTTGAACGAACGTGAGGGACTGTTGACACCCCCGACGATATGCGTCAATGCGTCTTCATATAGTACGTCTGAAATTTTACGATTTGATGATGTTGTCATATGTATTGCCTCCTTTTACAAATTCGCAATTATTGTATCACAGCCGTCAACCGCATAAGCTCAACGTTTGACGAAGGGTTTAGAAATCAGTACACTATTTATAAAGATTACTATGTAAGAAATAGGTTAATTCTAAACAGACACTTCGCATAAATTCTAATAGAAGAAATGAGGGATTGACGTGGGAAGCGAAATGCTTGACCATGCTGTTCAGTCGCTCCGAGAACATGGAGTCAGAATGACGCCTCAGCGACAGGCGATTTTGGAGTACCTCGTCACGGAGCACAGTCACCCGACAGCGGATGACATTTATAAGGCACTTTCGGGTAGATTCCCGAACATGAGTGTCGCCACTGTCTATAACAACTTACGTGTCTTTAAAGATATCGGACTTGTTCAAGAGATGAATTATGGTGACGCTTCGAGCCGTTTCGATTTTGTGACATCACGTCACTATCACATTATCTGTGATGCGTGCGGGAAAGTCGTCGACTTTAACTATCCTGTCCTTGACGAGATTGAAGCCGTCGCTTCTCAATTGACAGGTTTCAAAGTGGATCGCCACCGCCTCGAAGTATATGGAACGTGCCCGGCTTGCCAAACTGAACAAGCGCATAAACATTAAAAACATCCTCAGGCTGAGGATGTTTTTTTAGTCGTTCTGGTGTGATTGACGTTTGTTATACTTCTCATCGAAGTCTTTGCCTTCGAGCGATTGATCGATCGTCAACGGTTCATCGCAATGCATACATAGATCGACACGTCCGAGCATCTTTGTCTCTTTCTCACAGTTCGGACAAGTGACGATGATTGCTTTCGTCGACGCCATGCCGACGATGAAGTAAAGCGCCGAGCTCGACAGTACCATCACGAAACCGAGCAACATGAAAATAATCATCAGCCACGCGATGCTTTTGGCAAGTAGTCCGAGATACATGACCCCAATCCCAGCGAACACGAGCAGCAAAGCCAGGTTTCTGGCGCGGTTGATTTTATTCCCCCGTTTTTTCATACATAATCCCTCCATGTCTGTCTTTACTATAGCTCATCTGCTCAAAGCTGAGAAGTTCGTACAATCGGTGGCAGGAGAATTTTAAAAGAAGGCGAATCATTTTTGTATCAGATTAGATAATCGTGTGAACCGATTGACGTTTACTAATTAGAAAGAAGGTATCAAGGTGACGATGGAATATGCGACTCGAACAATTTATTCAGAATATGCAGCCTTGAAAACAACGCTTGGCATCATTGAAGTGAAGAAGAAACGGCCGCGCGATCCATTAACAGATCAATCGGATCGATTGTTGATTGTGATTGAAGCGAAGGAAGAACCATTTTGGACAGTGAAACACTATCAAGTCGGACAAGAAAAAATCGTTCTTCATATAGTCAGTGATTCGATGATGGATCGTTGGATTCTAATGAACGAGAACCGGCGTGCCATCCATTGGATCGAAGACGGCATGGTGCTGTTCGAACGAAATGAGTTTTTGCTCGAGCTCAGGCAACGGTTGCGCAATTTCTCGAACAAGGAACAACGACTGCAACTCTCGCTCGCGTTCGCCAAGCTGCTTAGACGTTTCGAAGATGGGCGCGGACTGTTCTTACAGGAAGAGCATCAAGATGCGTTCACCCAAATCCACCATGCGCTCACGCATTTGGCGCGGCTCTCCATCCTGGAGGCAGGAATCCACCCGGAGATTGTATTATGGAAGCAAGTCCGTAAACTCGACCTAGAAGTGTATAAGCTTCACGACGAACTCGTGAACGGGCACGAATCACTCGAACAACGTATTCACCTGGTCATCATCGGCATGGAGCATTTAATCCAATCTAAAGTCTTGCCGGGTACGTTGTTACTTTTGCAGGCGATGCAACAACGTGACGAACCATGGTCGTTCTCGGAGTTGATGGAGCACCCGAACTTACAAGAGTTAAAAGTCGACCTCGGCAGCATCGTCGGCTTCTTAGTCCGGAAAGGTTACGTCCGGGCAGTGACACGTCCGACAAAAGGAGTAGGCGTCGAAGCGGTCGCTTATGAAATTGCTTAACTATATAGAAGAGAATGGGGAAACTGAATCGAATGAAGGTTACTAAATTTCTGCTCGGCAGTGTGTTTATTATATTTGCGGCTGGATTCTTATCAATTGTGACAGGATTGTTTGCGATGGGCGATCCTCTCGGAAGTGAGCGGCCGATCATTTGGACGATTTGGTACGTGGTCGTTCTCTTGATTGTTATTATGGCGCTATATGACTTTTCGTCGTTATCGAAAGGACAACTCAAACGTATCGCTTTAATTGGAACGGTTGTCGGGATTGTTTTCTTTAGTTCCGTGAAAGGATATTACGTGTATACGGCGGGATTACGGATTGAAGAACGTGGCGTCTCGTTGCGTGACTATCAACCGTTCAAGCCTAAGTCTGATTTGGCTGAACTCGATAAGCCTTCAACATTTGAGATTGGAACAAACATTCCCCGACTAGACGGCGCGACGGCGCTGTATCCGATGTATGCTGCATTCGTCGAGGCGGTTTATCCTGAAGCGGATTATAACCCCGATAGCCCTGAAGTCAGCTCGGTCGTCTCGACGACGACAGGTACAGCGTATGAGCGATTGGTTGAAGGGGAAACGGATATCATCTTTGTAGCCGGACCGTCCGATCAACAGTTGGCAGTAGCTGAGCGACAAGGAGTAGAGTTTCAGATGACACCGATCGGCCGTGAGGCGTTCGTCTTTTTTGTACATGAAGACAATCCGGTCGACTCGCTCGAATTGGAACAAATTCAAAACATCTATGCAGGGGACATTACGAGTTGGGATGAAGTCGGTGGTAAAAAAGATTCGATTCGAGCGTTCCAACGGCCAGAAGACAGCGGGAGCCAAACGGCTTTGCAGCGTTTGATGGGAGACAAAAAGCTTATGGACGCCCCGGTCGAGGATGTCCCGGAAGGAATGGGTGGCATCATCGAACAGACGGCTTCCTATCAAAACCATAAAAATGCCATCGGATTCTCGTTCCGCTTTTATGCAACGGAGATGGTAGATGAACATGCGATTAAATTGTTACGGGTCGATGATGTCGCGCCTACGGCCGAGACAATCGGGGACGGGACGTACCCGATCACATCCGAGTTTTATGCGGTCACGACGACCGACAAATACGAGCAATATAAGCCGTTCATCGAATGGCTGACGTCTGAAGAAGGACAGTTACTTGTTGAAAAGACAGGATACGTGCCACTGGCTACAAATTGATTGGGATTGGGTCTCTAAATACAGAGATCCAATCTTTTTTTATTTTCTTGTTATTTTTTATTGACGCGGTGGTAAATAGGCATTATAGTTATAAACGTTGTCACAGCAAATGATTATTCCAGAAAAACAATTTGTGAAAAAAGTTGTTGACTTTTAATCAGGAAACGTGATAAATTAATTGAGTCGCCAAGCGCGACAGACGAACTTTGAAAACTGAACGATGAGGCAAAAAAAGTTTTACAAGTTTTGATTGAAGCGCAAGCTTCGTCATTTTCAAGAGCTATATCAAATTC
>NZ_JACSMB010000030.1:0-10194 GCF_018618455.1 Exiguobacterium sp. s142 | reverse complement strand
CCCCGGAACAATATCGGGGCCATCTGATCGCCGCATAGAACACGTGGGCTTTTTATTAAACTGTCCATTTTACGGGGCTCAGTTCAAACTGGAGAGAAAGGGGTTTTGCTTTGCCAAAAAATCCTGTATGGTTGGAAACGACTGATGTCTAACAACCTTTGAACGAAAGAAGTGATTACATCTTGACGACCACCCCATCGCTCAGTCGCAACGACTGGACGCTCATCTTATCACTGGCGCTGCTCACGTTCGTGCTCGGCACGAGTGAGTTCGTCATTGTCGGAATTTTACCCGATATCGCGGATGGACTGACCATCTCGATTGCCACCGCCGGGACGCTCGTGTCCGCCTTCGCCATCAGCTTTGCCATCGGCACCCCGCTCATGATGTCGTTCACGAGCCATATGCCGAAACGACGACTTATGCTCGGACTCACGCTCGGCTTCATCGTGCTCAATTTCTTGAGCAGCCAAGCACCGAACTACGGTCTTCTGCTATCGACACGCATGGTGACCGCGGTCGTGACCGGTGTGCTCATCTCGCTCGCCATGCTCGTCGCCAGTGAATCGGTACCGCCGACGAAGCGCGGCATCGCCGTCTCGTTCATCTTCGGCGGCTTCACGATGGCGAACGTGTTCGGTGTGCCACTCGGGACGTTCATCGGGCAACGCGCGGGCTGGGAAGCGACGTTCTTCATGACGACCGCACTCGGTATCGTCGCCTTGTTCGCGGTCTACCGCGTCGTCCCCAACCAGTTATCGAGCGCGAAGACATCGATCTCTGACCAGCTCCGGCTCTTGACGAATCCGCGTATTTTGATCGCCTTCTTCATCCCGGCTTTCGGATTCGGTGCGACGTACGTCGTCTATACGTATCTCGTCCCGATCTTAAAAGGCGTGCTCGGCGTTCCGGTCGCATGGGTCAGTCCGATCCTGCTCGCCTACGGTTTCATCTCAATCTTCAGCAACATGGCGGCCGGGAAAATCGCGAGCCATAACCCGATCGGTCGGCTCCGGTTCGTCTTTCTCATCCAAGCGGTCGTGCTCGCGGCGCTTTATGTGACGACGTCGAACGTGACGCTCGGTCTCATCAACATCGCCCTCATGTCGTTCATGGCGATTCTGCTCACGACGTCGACGCAAATTTATTTGATCGATTTGGCCGAGAAGTTCAACCCAGACGCCAAAGGTCTGGCCTCGTCACTCATGCCTGTCGCGAGCAACGTCGGCATCGGCATGGGGTCTGCTCTTGGTGGTCTCGTCTATGCGAACGCACCGGTCATGATGCTCGCCCTCGTCGGTGGCGCCGTCGCCTTACTGACCGCGGCTTTGACGTCACTCAGTCATCGTCTCGACCAACGCTAAACAGCGTGCCCGAACCCGGGCACGCTGTTTTTTTAGAGCCAATCTACGATTTGATCAATCGTCTCATCAAGTTGTTCTCTTGCGCTGAGCGGGCTGTCGTTATCCCCGTCTTGCGGCCCGTACATCCCAAAGTTGGCATGATTGCCACCTTCGATCTGATGGAACGTGGCGTCACTCGGCACGCTGTCAAGGCTCGTCTCGATATCGGCCGGTGTCGCCAGACCATCCAATTCACCCGAGATCGACAAGACGCGCAAGTCGCTATCCGTCATCGAGCTGATCGGATACGAGGCGAGGAAGATGACCCCGTCGACTTTATCTTCGTTTTCGAGCGCATAGCCCGAGGCGGCCGAACCGCCGAGCGAATGACCGGCGACGTACCAGCGCTCGATATCGGGATGTGCCTCGATGATTGTTTCCGCCGCATCGATATCTAAGATGCCGAGGTTCAAGCGCAGCGACGGGATGGCGACAAAGTGCCCTGCTTCCGCCAATCTGGTCCCGTAATAGGCGTACGCCTCTTTATCGACTTTTGCACCCGGGTACAAGATAATCCCGACCTCACTCGTCCGGTCTCCGAACTCTAGTCGGTTGTCGACCTGTTCAGCTTCAGCCGCATAGCCAAGCGCTTCATCCGTCGGTCCGTACGTCATTTGCGTCCAAACGACGAAGCCGATCACGGCGACAAGGATGACAGCAAGCAACGACAGTCCGATCCACTTCAGTTTTCTCTTCATTATATACCTCCATTTGCATCCACTTCGTCGTCACGGTACACTAATAGTAAAAAAGGGAAATACCAGGGGGACACCATGACGAAAAGTTCTGTAACCACGACGATTCAGTGGTTTATTTTTATTTTAGCTACCAATATTGTACCACCGCTCGCCATCGCCGCCCTATTTGAACTGTCGCCGGCCGAGACGATGACGTTCATCTCGCGCTCGCTGTTCATCTTCGCACTGTTCAGCATCATCCAGACGCTGTTCGGCCACCGTCTGCCGATCTTAGAAGGACCGGCCGGCATTTGGTGGGGTGTGTTCACGCTGTACGCCTCGATCGGCCCTGCCCTTTACGGCAGCGGGCAAGAGACGCTCCAAGCGCTCGGCTTCATGCTGTTCTTGAGCGGTGTGCTCGGCGTCGTCATGACCGTGACCGGACTGCTACGGCGCATGCTGTCGCTGTTCACGCCTCAAGTGCTCGGCGTCTATATGATCCTGCTCGTCCTGCAACTATCCGGTGCCGTCATTAAAGGCGGTTTCGGTGTGAGCGAGGACGGCATCAATATCGTCCAAGCCGTCGCGACAGCCGGGCTCGTCTTGTTCGCGCTCACGCTCGAGCGGAGCCGCTTCAAACAATACGGTCTCGTCATGACGCTTTTCGTCGGGTTCGGGTTGTTCAATCTGCTCGGTCTCGGCAACCCGATTGTTCGTTCGGACTCGTTCTTCCTCGTTCCCGAGCTGTTCCCGTTCGGCGCTTGGGTATGGGATTGGAACTTACTTCCGACCGCTTTCGTCATCACACTTCTACTCATGACGAACGTGCTCGCGAACATCAAATTGATTGAGCGCATCGTCAGTTCACGGACGAAACAACAAGTCGAAGGCAACGTCGCCGCGTCTGGCATCGTCAGCGGTGTCAGTCAGATGGTCGCTGGTTTGTTTGGAACGCCTGGACCGGTCGCGATCTCTGGGACAGCCGGTTTCTTGTCGTCAACGGAGAGCGTGCACCGTGCCCCTCACCTCGTCGCGCACGGCTTGATGATGGTGCTCGCTTTGATCGGACCGTTCGTGTCGCTCATCGCAAGTATCCCGGCCGCGGTCGGGTACGCCATCGTCACCCCGCTCATCGCGACGATGATCATCATCGGGATTAACGAGGCCGCGTTCGAGTTGAACCAAAAGACGGCGTCGCTCACGGTCGGCCTCCCGCTCGTCATCGGGGCCGGGGCGATGTTGCTCCCGCCTGGAGCGATGAACGATTTACCGCCGCTCCTTGCGACCGTGTTCTCGAACGGTCTCGTCCTCGGGACGGTCGTCGCCTTGACGACCGCCATCCTAAGCCGAATCCACGACTAAAAAAGAACTGACCTCGCGCCTGAGGTCAGTTCTTTTCGGTTACGTGCATATGGAAAGCTTTGTCGTGCGGCAAGACGGCACCGTCTTCCGCCTCGAAGTGTTCGCGGTCCTTGAAGTAAGCCGCAATCGTCAACGTGTCCCGATGAAGGGCACGCTTGAACGCTTGCTCGACCGTGACCGGTGTTCCGTCATCGTTTTTCAGTTCGAGACCCATCAGCTTGTAGCCGATCGTTTGACCACCACGGCTCATCTGGCACGCCTCGATCGCATAAGAGACGAGTGTCGGTGTGATGACCGCGTGGACGAACTCGCTCTTCACTTTCTTCCGAACGAGCTGTTCGACACCGAAACTTAGTAACCCGGCAATGGCACCGTCAATCATGACGGCTTTCGTGCGTTTACTCGTCACTCGCTTCATTGGCTCATTCCCTGCATCATTCCGGACGTTAACACTTCCGTGCCTTGTCCTTCTTCTGCCGCCATGATCAAAGCTCGGGCCACATGTAACGCTTGGATTGGGGCCGCGTTTGGCACTTTTTCGAGCAACAGTGGTTGGAATGGGCGGCTGACGACTTCAGCCGCTTTCTCACCGAGCCGGAACGACTCGCGGTCGCCGAGTAAGAGCGACGGGCGAGCGATAATCAAGTGCTCGAACCCGAACACTTTGAGCCCGTTCTCGAGTTCGCCTTTCACTCGGTTGTAGAAGAACGGCGAGCGCAATGACGCACCTTGTGCCGAGACAACGGCGTAACGTGTGGCGCCGTGGCGTTTCGCGACACGCGCGACTTCGAGCGGCAACTCGAGGTCGACATGTTTGAACGCCTGCTGCGATCCGGCGACGGCAATCGTCGTACCGAGTGCACAGTACACATCGTCAATGTGAGGCAACGTCTCATCCATCTTCTCAAAGCCGACAACTTCATGTAATTTCGGGTGACTCCAACGTTTCGAGCGGCGGACGACGATCCATACCGCGTCATACCGTTCTTGTTCGAGCAACTGCTCGACGAGCTCGCGTCCGATCAAACCGGTCGCGCCGACAACGAGTGCTGTTTTTCCCATCCTAGTTCCCCCTTGTTACGTACTCCTTTCAGTCTAGCTGACTTGCCGTTCATCGGCAACGACCTCGTCCGGACTGAACCGATCGACGAGACGGAAGAAACCGTTCAAGAACAGGGCTGTGAATGAGCCGGCAACGATGGCGCTATCCGTGAACAGTTGGATCGATTCCGGCATATTGGCGACAATGCCTGGGTTGGCTGTGATGCCGAGCCCGATGCCGATCGAGAGCGCGATCGTGATCAAGTTCTCGTTTTTCGCAAAATCGACTTGGCTAAGGATGCGAATCCCCGACGCGGCGACCGTTCCGAACATGACGAGCATCGCCCCACCGAGCACCGGTTTCGGGATGAGCGTCGTGAACGTCGCGACTTTCGGCAAGAAGCCGAGCAAGATCAAGAGCCCGCTCGTCCAAAAGATGACACGACGTGATTTGACACCCGACAGCTGGACGAGTCCGACGTTTTGACTGAACGTCGTGTACGGGAAGCTGTTGAAGATCCCGCCGAGGATCGTCGCCACACCTTCGGCTCGGTACCCTTTCGTCAATTCGTTCGATCCGATTGGTTTTTTCGTGATATCACTCAATGCCAAGAACACACCAGTCGATTCGATCATCGAGATGATGGCGACGAGCGTCATGACGAGAATGGCCGACACGTCAAACGTCGGCACCCCGAAGTAGAACGGCTGCACCATTTGGAACCAGCCGGCCTCACGGACCGGGCTGAAATCGACGAGACCGAGGAACGTGGCGACACCGGTACCGATCAAGACGGCGAACAAGACCGCTGCCGCCCGACTGAACACGGTACCGACTCGGTTCAAGACGAGAATCAAACCGATCGTCAATCCGCCGAGCGCCAAGTTTTGTATTGAAGCGAAACCAGGCTCACCCGGTGTCCCGCCGCCGATATCATTGATGGCGACCGGGATAAGCGAGAGGCCGATGATCGTCACGACCGAACCAAGGACGACCGGCGGGAAGAATTGGGCCAGTTTGCCGACGAAGCCTGAAATCAAGATGACGATGACACCGCTCGCAATCAACGCCCCATAAATCGCTGTGATACCGCTCGAACTGCCGATGGCGATCATCGGACCGACCGCCGTGAACGTACAACCGAGCACGACCGGTAACCCAACACCGGTGAAACGGGTCGTCCATACTTGAAGCAATGTCGCGACGCCGCACATGAACAAATCGATGGCGACGAGATACGCGAGCTCAGTCGGTCCGAGCCCGATGGCCCCACCGACGATAAGCGGGACGATGGCCGCGCCTGTGTACATCGCGAGCAGATGTTGGAACCCGAGACTGGCCGTTTTGAACGTGTTCATCGGACCACCTCTACGAATGAGATGCTATCTGCTCCAAGTTTGGCGATACGGGCGAGTGATTCGACACGATACCCTTTGTCGATCAGTTTTTCCCGTCCTGGCTGGAACGACTTCTCGATGACGATGCCGACACCCGCGACGGTCGCACCGGCCGACTCGACGAGCTGCGTCAAACCGAGCGCCGCTTCCCCGTTCGCGAGGAAGTCATCGATGACGAGGATACGCTCATCCGGTTGGACGAAACGACGGCTCAAGCTGATGCGGTTCGTCTCTTGTTTCGTGAACGAATAGACATCCGCTTCGACGAGGTCGTCTTGGAGCGTGAGTGATTTTCGTTTGCGAGCGAACACGAACGGGATGCCGAGCTCGAGCGCCGTCATCATCGCCGGGGCGATCCCGCTCGATTCGAGTGTGACGATTCGGTCGATCTGGTCATCACGGAATCGGTCTGCGAATTCACGACCGATCGCCTGCATCAATTCAGGATCGACTTGGTGGTTCAGGAACGCATCGACTTTCAATACTTGGTCCGACAAGGCACGGCCTTCGTCTCTAATTTTGTCTTCTAACTGCTTCATTGTGTTTCCCTCCAATAAAAAAATGCGATTCGTCACCCCTACCCGGGGACGACGAACCGCATGAAAACACAAAGAATGCACACGACAAGCGTCACCCGTAGTCGAACCATTTACGGTGGTTCGGTAGAGACTTGTGAGCCATATTCTCACGGATATACGAGTGCGAATCTTTTTAGTTATATAAGATAAAGTTTATTGTAGACGAGATTGTAGAAATTGCAACCCGTTTATGAAAAGACTGCTAAAAGTCCGATTTTTCTGAAACTGCTGTATACTGAAGATACTGGAAAAATGAGAGGAGCTCGTTGTGTATGAAGCTATTCGTTCTTGGTGCCACCGGCCGGACCGGTCATCAGTTTATCGATCAAGCGATCGAGCACGGCCATCATGTGACCGCCTTCGTGCGCGAACAGAAAAAACTCATCCCGACCCCGCAGCTCGAGATCATAGAAGGCGACGTCTCGGACAGTTCGGCGTTGACCGACGCGCTCAAAGGGCACGACGCCGTCATCAGCTGTCTCGGGACCGATTTGAGCGACCCCGATTTCTTGGCCAGCGTGACCGATGCACTCGTCCCCGCCATGAAAGCGAACGATGTGACGCGCATTCTGTACCTCGCGTCTGCCGGGATTGACAAAGAGATTCCCGGGATCGCCGGAACGGTCGTGACGTTCATGCTCCGGAAGCCGCTTCGCGACCACCGGGCCGCGGTCGACCTGTGGCGCAACTCGTCGTTCGACTACACGATCGTGCGGCCGATGCAACTGACGAATGGTCCGCGAACATCGGTGTACCGGACGGACATCGACGGGATCCCTGCCGACGGTAAACAGATTTCACGCGCCGACGTCGCCCAGTTCATGTTGAACACGGTCGAAGAGAACAGTTTCGTCCGGCAGTCGGTCGGACTGGCGTACTAATTTTTTTGAATCCATGCTACAATATCGGATAGTCAACTTTGAAGGGAACGAATACGAATTATGAGTATATTAACAGTACAAAACTTGAGCCACGGTTTCGGTGACCGCGCCATTTTAAATGACGTGTCTTTCCGTCTATTAAAAGGTGAACACATCGGCCTCATCGGAGCAAACGGTGAAGGAAAATCGACGTTCATGAACATCATCACGCGCAAACTGCAACCGGATGAAGGGAAAATCGAGTGGGCGAAAAACGTCCGCGTCGGTTACCTCGACCAGCACGCCGTCCTCGCACGCGGGATGACGATTCGTGACGTGTTGAAAAGCGCGTTCCAATACTTGATTGACATGGAGACACGCATCGGCGAACTCTACATGGAAATGGGCGACGCGTCACCTGAACAGATGGACGACATGCTCGCTGAAGTCGGCGAACTGCAAGAGACGCTCGATTCGAACGACTTTTATATCATCGATGCGAAAGTCGAAGAAGTCGCCCGCGGACTCGGTATTTTAGATGTCGGTCTCGACCGCGATGTCGCTGACCTGTCAGGTGGACAACGGACAAAAGTGTTGCTCGCGAAGCTACTCCTTGAGAAGCCGGACATCCTCCTCCTCGATGAGCCGACCAACTATTTGGATGAGATCCATATCGAGTGGTTGAAGCGTTATCTTCAGAACTACGACAATGCGTTCATCTTGATCTCGCATGATATCCCGTTCTTAAACAGCGTCATCAACTTGGTCTACCATATGGAGAACCAAGATTTGTCGCGTTACGTCGGCGACTACGACAAGTTTATGGAAGTGTACGAGATGAAACGGTCGCAGCTTGAGTCGGCTTATAAACGCCAACAAGCGGAAATCGCTGATTTGAAAGACTTCGTCGCCCGTAACAAGGCCCGCGTCTCGACACGAAACATGGCGATGTCACGTCAAAAGAAACTCGACAAGATGGACGTCATCGAGCTGAGTGCGGAACGTCCGAAGCCAGAGTTCCGTTTCTTGCAGGCGCGCACGTCAGGCCGTCTCATCTTTGACGCAAAAGGTCTCGTCATCGGTTACGATGAGCCGCTCTCACGTCCGCTCGACTTGCAGATGGAGCGCGGTCAGAAGATCGCCCTCGTCGGCGCGAACGGAATCGGGAAGACGACACTCTTGAAGAGTCTGCTCGGCATGATCAATCCGCTCGAAGGAACGGTCGAACGCGGCGAGTTCCTAGAGATCGGGTACTTCGAACAAGAAGCGGCCGTCAGCAACAACACGTGTATCGAAGAGATTTGGAGCGAGTTCCCGTCACTCAACCAGCAACAAGTCCGAGCCATGCTCGCGAAGTGTGGTCTCATGACGAAGCATATCGAGAGTAAAATCGCCGTCCTCAGTGGTGGGGAAAAAGCGAAAGTCCGCCTCTGTAAGCTCCAAAACAACGAATCAAACTTGCTCCTCCTCGATGAGCCGACGAACCACTTGGACGTCGACGCGAAGGAAGAGTTGAAGCGCGCATTGAAAGAGTATAAAGGTAGTATCCTACTCATCAGTCACGAACCGGAGTTCTATCAAGACATCGTCACCGACGTCTGGAACTGTGAATCGTGGACGACGAAAGTATTCTAAAACGTGTAGAGGAAGTGTCGCATGACAGGCCCCATCCAATTGAACGAACGCATCGTTCTCTATGATATTATTCGAGGATTTGCCCTGTGCGGCATCTTCCTCGTCAACATCCCGAGCATGCTCGGGAGCGACTGGATCTTCGGTAAACCTATGTATGAAGGTAGTGACCTCGTCGTAAGGACACTGTTCGACTTGTTCATCCAGACGAAGTTCTATACAATTTTCTCTTTACTGTTCGGCATCGGCTTCTCGATTTTCCTCGAACGCTCTTACGCGCGTGGGGACTCGGCGAGCCGCTATGTCCGACGCATCGTCATCCTTTTCCTGTTCGGACTTGCTCACCTGGCCATCTGGTCGGGTGACATCTTACATACGTATGCGATGTGGGGGTTGTTGCTCCCCTTGTTTTATGGATTGAGCAACCGCGCGATTTTGACGTGGGCGTGGAGTTTGTTGATCGGGAGTTTTCTCTTGTTCTATGGCTCATCTGTCTTGATGGAGTGGACGACGGGGTATTTCAATCCCGGCTATCCGTTCCCGACCGCATATAACGCCGGCTTTGGCGCTTGGTTCGATTACCGGCTCGACGTCGAGATCTTTAGCGCGATCTCAAACTCTCTGCTTGTCGGGATTGAAATCTTTTGCCTATTCTTATTCGGTCTCTATATCGGGCGTGAGCGGAAGCTGCTCACATGGACGCTTCAAGGATTGACGCGGACGGCCATCATTTGCAGTGTTCTCGCCTTGCCGTTTTTCGGGGTCATCCTTTGGCATCGTTATGGTGGTGGCGGCGCTTATTACTGGACGAACCTAACAGCCGTCCTCATCTCCGGAAAACTGCTCGCGACGACTTACGTCTGTCTGTTCACCATTGCCGTCCGGAAAGGACTCACGTTCCGTCCGCTCCAGGCGCTCGGCCGGATGGCGCTGACGAACTACTTGACGCACACGCTCGTCGTCGTCCTTCCCGTCATCGCCCTCGGGTATTACGGACGTCTGTCGCTCACTGAAGGATTGTTCTTGAGCATCGCGATTTTGATTGCCCAAACGTTCTTCTCGATGTGGTGGCTCAAATCGCATCGCTACGGACCGTTCGAGAAGTTATGGCGGATCGGGACGTACGGGATTCAGAAGAAAGTATCATAGCATGCAGAAGAGGCTGGGACATAACTAGCCTGTTTTAAAGCTTTTCAATAAAAAGAGGGGTCCGGTCACCGATTTTCGGTGGCCGGACCCCTTC
>NZ_JACSMB010000029.1:0-13439 GCF_018618455.1 Exiguobacterium sp. s142 | reverse complement strand
AACGGCCGCCCACGCAAATGCCTGGGCTGGAAGACCGCACACGAGGCCTTCACGGACGAAGTGTTGCGCTTAATTTGACAAACCGTCATTACTAAATAGTTCCTTTATTATTTTTTTATCCGTTGCTACCGAAATATGCTCTTTTAAATAAGGAAACATCTTATTTGCATAGTTGGATATAGTTAAATTTTCCAAAGAAGTAAAAAATATCTGAACTAAAAGATAAGCAATAAAATTTTCATACCTAATCAATAAGTACATTTGAAAAATATTAGTAAGAATTATATAAAGATAGTGAACACTATTCACTATATAATTTTTTTGATGAGCAATTATTATAGATTTTTTGTAAACAAAAAAATAAGAAATAGTAGTGTTCACAATGAATAACCAGAATATTATATATATATTTTCATTTCCGTTATATTCTTTTACTATGAATTCCAGGAATGTCATGATTATAATCCCGATTAAAAATACAGTTATTCCAATAATTGTATATATTTTTTTATAGAGTTTCATTAATCCTGCGACTTTATTTTTGTCTTCTTCGGCGATCGGTTTATATAGACTAAATACAATCGCACTACCTATACCTAAATCAACAAGAGATAAAAGGGTAATCAGGTTTGTAAACAATGAATGGAGTCCTAAATTCTCAGTTCCTAAATTCTCTAAGAATATTAACCTTGCAGGAAATGCAATCGCCATTGCTAATAATTGTCCAATAAAAGTTACTCCTATATTTTTGAATGAATGTGCAATTCTCACTACAATAGCCCCTACCCTTAAATTCTTAGTTTATTACGCTCGCAATAATTCACTCTCTCGCAACTTTATTTCTCCAAAAATAAATGTCATAAATATAATCCAAGTTGGAGAAATTAAAATCCCACCATAAAAACACATAATTATTAATACAATAAGCGCAACAAAAGAAAAATCTTTCGATTTTTTGAAAATACTACTCAGGAATAAAACAAAAATAACAAACGACAATATTCCCCCTGTAACTAAAATGTATGCTATAGAATTCATATATTCATAGTTATACTGTTTTTCTCCTGTACTTGTAACTCCATACAAGTCACTTTCAGTTGTAATATTATTAGAAGTCACAAACTCAGTTATATTTCCGAAGCCTACTCCAATAACTTTAAACAACGGATCTAACTCATTGTAAACTTGGAAACCACGATAAACTCTTACTTCAGTTGAGTCATAAGTAGTTCCCTCAATAAATCTTCCAATAGTTGCTTTATGGAAAGATTCATTGGTGGTAATTAATATACTAAACGTAATCAAAAATACTATTAAACTACTACTAATAAGAGTGACTTTTCTTACATTCATTGTTTTCAATTGTGAAGTCAACCATATCAACCATATTAGTATGGTAATAAACATTGCTTGAGCAGATAGCGTTGCCACTAAAGTAATACTAAAAAAAACAGCACGTTTATAGTTTATTGAATCCGTTTGAGAACCAAATTTAAATAATGAAAGAATTACAGCCGGAAAAAGATACTGGGCAAAAACTCCCGGTTCCAAAAAAATTGATTGTGGTCTAAATAAGTGCGCATAAACCCTTTCAAAATTGATCATCTCATATGCGGGATTATTGTATAAAGGTATTAACGAAGTAACCGAAGGCGCAACTTGGCCTAAAACATAGAAAGAAAATATCTGGACATAGAGATACGAAGAAACGCCTATTGCTATCGTCATGTATATTTTAATTGCCATCTTTGCGTCAAAATAATATCGGGCAGTAATCGTGATAAGGACTAGATAAAAAAATAATCTCATAAATAAGCTAGCTACTGCGCTGAAGTTATACGAAGGGTATTGAAAAAAAACTGTTAACAGAGAAACAAATATCATCGAACATACAAACATAAGATAAAGCGGCTCATTAAATTTACTTTGAGAAACAAAAAACTTAACCAATGCCAATCCCGTGAATGCTAATAACCCTATTTCTCCTAGTGTGATATTTGGTAATGGTGAACTGTAATGATGAATTAAAGGCAATATACAAATAAAAAAAGTGTATAGAATTTTAAGTTTTCTATTGTTGTCTTTCAACGTTTAAACCCCTTACATATTTTTTATTTCTAAAAATGTTCTTTGACAGTTTTTATCATCATGAAGCTCAAAAAAATTATCTATCTTATTTATATATTTCTCTTCGATATGATAGTTATTCTCGATATAGTACATTATTTTTTCCACTAAATTATATTCATCATAAATTACATCTCCAAAACCATCTGACTCATAATTAAAATAACCTTCTTCATAATGCTTTAATCTATACTCTTCAAAATCAAACTGATAGAAAATGACAGGTTTTTTCATATAAGCATAATCAAAAAAAACGCTCGAATAATCTGTAATTAATAATGATGTTTCTTTAAGTATATTCTGAAATTCTTCATCTTCCCGCATAATTCTAATATTATCCGATGCATTGAAAAAAAAATTTATATGCCTTTTAACATTATTATGCGGAGAAAAAATCAATTCTATATTATACGTTTTTAAAAAACCATCAAGTTTTTTGTTATTTAATAGATTTGAATAGGCTTTAAAATATTCTGAGTTTAAGAATTCTTTGTCATTATTATCTAACCATTGTCGCCATGTTGGCATAAGTAAAATTTTCTTCTTATTGGCTTTATACTCATGCAATCCATCAAATCTACAAAGACCTAAATATTTCACAGCCCTCTCAGGATAACCATAATTTTGTTTGACATATTCATATTCATCTTTACCTCCGCAACAGAACAATTCAATTTTAGTATTCTCATATAAAGCAAAATTTAATTTGTCCTTAATAACTCCGTGTTGAAGAAACACTTTCTTATTTCGAACTAACCCCATCAACTCCAAGTTTAAACATAATTGCCCTGCAGGTTCACCTGTTCCAATTTGTGAGCTAATATTTTTTGTAGCTAACCAGTAAAATATATAATGTTGAAAACTACCGAAATGTATACAGTTTCCATATTCAGACACTTTTTTATATGCGGGAGATTTAAAGTCAATTGCGTAATAAATATTAATCTCTGGATGGTTCTCTCTTACATATTTAAAAAAATAATAACCATTGTCTTGAGCATCTTGAGGTCGTTCACTTACCAGCCAAATATCTTTCTTGTTTTTATTTAATGCTAAAGAAAATATAAAAGAAGTGCTAAGTAGTAATATACCCTTGACATCTTCAAATTTTATTTTTTTTAATTTAGACGAAATTTTTTTAAAGTTCATTTTTTATACCTTCTATAATTTTTTTAAAAGCATCATTAAAAGAAATTTGATCTTTGTAAAGTTTATGTTTTCTAATAAGAAATTGTAATGCAAGCAAGTAGGCATTCCTCTTTGATAAGTGTGAAAAGAATATTCCTTTATCAAAGAAATACTTTTTGTTATAGCCTTCAAACCAAGTTGAATCTTTTTGTTCTACCCAACCTATTATTTTAGGTAAAGCTACTATTTTCAATTTTTTTTCGAGACAATTATGAAGAAAAAGTGTATCCTCCCCCGCACTATATTTTGCACCACCACCAAAAGCTAAGCTGAAATATATGGCTCTATCTTGGATTTTTTTAGTTCTAAACGTAATATTAACAGCTCCATATTTCATATAATTTAGATGATGAATTTTTTGCTTCTTTTTTATATCTACTGTCGGTCTTTTGTGATTTAAACTTGGCACATTAAAAAGAATGACGTCTGCCTCTGGATGCTCTTCATAAGCTTTAATTATAATCTCATAATAGTTTTCATCCAATATAACGTCGTCGTCAGCTAATAAGCAGATATCTCCTTCTGCCCTCATGAGTGCATTATTTCTGCTTAATCCAATTCCTCTTTCCGGAAATGTAAATATTTTTATATTGTTATTATTGTTATTAATACAACTATACTCAAAAGAATCCGATTGATTTATAAATATAGCGTCAGATTTAATTTTCATTTTCCTTATTAGCTTTGAAAATCCCGTTTGATACATTGTAGAAATCAACACCTCTAATTTCATTGAGAACCTTCTTTCATGAATTATTTTCTGATCCGACCTAATGCAATTTTTGTCACTCCTAGCGGATTTGTGTATACAGCTTTGAATATCGAAAGCGAACCTTTAAAATAAGATTTTCTTTTTATACATACATATCCCACAACTAAATAATGTCGCATCTGGATATATTTTTTTTCGAAATGATTTAGTTCTGAGAAGTGTTGCCTTTTATATTTATATAATTCTTTTTCTCCTTTTAATCTCTCGTCACCTACTGAAAGACTTACGTCCTTAGAGTGAACATAAGCTTTTACATTACAGCGCGGAATATATTGAAACTTCCCTCCGAATTTAATTGCTTGTGAGACCAAATAAAACTCATCACCAATATCTTTTAAGGGGAACATACCAATCTCCAACAAATATCCTTTTTTAAACATTAAACAATCAGTTCCAGTTAAATGATGCATCATATGATAAGACAATAGTTTTTTTGAAGATGAAGTATAATTCTCAATATTTGTATGAGTCCTTTTTTCTATTAAATTCCCTTTGTGATTATATAAACTTAAGTCAGTGATTGAGAAATCAGAGTTCTTCATTCTCATTTCTAACAACTGATGCTCGATTTTTAATTCGGAGTATTCATCATCGTCGTCTAAAAATGTAATGTATTCCCCACTACTAATCATTATGCCTTCATTTCTTGATTTTGCAGATCCTAAATTAAGAGGATTTTTCTTTAGGATTATGCGTTTATCATTAAATAGATTTATAATTCCTGAAACCCTTGCACTCCATTCAGAATCATTATTATCATCAATAATAATGATTTCAATTGTTTTATATGATTGTTTTAAAATTGAATTTATGGCTCTTTTTAAAGTTGAATCACGGCGATAAGTAGCAACAATCACACTAACTAATGGTAAGCTATCTACTTTTGAACACAATACCTTTTCGTTCATTTTTTTGCCTCATTTAAATGTGATTTTCTTTCTATTTCTACTACTTCTACATATGACGAACTTTGATTTCCCTCAATCACTCCATCTTTTTTAATGACAATAATAAAAGTTTTTATTAAACATTTAAAATCTTGCTTAAAAGAGATGTTATTTTTATACTCACCATCATATGCTGCTTTAATTTCGATCGGTAATTCATCTCTACCATTCACTTGTGCCCACCCTGTAAGGCCTGGTAGAATATCATTTGCCCCATATTTCTCCCGCTCTTCAATCAAATCATATTGATTCCAGAGTGCTGGACGTGGACCAATCACAGCCATTTCACCTTTTAGAATATTAATTATTTGAGGGAGTTCATCGAGACTTGTCTTCCGAAGAATTTTTCCGATTTTTGTAATATACTGTTCTGGATCATTTAGTAAATGTGTCGGTGTGTCTTTAGGAGCATCAATCCGCATTGTCCGAAACTTTAAAATATTGAAGTGCGATTGGTGAAGTCCAACACGTTTTTGTTTGAAGAAGACCGGACCTTTTGATTCAAGTTTGATTGCAATCATAATTCCGATAAACAATGGCGACAGTACAATCAATCCAATCAAAGAAAGAATAAAGTCGATTTTTCGTTTTTGTTCGCTATACTTCATCATTCACACTCCATTTATTAGACCGTCTCACGTACGTCTTTATTTACGTTCATATTATTTAAATCTAAACAATCATTTGCCCAGTTAACGAGATACAAACCGAGCGCTTCGCTCGTTTTCAGTTCATTCATACGATTTAGTTTCTCTTCCAAGTTTGTTTCTTCACTCACGATACCAGTAAAGATTTTCGGATAAACTGCCTCAGGATGGACCTCGCCTTCTTTTAGTAGCTCTTCGAACATCTTCTCTCCGGGACGAATCCCGCTAAAAGCAATCGAGATTTGCTCTTCCGTGAACCCGCTCAGCTTGATCATGTTACGGGCAAGGTCGACAATCTTCACCGGTTCGCCCATATCAAGGACGAATACTTCGCCACCGTCAGCTAACGTTCCCGCTTGAATGACGAGACGGCTTGCTTCAGGAATCGTCATGAAGTATCGGGTCATATCAGGGTGTGTCACCGTAACGGGACCGCCCTTCTCAATTTGCGATTTAAATAGCGGAATGACTGATCCGCGGCTACCTAACACGTTGCCGAAACGCACGACGGCGTATTTTGTCCGACTTGTCTTCGCCAAGTTTTGAATGATCATCTCAGCGACTCGTTTCGTCGACCCCATGACGTTCGTCGGGTTGACCGCTTTGTCTGTCGAAATCATGACGAAGCGTGCTGCACCATATTCATCCGCCATCTCGGCGACGTTTTTCGTGCCGTAAATATTATTTTTCACTGCTTCATGTGGATTCGCTTCCATTAATGGGACGTGTTTGTGTGCTGCCGCATGGAAGACGAGGTGTGGTGAGTGCGTCATAAAGACATCACGCAACCGTTCGACGTCTTGGACGTCGGCGATGACAGGAATAAGTTCTACCTCTAAGTTCAACTCTCGCAACTCGCGTTCGATTAAGTAGATACTGTTTTCACCATGACCGAGAAGGAGTAGCCGTTCTGGTTTAAACTTTAAAATTTGGCGACAGATTTCGGATCCGATCGATCCACCAGCACCTGTCACCAAAACAGTTTTCCCCTCAACTTCGGATTGGATACCCGAAATATCAAGCTCGACCGGTTCACGACCGAGAAGATCTTCAATTGAAACTTGCCGCATTTGATTGACAGCGACTTTGCCTGCTGCGACTTCTTCAATCATCGGCAACGTATGCACGTTCGTACAAACCGCTTTCGCTCGTTTGATGATGGCTAACCGCTCTTGGTACTTCATCGACGGGATGGCGAAGACGATTTTATCGACTGCTTCCTTCTCGACGATATCTTCTAACTTATCGACCGTCCCGACGACTTTGACCCCGTTGACAGTAAGCGTCTGCAGATGACGGTTGTCATCCAAAAAACCGACCGGGTTCATCCGGTGATTATCCGATTGGTTCATTTGACGAACCAACATGCGTCCGGCCTGTCCCGCTCCAATGATGAGCGTCCGTTTCTCGTCTTTACGTCGCTTTACGTTGCGACCACGCAAGATTGAAAGCTGATCGTGTTTCCACGTCACGTAAATACGTGACCCTAAACGGATGCCACCTAACAGTAGAAGCGATAAGCAAAAACTGAGGAACAACATCCGCTCCATCGCTTCACCGTAAACGGCGAACTGGATAATATAAAGGGTGATCGTACTCAAGAAAAGCGTCATCGCGAGACGGATCGCCTCAGACATACTGGCAAAGCGCCAAGCGACACGGTATAGCCGGCTGACGCCGGCCATGACGATAAATAACGCACTATATAAAATAGCTGACTCAATAAAATGATTTTGATCAATATTTTGAATGAATTCGACTGGATATAAGAAAAAATAAGTCACGATCATCGACGATAAGATTGCTGCCATATCGAGGATGATTAGTATACTTGTCCGTAACGATTTTCGACCTAGTTCAGGAATGGACACTCGTTTTCCCTCCCATTTATTTAACCGCGTTCATAGAAGATTGTTCTTCTACTAACTGCGTCATCATCTTTAAGACATCGTCCCGTAAGTCTTCACGTGCCAAGGCGAATTCCAACGTCGTCTGGATAAAGCCGAGCTTTTCCCCGACGTCATAGCGCTTACCTGTGAATTCAAAAGCGAATACAGGTTGGACTTCGTTTAACCGTGTGATCGCATCCGTCAACTGGATCTCGCCACCCGCGCCAGGCGCTTGTGTTTCTAAAAACTTAAAAATTTGCGGCGTGAACAAGTAACGTCCAAGGATCGCCAAGTTCGACGGTTCCGTCCCTGGTGCCGGTTTCTCGACGAACGACTCGACTTTATGTAACCCGCCTTCAAGCGATGACTGAATGTCGACGATGCCATAACGATGCGTCACGTCACGCGATACCGGTTGGACACCGATAATCGAACTTTCTGCCTTGTTGTACTGTTCAATCAATTGACGTGTACAAGGCACGTCCGCTTGGACGATGTCATCCCCAAGCATGACGACGAACGGCTCGTCGCCGATGAACGCTTTCGCTTGAAGCACGGCGTGACCGAGTCCTCTCGGCTTTGATTGACGGATGAAGTGGATGTTAATATTCGTCGTCTCTTCGACGAGTTTCAAAAATTCCGACTTCCCTTTCTCAATTAATTGTTGCTCAAGCTCTGGCACCGAGTCGAAGTGGTCCTCGATGGCACGTTTGCCTTTACCGGTCACAATCAAGATGTCTTCAATGCCTGACTCGACCGCTTCTTCAATGATGTATTGGATCGTCGGTTTGTCGACGATCGGCAACATCTCTTTCGGCATCGCTTTTGTCGCCGGTAAAAACCTCGTCCCGAGACCGGCTGCCGGAATGACCGCTTTTTTCACTCGTTTTATTGTCATCTATCCCATTCCTCCTGGATGGTTCTATCTAACCTGTAGAATCCATAGAAAAAAGGATGTATCTACCATCCTTTTAAAAAATTATAAATTAAGGGTATCACGTTCTATCCACCTAAAAAACCAAGGAAAGGAAATTAAAACATAAAATCGTTCGACAGATGTCGACAAAAATCATAATGATAACCTAGTTGTCAACCGTTTATTGTTAATAAAGGGAAATCATTTCTTCCATTTCCCTCTCCAATTTTTAATTGGAAGAATTGGGGGGTCGATGAAGACGAACTCGTCTTTCATGACCGCCTCGGCGTTGCCGACGTACGTGTCCCATTTGTCGGCACCGAGTTCTTTTGTGACGGCATCTTTGGCATCATCCCAATAGAACGTGCGGCGCCCGGTGCTATGGGCGTCCGAGGCGATCAAGTGGCTCAGTCCGTTCCGTAAGAACGCGAAAGCAAGATCTTGCACGTTCTGTCCGAACTCGCCCGTCAGACTGCCTGTCGTGATTTGCGACAACGCACCTGACGACACGAAGTCCATTAAGCGTTTCGGGTTCGTCGCGAACTCTTTGTTGCGCTCCGGGTGAGCGATGACCGGCGTGTACCCTTCCGTCTGCAGACCGAAGAACAGTTGCTCGGCGTAGGCCGGGACAGAGTCGCTCGGAAATTCGACGAGAACGTAACGCGAGCCGGCGAGCGAGAGCGCCTTGCCTTGCTCGAGCGCCTCGACTAACTCGCCGAATACGCGAATCTCTTGGCCGGCGTATAAGTCGAGCGCGATGCCCTCCTGGCGTAACACGTCTTGAAGCTTGGCGACAGCGTTTTGGACGTTCAACTCATCCGTCTCGAACTGGGGGTGAAACGCGTGGGGGGTGACCACGATCGCGGTCACCCCTTCGCTTGCCGCGCGTTTCGCCATTTCTACCGCTTGTTCGACCGTCTCCGGTCCGTCATCGACGGCCGGGAGCAAGTGACAATGGATATCGATCATGGCGTTGTCTCCTTTTTACTCGTACGCATAGTAGTAATAGTAATCGTCGCTGCCTTGCGGCTCACGCTTGTTCAAGACGACACCGAGGATATGGGCCTCGGCGAGCGTCAACTGTTCTTTCGCTTTGACGACCATCTGGCGGTCCGACTTGTCGCAGCCGACGACGAGGACGACGCCGTCTACTTTCCGGGCGAGGACGCGTGTGTCGGCGACTTGCATCATCGGCGGGGCGTCTAAAATAATGATGTCGTAATTCGCCTTCAACTCTTCGAGCACGCGGTCCATCGTCTTCGACGACAATAGCTCCGACGGATTCGGTGGAATCGGTCCCGCCGCCAGCAAGTCCAAGTTCTCGACTTGTGTCGCATGCGTCGCTTTCTCGATCGTCGTCTTTTTGGCGAGGACGGTCGACAGCCCGATCCCGTTCGATAGACGGAACGTGAAGTGGGCCGTCGGGCGGCGCATGTCGCAGTCGACGAGTAAGACGCGCTTGCCTTGCTGGGCGTAGACGACGGCGAGGTTCGATGATGTCGTCGACTTGCCTTCGCCAGACGAGGCCGATGTGATGACCATCGTCTGTAAGTCGTCATCGACGGCCGTGAACTCGAGGTTCGTCCGGATCGTCCGGTATTGCTCGGAGATCGGCGACTTCGGCTTATGGACCGTGATCAAGTCGCGGCCGGTCTTGTCGTATTTGATATGTTTGTGTTTCTTTTTCCCGAAATTAAACATGGACTTCTTCACCCTTCACTTTCGCTTGGCGCTGTTGCTGCATCTCGACACGGTCAATGACTGGGATCGACCCTAAGACCGGGAGTTCTAAAATCGTCTCGACGTCTTGCTCCGTCTTGATGCGACGGTCGAGCACGACTTTGAGGAAAGCGATGGCGACTCCGATCATCAAGCCGAGCACGGTCGCGATCGCCGTGTTGAGCAAGATGTTCGGGCTGACCGGGAACATCGGCACGGACGCATCCGACAACACTTTGACGTTGTCGACGCCGCTCATTAGTTCTTTCACTTCTTTCGAGAATACGGTGCTGATCTCGTTGGCGATATCCGTTGCGAGCACCGGGTTCGTATGTTGGACCGCGATGTTGATGACTTGCGAGTTTTGTTCGCTGTTCACGGTGATCAAGCTACTGATGTCCTCCGGCGCACCGACGACGTTCTCTTGGACCGGCTCTAAGATGGCCGGGCTCTGGATGATGACACGGTACGTGTTGACGAGTGCGACCGACGACTGGACTTGGCCGCTGTCGATTATATTGTTTTGTGTCTCTTTCGGTGCGACGAGCACTTGTGTCGACGCTTCATACGTCGGTTGGATGACGTACGAACTGACGAGGAAGGCGATGAGTGCCGCGATGAGTGCTAAACTTGCGATGAGCCATTTGCTCCGCTTCAAGATGGAGAACAGTTCTCCAAGGGAAATCGTTTCTTCATTCATATTCGTGTTCTCTCTCCTCTATTCTGTAAAATCACGACTGGAAAATTTCCGCAAATAATATTTTTACTGACAATACCAAAACATTATAGCAAAAATTCTCTCCCGTGATGACCCATTTTTTAAAAATTGGGTTTTTTGGCATGCAAATCTGCTAAACTTTGAAAGGAATAACTTTACAAAAGGGGGAGACAATAGTGCACGTTAGTGAGCGCCTACTCCAGCTATATGCCGATGTCGATGCGTCGACACGTACAAACCTACAAACTTTAATCAAACAAAATCTAGGGGACGGCAAATCGTTGACCGTTTCTTTTGAAGAACTGACCGGTGCGACGAAAGCCTCACTCCCGACCGACGAAAAATCAGCGGTCGACTTCACGGCCTGGATCAAAGACGGGAAGAAAGATGCCACGTTCCTTCCATATTATGTGTCTTTACTCGAGAAGAATGATCGAGTGCTGAACAAAGAAGCGACGGTGCCGCAACCAATCAAAGTTGACAAGACAGTCGTCAACGAGACAATTGCCGACGCCGCATTGGAAAAAGCGCCACAATCAGCAACACAGACTCAGAAGCCGCGTTACGTACCGGAGACTTCGGTCCCGTCACGCGCCGAACGGGCCAAGCGAATTGAACCGGCCCGCCCTCGTAAGAAGAAAGGCAAATGGCTCGGTGGCCTGTTACTCGTCGCAGTCTTATTAGGCGGCGGTTATATCGGGTATCCATATGTAGCGGCGCTATTTGAGCCGAGCGAGACAACGGAAGTCGAAGCCCCGGCGCCTGAACCGGAACCTGTCGTCGAACAACCGGAGACGAACTACGTCTGGCTGGCGACGAAAAACGTCAACCTCGTCAGCGAACCGAATGGCACGACAGTCACCTATATAGGAGATATCGGCGATCGCTACGAGATTGTGAACGAACAAGACGATCATGTCGAAGTCGACCTCGACGGCACGACGGCTTGGGTCGCACTCGACGCCGTCACGACCGACTGGCCGTCACGCGACCTGACTGACAGTACGCTGCTCGACTGGGCCGAGACGAACCTAGACAACGCTTGGCTTGGTGAAGCGCTCCCTGATTTCTTCGCGATGAACGAGGCCGCACTCACCGAGACGCTCGGCGCACCGTACGGTCGTGAGACCGACGCCTTGAACGCCTATGCGTTCTACAACGGCGGCTTCTTCGTCATCCAAGACGACCAAGTCCACGCCATCGACTGGACGAACACGCAACTCGCGCGTGAGGCGTTCGACCCGCTCGGTGAACCAGTCATCGAGACGAGCGACGCGCTCGTCTATGAGAGCGAGACGTACTCGCTCCGCTTATTTATCGGCACGAACGGACAGACCCGCGTGCGTTTGACAGAAAAATAATAGTTTTCTTCGGAAGGAGTAATCCCCATGACTACAATTTTAGTTACAGGTGGTGCCGGCTACATCGGCACCCACACCGTCCTCCAACTACTTGAGACCGGACACGACGTCATCGTCCTCGACAACTTGTCGAACAGCCGCCGTGAGGCGCTCGACCGCGTCGAGGCGCTGACCGGTAAAACGGTCGAGTTTTATCTCGGCGACATCCTCGACCGGGAGTTATTGGAACAGATCTTCTTGAAACATACGATCGACGCCGTCATCCATTTCGCCGGACTGAAAGCTGTCGGCGAATCGGTGAACGAGCCGCTCCGCTATTACGAGAACAACGTCGTTGGGACGACCGTCCTGCTCGACGTGATGAACGCGTTCGACGTGAAACAAGTCGTCTTCTCTTCTTCTGCGACGGTATACGGCATGCCGGAACGGACGCCGATCGACGAATCGTTCCCGCTCAGCGCGACGAACCCGTACGGCCGCACGAAGTTGATGATCGAAGACATCATGCGCGACTTGGCCGTCGCCGACCCGTCATGGAGCATCGCGCTCCTCCGCTACTTCAACCCGATCGGCGCCCATGAGTCAGGCCAGATCGGTGAGGACCCGTTCGACGTACCGAACAACTTGATGCCGTACATCACGCAAGTCGCCGTCGGCCGCCTGAGCGAACTGAGCGTGTTCGGTGACGATTACGACACACCGGACGGCACCGGCGTCCGCGACTACATCCACGTCGTCGACTTGGCTGAAGGCCACTTGAAGGCGCTCGACTACGTCATGGACCACACCGGCGCCGAGGCGTTCAACCTCGGGACCGGCACGGGCTACAGCGTGCTCGACCTCGTCAAGGCTTTCGAGGCGGAGAGTGGAAAAACTGTCCCGTATAAAGTGACGCCGCGTCGGCCGGGCGACATCGGCAGCTGCTACGCCGACCCGACAAAGTCGAAAGACGCGCTCGGTTGGGAAGCGAAACACGACGTCCGCGCCATGTGCCGCGACGCCTGGAACTGGCAAGCGAACAACCCGAACGGTTACCGGGCATAAGAAAAACCCCTTACGCGAGAACGGAGGGCACTGAAAAACCTCCGCTCTATCCGAGCGTGAACAGAAAAAAGGGCGATTGGACCGACTCAAGTCGGGACAATCGCTCTTTTT
>NZ_JACSMB010000028.1:0-19295 GCF_018618455.1 Exiguobacterium sp. s142 | reverse complement strand
GCCGAAAGTAGTTGGGGGTCTCCCCCTGTGAGGATAGGACGTTGCCAGGCCATATGAAGGACGACCAAGCACATGCTTGGTCGTCTTTTTCTATTTCTAAAACCGATTATTATTGGCTTGGCCTTCCGATAACGTGGACATTTTCCGAATGATTTGAGAAGGATTCAACAGGAATGAACACAATTCTGAACTTTCTGAACATCGTGAATTGAATTGCACTTTCGAGCCATACCTGTTACCATTACAGAAATATTTCGAAACAAAGATTCGGGTCCGATAGAGAAAGGGGCAATCGATTTTTATGTGGGAAAACAAGTTTGCAAAAGAAGGATTAACGTTTGATGACGTCTTACTCGTACCACGGTTTTCAAATGTCTTGCCAAGAGATGTAAGTCTGAGCACGAAGCTATGTGAAGGGCTTGAGTTAAACATTCCAGTCATCAGCGCTGGTATGGACACAGTGACGGAAGCACCGATGGCGATCGCCATGGCGCGTCAAGGTGGTCTTGGCGTCATCCACAAAAACATGTCGATGGAAATGCAAGCAGAGAATGTCGACCGTGTGAAACGTTCGGAGAATGGAGTCATTACGAACCCATTTTATTTGACGCCAGAGCGCCAAATTTATGATGCCGAGTATTTAATGAGTAAATACCGCATTTCCGGTGTCCCAATCGTCAATTCTGAACAAGAACGGAAATTGATCGGTATTTTGACTAACCGTGACCTTCGCTTCATCAGAGACTACTCGACTGTGATCGAAGACGTCATGACGACAGAAAATCTTGTCACTGCAAAAGTTGGAACTTCTCTTGAAGAAGCAGAGCGAATTCTGCACCAACACCGCATCGAGAAGTTACCACTCGTCGACGATGCCGGCGTTTTAAAGGGCTTGATCACGACGAAAGATATCGAGAAGGTTGAGCAATTCCCTCACGCTGCGAAAGACAAACAAGGGCGTCTTCTTGTGGCGGCAGCTGTCGGGGTAACAAAAGACGCTGCTTCGCGTGCTCAAATCCTTGTCGATGCAGGCGTGGATGCGCTCGTTGTCGATACAGCACACGGCCACTCGGCTGGTGTCATCGAGAAAGTGAAAGAACTGCGTGATTTGTTCCCGACACTTCCAATCATCGCTGGTAACGTGGCGACGGCAGAAGCGACACGTGCTTTGATCGAGGCCGGCGCTTCAGTCATTAAAGTCGGAATCGGTCCGGGTTCGATTTGTACGACACGGGTTGTTGCCGGAGTCGGTGTCCCTCAAATCACGGCAGTCTATGACTGCGTGACAGAAGCGCGGGAGCACGGTGTCACGGTCATCGCTGACGGTGGAATCAAGTACTCGGGCGACATCGTCAAGGCAATCGCTGCTGGCGCAAGCGCTGTCATGCTTGGCAGCCTGCTCGCCGGTGTAAAAGAGAGTCCAGGCGAGATGGAGATCTATCAAGGTCGTCAGTTTAAGACGTATCGCGGTATGGGATCGGAAGCTTCGATGAAGCGAGGCAGTCAAGACCGTTACTTCCAAGAAGCGGATAAAAAATTCGTCCCAGAAGGCATTGAAGGACGCGTCGCTTACCGAGGCGAGCTGGCCGACACGGTGTATCAACTCATTGGTGGCCTCCGTTCAGGAATGGGCTATTGCGGCGCTGCCGACATTCGAGCATTGCGAGAAGATACGCAGTTCATTCGAATGACTGGAGCCGGCCTGCAAGAAAGCCACCCACACGATGTGCACATTACAAAAGAAGCACCAAACTATTCACGTTAACAAATAAGCCGTTGTCTCCTGAAAAGGGACAACGGCTTTTTGCTGATCATTTTTTAGCTTTAGAGACGAGGATGACCGTACCGCCTTGATCTTGCGCTGGTAGGTTCACGGTCACCTTGCCGTCGCGCTTGACGACGTATGTCCGTCCGCTATAGCGGTCGACGAGCACTGTGTTCTGTTTGTGCTTTGTTTCGAACGTCGCCGTTTGAGCCGACTCTTTCGTGTTCAATCCAATGAGAATAGACTCTTTGCCGTAAACCCGTTCAAAAATCGAATAACCGGTGCTCGAACCGCCGGCAACGACCGAACGTGTTCCTTTGCTGAACACTTTTGAATAGTCCGCGCGAATGTTGAGCAACTTTTGATAGTGGGCGTGCATGTCTTTGCCTTCACCGTTCACCCGTTTCCAGTCAAAGTCGTAACGGTTTTCGTTAAACTCGCCTTTGTCCATGTCTAAGGCATGTTTCCCAGATTGACCGATCTCTTCTCCATAGTAGATGACCGGTTGCCCTTTCGCCGTCATTTGGAGCGAGGCTGCGACCATATGCTTACCTTCATCGCCGCCAGCACGAGAGATGAGGAAGCCATCTTCATCGTGGCTGCTGAGGAACTGGCCGAGTGTCGCTTCGTTTGAGAGTTGGGTGTTCCGGTATTGAAGAGCGCTCTCGACCCCATCAATGTTCCCGTTGATGAAATTTTCCGCTTGGTACTTGAAGTCGAAATCAAGCAACGAATCCATCTGGCCGCTCCGGAGATAGCCGCCTGTGTTGTTCACACTCGCCCCGTAATGCTCACCAATCATTTTAAAGTCTGGCTTGAGCGCTGTCAGTTCATTCTTAAACGATTTCCATGTCGTCGCATCCACATGCTTGACCGTATCGACACGGAAGTAATCAATCGTGTTTCCTTGTTTCGTCTTCGAACGCTTGATCCAGTCAGTCTGCCATTTGACGAGTTGTTCACGGACGGCAGCTTCCTCTGTCTTAAAGTCAGGAAGGCCGGAGAGCGACATTTTCAAATCGTCCCCGTCGACAGGCGTGTCACGAATCATGCCTTTAAAGGCATCACGTTCCTTGTTCGTAGGGAAATTCGTCGCCCCTGTGCTGTCGGCGCCTGGTTCCATTCCGTAGCCTGGGTGGTTCAAGACGACGTCGACCATGATCTTGATGCCGCGTGCGTGGGCCGCATCGATCAGGCGATGGAACGCCTGCATGTCTCCGAGATGTTCATCAAGTTTCTCGAAGTTTTTGGCCCAGTAACCGTGATAGCCGTATTGAGAGCCATCTTTACCGTAGCGGAGATCCCAATCGATATTATCGACGATCGGGGTGATCCAAATCGTGTTGATCCCGAGCTTGTCGAGATAGTCGAGTTTTTTCGTGATCCCGGCGAAATCGCCGCCGTGATACGACTCGAGATAATCTTGGTCATAATATTCACCGTTCGGATTATTGTTCGTCTTGTCGCCATCGTGGAAACGGTCCGTCAACATGAAGTAGATCCGGGCTTCGTCCCAGTCAAACGCTTGCTTGTCTTTCATCGTGACCGGTCGGACGTTTACGGAAGCCGTCGTTTTATGGACGTTGCCATATTGATCCACGGCCGTGATCGTCAACGTTTTGTTACCTGGCTTGATCGTATCTTTGACTGCGATCGTCTGTTTATTGAGCGCCGGATCGATTGAAAGTTTAGCCGGTCCACCAAGCGGGCGGGCATCGATATAGAGTTCACGAAGCGTCACGCCTTCTGGTAGCGTCGGTTTGACGTGAACGACGGCATTCTCCCGCGAACTGATCGCTTTCGGTGCGATCGAAGACGTGAGTTTGACGGCCGGACGACGGTATTCGACGGTTGACGCTTCAAAATAGGGATCCGTCACTTCGGTCGTGACGCCGTCTTTTGTGACGAGGAACGTATAGTCATGCGTCCCTTCCGGAAGACGGACGGTATGACGGTACCATTCGTTCTTGTCTTCATACGTCATCGGATAGGTCACGCCATTCACGTTTAAGGCGACACGGTCGAGTTGATCGAGCTGTCCTGCCTCGTACAAGTCTTTGTCCCGATAGAAGAACGTGACGGTCCCGTCCTCGAACACCGGTCCTTGAATGGTTGGGACTTGATGGAAGGCGCCTTGGCCGCTCGCGACGACGACTTTCGTGACACGATCATTTCCGAGTTTCACGTAACGGTCTTCACCGTAAGCGTCCTTGACCGCCCAATCGGTTCCTTTACGGATGACAAATCCGACGTTCGTCGCATCTTTCCCGACCGGAATCCGGAAAATGGCGCCGTCTTCCGTAATTTTGTAGGGATCCACTTGTCCATCTTTTGCCCCGGTGCTCCACGTCCACAAGTTCCAATCGGTATAGTCTTGATCGGCGCGGACGTACAGCATTTCGATGTACCGCTGCGTCTTCCATGGATCAGCCAGCTCCGTGACGGTCTTGAACGAAGTCGTCAGCGCGGGTAGCGTCGTGGTCGATAGATTACCTTTGACGGCCCCGGCTGGCAATGTGGCCGTGTATGTTTGACTGAGTCCGAGTTTGCTCGTCGGCGTGACAGTCACGGTCGAACCGTTTGCTTCGGCAGTGAACGGGACGGCCGTCTCTCCGCTCATCAAGCTGACATTTGAGGCGTCTAACGTCACCGGTTCATTGAACGTCCAGGTGATGGGAGCAGATACGTCGGCATCTACAGACTGATTCGCCGGGTCGACGTTCGTTACTTCAAGCTGCGTCACCGTCTCGACGCCGCTGAGCGTATAGGCCGGGCTGTACACAGATTGAGTCGACGGGTTGGCCGAGACGTTCCAGCTGTCAGCTAGTTTGTTAGATCCGTTGCTCGGAATCGTATCGAACGCACCGTGTTCACCGGCATTATTTCCGCTGAGGACGGTGAGAGCACGGACCGTGTCGTCATTTTTTAAACCGAGCAGCGACAACGGGATTTTCCCTTCGAATCCTGTCGTCCGGTCGAGGGCGAACGAAGCACCGTTCAAGTTTGCCAAGTTCGCGAGCGGGGTCGTCTTCCCAGCTTCATAGAGCGCGGCTTCTTTGACAGACTTGTCCCCATCGACACGAAGTAAAATGTGATACTGTGGTTTTTTGTCTGTTTGACTAAAGTTGAACGGATAACCGAGTGGGTTCGTGGTGACGCCAGAATCTTCATCGTTCACTTGGAGGGCGATGTTTATGTATTGGCCGTTGTCGCCCCAGTTCGGGACGTTGAACGCATCGACATAGAAGTACAGGTTCGTTTTGTCATTTTGAAGATAAAGATTGCCGAGATCGAAGCCTTGCCAACCAACATCTGCCGATGACGCCAGCGCCGAGACGTCTGTCCAATCGGTTTTATTCCCATCGACTGCCACCGTCGTCGGTTCGGCCAAGACGTTCACCGGGACACCGGCTTGAATGAGCAGGACAGAAGATAAGAGTAATGTCGTCGTACGTCGTGCCGTATTGTTCTTCTTCATGAGAGCACCTCTTTCGTAAAATAGGTCGTCTACAGGGCAACGGATTGTCAATTTTGTGCAAACGGTTCCAGAAATAGTTTAGCCGATTATGTAAGCGCTCACAATATGTTTTTTGAAAAACAATAAAACGTCCTTCGTGTGGAAGGACGCTCAGTTAGAGATATAAGGTGTTGTCTGCACGAGCTCTCCCTTGACGATTAATCGTTCTGTCGCATCGAACGTGCACGTGATCAAGGTAATGGTCGCATCTGTCGTCTCGTCAAGCACGTCGATCCGTGTCGGGGGAACGGTCTCGAGTGAATCCGTCCGGTATTGATACGTGTTCGTCAAATCGGTCACGTAAATCATCGTTCCCGTCTTGAGCGTATGGAGCGGTCCGAACAAGGCTGTCGGACTTTGGGTGTAATGACCGGCTAGTGCGTAATTCCCACGCCCCATCTGTTGGGAAGCGCGCATCGTACCAGCCCCGACTGCCAAATTCTCATTGTCGAGACCGTACAAAATTGGTAATTCTAAATCGATATCTGGAATCGTGATCATGCCGATTGTCGGCAAATCATGAAATCGATTGCGCACATTTAACAAGTCGTCCCACGATAACGGTTCGACCGTTTCGAAGTCGAATTCGCCCCGATCCGGCTGTTGGAGTTGAATCGCTTCAGTCACACGTTTGCTGTTCGAGGTGGCGACACGGTCTTTCCACCATGACTCGGTCAAAAAGAGGCTACCGATCAAGAAACAGACGATGCCGATGACGTAGCGTGAGCGTCTGATCATTGTTTCATCGCGAGGTTTTCCCATATGGCCCTCCCTTCCCGATATTCCAACAGGCCATCAACTGGTCAATCGCCGTTTGTAACGTCGCTTCAGGCAGGGCGGCGAAACCAAACAGCAGTTGCGGTCTCGTGTCGCGTGAATTGATACGATAGTCGGCCATCGCCTTGATACGAATGCCTGACTGTTCAGCGAGTTGCTTCAATTGCTCGCTAGTTTGTGCTGTATCGACCGAGAGGACGATGTGGAGACCAGCGCTGGCGCCAGTGATTGTGACGAGCGGCTCGTATGGTTTGAACGCCGTGATCACGGTCTCAAGTTTGCGGCGGTACGTTTTGCGCATCCGGTTCAAATGTTTCTCGAAATCGCCGCTCGCCATAAACTCGGTTAGCGTATGTTGCTCGAAACGCGGCACGCTGCAGGTGAAATGGCGATACCGTTCCCGATAGCGGTTTAACAGTGGGGGCGGAAGCACCATGTAGCCGATGCGGAGCGAAGGCATGAGCGACTTCGAAAACGTGCTCAAATAAACGACACGTTCGTTTTGATCCATGCTTTGCAACGAAGGAATCGGTTTGCCGCTGTAACGAAACTCGCTATCGTAATCATCTTCAATGATGTACGTTTGCCGCTCGGACGCCCAGTTGAGGAGGCGCTGGCGACGGCTGACGGACAGGATTGTACCGGTCGGGAACTGATGGGCCGGGGTCACATAAATCGCATCGATTGCCTCTGCCTCGAGTCGATCGACAAGGACCCCGCTGTCGTCGACAGGGAGCGGGACGTAGCTTCGATTTTGGTGTTCGAACAGCTGTCGCGTTAGCGGATAGCCCGGGTCTTCAATCCCGAACGTCGTCGCGTCGGTGAGCAAGTCGAGCAGTTGAGGCAACAATTGCTCGGTCCCAGAACCGACGATGATCTGCTCGGGCGAACAATGAACGCCACGGGAGTGATACAAGTACGTGGCGATTTCTTGGCGGAGCACGAGGTCGCCTTGCACCGACCCGAGTGCGAGCAGTTCATGATTCTCCTCGGCGACGACTTGTTTCAAGTGACGGCGCCAACGTTCGAACGGGAATGCGGTCGTATCGATCTGACTCGGGTATAAGTCGAACGTGTATGTTTTTTTCGTCGGAAGCGGTTCGATCGTGCTGGTGCCACGCCTGACGTACAGCTCTTCTTGCGGCAAGACGTAAAACCCTTTCCGTGGCAGCGACTCGATATATCCTTCAGCAAGCAGCTGGGCGTAAGCGAGCTCGACCGTCGTTTGCGAGACGTCCAAAAATTGGCCGAGCTTCCGTTTTGACGGCAGTTTCGTCCCGGTCATGAGCGTATCGTCGACGATCGCTTGCCGGATGTGTAAATAGAGCTGTTCATAAAGCGGGGTGCTCGATTCGGGCTCGAGCGAGAATGTGAGCATATCCATAAGTTGTCCTCTCTTCTGTCAGCCGAAGAAAACATAGAGCACGAATCCGATGACGAGAATGAACGAAATCAGTCCAGGCTTCCCGTAAAAGGAACGGTTTTCCGCTTGATCTCGCGGGTCCCATTGGTCCATAAAACATTCCTCCCTTATACGTAATAAGATTCGAGGAAACGAGCATGAACCCTTCTCTTAAAACTGACCACTTTAAAAAATATAAAACTGGCACTTTCAATATAGTCAAATCAATCTATACTTGCAAGTAGACTAGCTTAATGGAGGCGATTTATATGGAAAAGAGACAAGTAGGGACAGATAAAGTCAAACGTGGAATGGCCGAAATGCAAAAAGGTGGCGTCATCATGGACGTCATCAACGCTGAACAGGCGAAGATTGCTGAAGCAGCAGGAGCCGTGGCAGTCATGGCGCTCGAGCGCGTACCATCAGACATTCGTAAAATGGGTGGCGTCGCCCGGATGGCAGACCCGACAATCATCGAAGATGTCATGGGAGCGGTATCTGTACCGGTCATGGCGAAATGCCGCATCGGACATATCGCCGAAGCCCGTGTCCTTGAATCGATGGGGGTCGATTTCATCGACGAGAGCGAAGTGTTGACACCGGCCGATGAAGAGTTCCATCTTTACAAGCGTGATTACAATGCGCCGTTCGTCTGCGGAGCGCGTGACCTCGGAGAAGCTTCACGCCGCATCGGTGAAGGTGCAGCGATGATCCGGACAAAAGGTGAGCCGGGGACAGGAAACATCGTCGAAGCGGTTCGTCACATGCGTACCGTCCAAGCACAAGTGAAACGCTTGCTTTCAATGAGCATCGATGAAGTGATGACAGAAGCGCGCGACCTTGGTGCCCCGTTCGAAGTGCTCATGCAAATTCGTGAAGCGGGCCGTCTTCCGGTCGTCAACTTCGCAGCAGGTGGTATCGCGACGCCGGCAGACGCAGCACTCATGATGCACCTCGGTGCGGACGGCGTCTTCGTCGGATCAGGTATCTTCAAAGCAGAGAACCCAGAGAAATTTGCCCGTGCCATCGTTGAAGCGACGACATACCATGACGACTACGAGCGAATCGCTCACTTGTCAAAAGGTCTTGGCGAAGCGATGAAAGGACTCGACGTCCGCACGCTCAAACCAGAAGAGCTCATGGCGCCGCGAGGTTGGTAAGATGACGACGATCGGTGTACTCGGAATGCAAGGTGCGATTCGTGAACACGTCCGCATGCTCGAGGCGCTCGGTGCAGATACGCTCGTCGTCCGTTCGGTCGATGACTTGGACCGCATCGACGGACTCGTCTTGCCAGGCGGGGAGAGCACGGCGATGCGTCGTCTGCTCGACCGCTATGACCTGCTCGAACCGCTTCGTGCGAACACATCGTTGCCGATGTTCGGCACATGTGCCGGACTGATTTTACTCGCGACCGAAGTGGAAGGGTATGATGCCCACCTTCGCAAAATCCCGATGACCGTCAAGCGCAACGCGTTCGGACGTCAAGTCGACAGTTTCGAGGTCGATTTACCGGTCAAAGGAATCGATGACACGGTTGAAGCAGTATTCATCCGGGCCCCGCAAGTAGCAACGGTTGACGCTAACGTTGAAGTCCTCGCCGAGGTCGAAGAAGCGATCGTTGCAGTACGCTACGACAAATATGTTGCCTGTTCGTTCCATCCAGAACTGACGGATGACTTGTCGATGCACCGCTACTTCTTAGAAATCGTCAAGGCGACGAAGCATCAACTCGCATGAGTCGAAGACTCCCTGTAACTAGGGGGTCTTTTTCTGCTACACTGTAACGAGACACGTACAGAAAGGGGCAAGACTGTGAAAGATAAATGGATTGTATCGGTGCTCATATGCGCTGTCCTTATAACTATTGTTTTTCCGATGAACGCTTCAGCAGCGCCTAAAGTCGAAGCGAGCGGTGCGATGCTCGTCGATATGACGACCGGGCAGGTTCTTTTTTCGAAAGATGAAGATGCGATGCTCCCACCGGCGTCGATCACAAAGCTGATGACCACTTTCCTCGTTCGGGAGGCAGTCGAGTCAGGAGAACTGAGTTGGAACGAAGAAGTGACGCCGAGTGAAGCGGCATTGGCCTTGACGCGTAAACCAGGGCTCGCCCGCATCCCGCTCGTCAATAAACCGTATACAGTCAAGGAACTATATGACGTGGCGCTCATCCGCTCGGCGAACGAGGCCGCGGTGACACTGTCCGAGGCGGTGGCGGGGTCGGAAGAAGCGTTCGTTCAACAGATGAACGAACGGGCAACCGAGCTCGGCATGACCCAGACGACGTTCGCGAACGTCTCGGGACTAGATTCTGTATCAGCAGGTCGTCCAGGAGAAAACTTGACGTCGGCGAATGATTTGATGAGGCTCGCGCTCGCCTACTTGACGAAATTTCCGGATGTGCTCGACGTGACGAAGCGAGCGTATGTCGACATTGACGGCGTCAGATTCGAAGCGACGAATCGGATGCTTTCAGGCCGCGATTTGGCGTATCCAGGGATGCTCGGTTTTAAGACGGGCACGACGGATGACGCCGGTTATTGCTTCATCGGCGTATCGACACGAGATGGTCGGACCGTGCTCTCCGTCGTCCTTGGGGCCGAGACGGACAACGGGCGCTATGAGGCGACGAAAGCACTTCATGAGTTCGCTTATCGCGACTTTGTCATGACACCGATTTTACGGACCGGAGAAATCGTGCCGGAGAATGTATTCGTCGCCGAGGGAGAAGTTGAAACGGTAGCTGCGCGGACGACAGCGGCGTTCGAAGTGCTCGTCGAGAAAGGACAAGCCGTCCCTGAACCAGTCTATGACCTTCCGGACACGAAAGCACCGGTCGCAGTCGATCAACAAGTCGGGACGGTCACGATTGAACCTTCAGAGAGCGTCCGCTATCTTGACGGCGAGAGTCCGCCGACAGGAACACTTGTGACTGCCGAATCAGTCGAGACCGCTTCATTTTTGACTCGGATGAGCCGGGCCTTCGCAGACTTTTTAGAGGAGGTTCGACTCGTCCTAGGAAAACTGAGTCTTGTCGATAGAGTCGAGATGTTGTAAAGTAAGATTAATTCAATGACAGATGCAACGATGAGGAAAAGTACGTTACAGTCATCTACTTACAGAGAGCTAGTGGTTGGTGCAAACTAGTGGGACGACGTAACTGAATCGGCCTCGGAGCATTGACTTGGAAACAAGTCACGTCACGCACACGTTACGTGCATCGAGTGGCCTAGTTTTAGGCAACGAGGGTGGCAACGCGGATCCAAGGTGGTTCGTCCCTTTCCTACGGGAAAGGGGCGTGCCACCTTTTTTATGCGAAAAAGGAGGAACTAGTTATGTTAGACATCAAACGATTACGTCAAGATTTTGAAGGGATTAAAACCAAGCTCGCCCAACGCGGTGAAGACTTGAGTGCGCTCGACCGTTTCCCGGAGTTAGAAGAGAAACGCCGGGACCTCATCAACGAGGTCGATGTGAAGAAAGCAAAACGAAATGAAGCGACGAAACAAATCGCTGAGCTCAAGCGCAACAAGCAAGACGCGGAAGCACCGATCCTTGAAACACGCCGACTTGGTGATGAGATCAAGTTGCTCGACGAGGAATTACGTGAAGTGGAAGCCGAGTTGAACATGATTCTCCTCAGCATCCCGAACATCCCGCATGAATCAACGCCGATCGGTGAAACAGAAGACGACAACGTCACGATCCGCGAAGTCGGAACGAAGCCCGAGTTCGATTTTGAGATGAAACAGCATTGGGACGTGATGGAAGACTTGAAAATTGTCGACGTCGAACGCGCCGGTAAAGTGACGGGAAGCCGTTTCGTCTTCTATAAAGGATTAGGTGCTCGCTTAGAACGGGCGTTGATCAACTTCATGATGGATATGCATGCCGATGAGCACGGCTATTCTGAAGTGCTCCCACCGTACATGGTTAACCGTGACGCGATGACAGGGACGGGTCAGTTGCCTAAATTTGAAGAAGATGCGTTCAAAGTGGCCGACACGAATTACTTCCTCGTCCCGACAGCGGAAGTACCGGTGACAAACATGCACCGTGATGAGATTATCGCTGAAGCGAACTTGCCGATCATGTATACAGCTTACAGCGCTTGCTTCCGTTCAGAAGCGGGATCTGCCGGTCGTGACACACGCGGTCTCATCCGTCAGCATCAGTTCAACAAAGTCGAGCTCGTCCGCTTCGTCAAACCGGAAGAGTCTTACGAGCAACTCGAGTTGTTGACAGGACACGCGGAAGAAGTGTTGAAACGCCTCGGTCTTCCGTATCAAGTACTCAGCATGTGCACAGCCGACCTCGGTTTCACCGCAGCGAAGAAGTACGATATTGAAGTATGGATGCCGGCTCAAGGTGTATATCGCGAGATCTCATCTTGCTCAAACTTCGAGGACTTCCAAGCGCGTCGTGCCGGGATCCGCTTCCGTCGTGATGTGAATGCCAAACCGGAGTTCGTGCATACACTCAACGGTTCAGGGCTTGCCGTCGGTCGGACCGTCGCCGCGATTTTAGAGAACTTCCAACAAGCCGATGGATCTGTCGTCATCCCAGAAGCGCTGCGTCCATACATGGGCGGAATTGAAAAAATTGAACTTCCCCGTTAAACGAGGAATGGCCTATCCGAACGTATCATTCCGGATAGGCTTTTTTTTAAATGTTTTTTTACAAAAGGGTTTGACATCTGCTTGCTGAGTTGGTACTATAAATCATGTCGAGCGAGATGTTTGTTCGTCAACTGCATATGAGCCGTGGAGGTGTACCCAAGTGGTTTAAGGGAACGGTCTTGAAAACCGTCAGGGGTGTAACAGCCCGCGTGGGTTCGAATCCCACCACCTCTTCCATTTTTATTTAGAGGCTCAACAATTGCATACATCGTGGAGGTGTACCCAAGTGGTTTAAGGGAACGGTCTTGAAAACCGTCAGGGGTGTAACAGCCCGCGTGGGTTCGAATCCCACCACCTCTTCCACTTTCTTTTTTTTTACACTTTTTTCAGCTTGGAGTTGTACCCAAGCCCGGCTGAAGGGGACGGACTCGAAATCCGTTAGGAGTCGTAAGGCTCGCGTGGGTTCGAATCCCACCAACTCCGCTTTTTAGGCGTCTGCACAGGCAGATGCGTTTTTTTTTGTCGTAGACTACGGTCTGCGGCTTTTTTTGTTTATGGCGAAACAGCGAAAAGCGGCTAATCTCAGCTTGAATCGGGAATCTTAATAAGGTAGAGACTGGTGGCGCGTTAGAAAGGAGAGGAGCGTCATGGACTGGATTGAAGCGTATGTCGATGAAGTGGTCAGGCATGTCCCGCCGAAGCGGAGAGACGAAGCTGCCGTTGCTATTCGAGAGGATATCGAAGCGAAGCTGCCGGATCAGCCGACCGAGACGGAAGTGAAGCGCGTGCTCGAACAGATGGGGCATCCGGCCATCGTTGCTGCGCGTTATAAAGACGGCCAGTATTTGATTGGACCTAAGTTTTTCCCGATGTATGTCAATGTGGTCAAGCTCGTCGTCCCGATCGTGATGGCTGTAGTCTTCTTCGGTTTGCTCATGGCGAGCATCCCGACATTCTCGGGACCGGCCATGCCGACAATCGGAATCTTTCTCACGAATTTGTTCGACACGTTATGGGACGTTGGGATTCAACTCGTCTTTTGGATCACGCTCGTCTTCTTTTTGATTGAGCGTTACGCGCCGAGCGATGCGGTCGCCCCTGACATGAGTTGGAATGTGTCCACATTGCGTGATCGGGACCGCGGGGGACGGATCAGTAAATTGGATGCCGGATTCGGATTGTTCTTTACGGCGGTTTGGTTCGGGGTGTATTTGAACGCCGAGCGGTTTCTCGGGATTTATGAGTCGACAGGGGAAGGTTTTTCGATGATTGTCCCGATTTTTAATCAATCGTTCTTGTTTGAAGTGGTCTGGTTGTTCTTAGCCGTCATTTTGCTTCAAGTCGTCCTCGGTGTTTGGAAATGGGTGAAAGGACGTTGGACGTATGCACTCGCCTCGTTCAATTTGATCTATAACGTGGCCTCAGCCGCCTTTATCATTTGGATGGCGGGTTCGTCGCGCTTGTTCGACCCGCGCTTTATCGACTGGGTCGGACTAAATGTCCCGAACGACGTGTTCTCGTTCGGGTGGGTGTTCGGATTGGTCGTGGCCATCACGATTCTGGCGGCTGTGTTTGATACGATTGACGGGTACCGGAAGGCTTGGAAAACACCGACACATCGAAAACGCCCGATTGCCCAGCCGTAAAAAAAGATGATGCCTCGCTTTTGAGCGGGGCATCATCTTTTTATCTTACTTTTGCTTCACGAGCGACTGTCAATTGTTTCCCGATTTTTTCAAGAATGAGTTCAACTGAATCCGGATCGTTAATCAAGTCATATTCTTCAATTGATAGACGAAGTACCGGGCACAAGTTGAAGTTGTTGATCCATTCCGTGTAGCGGGCGTACATTTCTTCCCAATACGCGATCGGTGTTTGTTGTTCCATCTCACGGCCACGCAGTTGAATGCGGTCGAGCACTTGCTCGAATGAGCCTTCGAGATAGATCAGTAGATCAGGGTGTGGGAAGAACGGCGTGAGCACCATCGCTTCGAACAGGCTTGAGTACGTCTCGTAATCTGTCGGCGACATCGTGCCTTTTTCATAGTGCATCTTCGCGAAGATGCCTGTATCTTCATAAATCGAACGGTCTTGAATGAAGCCGCCGCCGTATTGGAAGATTTTCTTCTGTTCTTTGAACCGCTCTGCCAAGAAGTAGATTTGAAGATGGAAGCTCCAACGCTCAAAATCATGATAGAATTTATCGAGATAGGGGTTCGTGTCCACTTTCTCGAGAGAAGTGCGGAAATTGAGGGCGTCGGCAAGCGAGTTCGTGATTGTCGATTTACCGATTCCGACCATTCCACCGATCGTAATGATCGTGTCATTCGGAATGTTATATTTTTCATTCAGGGTCATTTTAGTTGGGCTCCTTTAGTCAATTCTAGTTCGCGTTCAATCGTCGTGAGAACGTGCGTCAAATCGTCCGGGTTTTGGACAAAATCAAGTTCGTCTCCGCTGAACGAAAGAATCGTCACTTCGGGGTGAGTCGCACGGTACGATTCGACAAACGTTTCGTAATCCCGGGCGAGTTGTTCGAGGTAGTCGCGAGACATGTTCTCTTCTACTTCACGTCCACGCAACGCTACGCGTTTCATAAGCGTCTCGATACTGGCGTGCAAGTAGATGACGACATCGGGTTTCGGCATATCATGTGTCAAAATCTTATAGATTTGCTCATACTTGTTCAAGTGGGCTGGTCTCAGCGAACGGTGGGCAAAAATCAAGTTCTTGAAAATATGATAGTCTGAAACGACGGATTGCTGTTGGCTCAAGTGGTGTTTGTGGATATCGTCTAATTGCTTAAATCGATTGCATAAGAAGAACATTTCCGTTTGGAAACTCCATTCTTCGATATCTTCATAAAACTTGCCGAGAAATGGGTTTTCTTCTACAATTTCATTCAGCATCTGCATTGAAAAGTGCTGACTGATGATATGGGCCAGTGACGTTTTCCCGACACCAATCGGTCCCTCTACCGTTATAAACATATGATGTCATCCTCCATTATCCAAAGTGCAAGTTCCATTCTAGCACACAATGAAGAAGATAGGGCGAGCGAAATGATTTTCATTTTTTTTCATACTATGTGACAAGAAACGGGGTGTTAATATGGAACGAGATGAACGATTTATGAGGCTCGCCATCGCCGAAGCAAAGAAGGCGGAAGCAATCGGGGAAGTCCCGATCGGTTGTGTCATCGTTAAAGGAGAAGACGTGATCGCGACCGGCTATAACCGGCGTGAAACGGATTTATTGGCGGCGGCGCATGCCGAGATGATTGCGATTGAATCAGCGAATACGGTACTCGGTAACTGGCGGCTTGAAGACTGTGAACTGTTCGTGACGTTAGAGCCTTGTCCGATGTGCGCGGGTGCGATCATCCTCTCGCGCGTGAAGCGTGTCGTGTTTGGTGCCCGCGATCCCAAAGGCGGATGTTGCGGGACACTCATGAACCTTCTTCAAGACGATCGGTTCAATCATCAAGCTGAAGTGACCGAAAACGTTTTAGCAGAAGAATGTGGAGAGCTACTAACAACCTTCTTCCGCGGCCTTCGAGAACGGAAGAAGCAGGCTCGGCTTGAACAGAGAGGTTGCAACACATCTGATTAAACAGTATAATGTAATAGCACTCGAAGAAGTGCTTAACTTCATTTACCCATTTGCCGTGCTAGGCGGGGAGGTAGCGGTGCCCTGTAACTCGCAATCCGCTATAGCGAGACTGAATTCCGATTCGAGGAAGTGCATTGGTGTGGCCCGTCCTCGTGTAAGTGGCGTTGACGTCTGAGTCCTGCGCAACGGTCACCCATGAACCAGGTCAGGTCCGGAAGGAAGCAGCCTTAAGTGGTGACGTACCGTGTGCCGCAGGGGTGCTTGGGCCGAGCAAACTGCATGAGTAACGCACATTGACGTGCTTTCAGAAATCGGTGCGCGGCAGATTTATTTAATAACTTTAATCTACGGCCCCAGGGTTGTAGATTTTTTTGTATGATGAAATAAAAGATGAAACGATGAAAGGAGGCGGGGACATGGCGTATCAAGCATTGTATCGGGTCTATCGTCCGCAGTCATTCCAAGAGGTAGTCGGTCAAATACACATCACACGCACGATTCAAAATGCGTTACTCGAAGAACGGATGTCACACGCTTATTTATTCTCTGGTCCGCGAGGTACGGGGAAGACGAGCCTCGCGAAGATTATCGCGAAGGCAATCAACTGCGAAACGGCGCCGACGAGGGAACCGTGTAATACGTGCCCGACCTGTGTGGCGATTACGGAAGGGACGAGCCCGGACGTATTCGAAATCGATGCCGCTTCAAACAACGGGGTCGATGAGATCCGCGAAATTCGAGACAAGGTCAAGTATCCGCCTTCGCAAGCGCGTTATAAAGTGTACATTATCGATGAAGTGCATATGCTTTCGACAGGGGCGTTCAATGCACTATTGAAAACGTTGGAAGAACCCCCACCCCATGCGATCTTCATTTTAGCGACGACGGAGCCCCATAAGATTCCGGCGACCATCATCTCACGTTGCCAACGTTTCGATGTGAAGCGGCATGAAGTCGGTCAACTCCAGACACGAATGGCTTACATTTTGAACGACCAAGATTATGACTATGATCCAGAAGCGCTTAAACTGATTGCCCGTGCCGCTGACGGTGGGATGCGTGATGCATTGAGCCTGCTTGACCAAGCGCTTGCGTTCAGTGACGGCCGTTTGACGGAAGAGGCAGTGCTCGAAGTGACGGGTGCGGTTACGGATGACGCTCTCCTTGATATGGCCTATGGATTGCAACAGAGACAACTCGATCAAATTCTGAAGACGCTTGAGACGATGTTGCGTGAAGGGAAGGACTTGAAACGGTTTATCGAAGATCTCGTGTTCGTGCACCGTGATGCCCTTCTATTAAAAGCATCTCCACAAGCGGTGGACTTACTAGAGCGAGCCCGTCCGAACGAGACGTTCCGCCAATTCGTGGAAACGACCTCGACGGACGAGCTGTTTCAAGTGATCGAAGAATTGAATGAGTGTCAGCAACAAATGCGCTTATCCAACCATCCGAAAGTGTTGGTCGAGCTGACGTTCATTCGCATCGCTGAACAAGGACGAACGATGACCGAGCAAATGAAGCAACTTCAAGACCAAGTACGTGAATTGAGTCGTGAGTTGAATGAAGTGAAGAAAAATGGGGTAGCGGTCACAGAGGCCGCTGCCGAGAAGCCGAAAGTGATGAAGCGGACGCAAGTTCGTGTTCCGAAAGAGCGGATCCGCCAGTTGTTGCAACGGGCTGAGCGGCAGCATTTGAATGCAATCCGTGATAGTTGGGAAGACATTATGGTCAACATCCGCACGGTGGACGGCCCGATTTTCGCGCTGTTCTATGAGAGTGAAGCTGTTCTTTGTGCAAGTGACACCTTACTGGTACAATTTAAAGATGGGATGACATGGCACTACGAGCAGGTCAGTTCAAACGGCCGGACCCGCGATGTGATCGAGCAAGCGTTGTTTGAAGTGACGGGGATCCGTCGAGAAATCATGGCCGTGCTCGAGAGCGATTGGGTCGAGTTAAAAAACGAATTCATCCTTCGTAAACAATCCGAACGTTCAGACCATAAAGAAGAAGAGAAGGTCGAAGAAGACCCGCTCATTGTTCAAGCTGTCGAACGATTTGGGGATGTCGTTGAAATCGAAGAAGTTTAAAAGGAGGCGCTCGATATGCGTGGAATGGGAAACATGAACAACATGATGAAGCAGATGCAGAAAATGCAAAAAGATATGGCGAAAGCGCAAGAAGAGTTGAAAGACTTGACGGTTGAAGGCACAGCCGGAGGCGGGATGGTCAAAGTGATCGTCAGTGGCCACAAAGAAGTAATGGATATCATCATCGCGGAAGAAGCGGTCGACCCAGATGACGTCGATATGTTGCAAGACCTTGTTTTAGCTGCTGTCAATGACGCCATGAAACAAGCCGACCAACTCGTCAACGATAAGATGGGACGTTTTACGCAAGGGATGAACCTTCCAGGTTTTTAAGTGAAGAAAGGAAAGATGCGAGTTGCAATACCCTGAAGCAATCGGACGCTTGATTGAAAGCTTTACAAAGTTGCCAGGAATTGGTCCGAAAACTGCCATCCGGCTAGCGTTCCATGTATTAGATATGGAAGAGGACGATGTATTGACGTTCGCCAAGGCGCTTGTCAGTGCGAAGCGTGATATTAAATACTGTACAGTGTGTGGACATATTACGGACGTCGATCCGTGTGCGATCTGTAAAGATTCGCACCGAGATGAAACGATCATCTGTGTCGTGCAAGATTCACGAGACGTCATTGCAATGGAGAAGATGCGGGAATATCGAGGGAAGTATCATGTGTTACATGGGGCGATTAGCCCGATGGAAGGGATTGGACCTGAAGATATTAACGTATCGAGTTTGCTGACGCGTCTGCAAGAGAACGAAGCGGTCAGTGAAGTGATTTTGGCGACCAACCCGAACATTGAAGGGGAAGCTACGTCGATGTATCTATCGAGACTGCTCAAACCGACCGGGATTAAAGTGACGCGTCTGGCGCACGGACTTCCTGTCGGGGGCGATTTAGAGTATGCGGATGAAGTAACCCTCTCCCGGGCGATGGAAGGTCGCCGAGAACTATGAGGTGGTTTCGCAAACCTTTGCGGGATAGTTATGATCAACGGTTCCTAAGAGAACTGTTAGATGCGAAGGCGAAGTACGAAACGAAGCGCCACATGCTTGAAGTGAGCGTTGAAGACACTGGTGAACTGGCTGCCCAAGTGAAGCAGGCTGAAGCACTATACTTTTTTTATCTAAAAGAAGCAAAGCGACGACAAGTGTCCCTTTCTAATTTACGAACTTGAGACGAGGCGAAAGTCTCGTCTTTTTTTCTCTATATAATGAAGGAACTGGGGAGAGAAACGTCGCAGACTATAAAAAAACAAAGAATGTTTCTTGTTTTTAAAGTTTTTTTAATAAAGCTATTGCGTAGTTAAAGTTTTATTGATATATTAATAGACGTCGCCGAGAGCGAATGAAAAAATAATCTTTAAAAAGTTATTGACCATTTGGTTGAAACTTGTTAAGATATCTAAGTCGCCAAAGTGCGGCAGACGAACTTTGAAAACTGAACGATGAGGCAAAAAAAGTTTTACAAGTTTTGATTGAAGCGCAAGCTTCGTCATTTTCAAGAGC
>NZ_JACSMB010000027.1:0-20776 GCF_018618455.1 Exiguobacterium sp. s142 | reverse complement strand
CACACCCGTTCCCATGCCGAACACGGAAGTTAAGCGCTTCAGCGCCGAAAGTAGTTGGGGGTCTCCCCCTGTGAGGATAGGACGTTGCCGGGCAATATGAAGGACGATCAAGCACATGCTTGGTCGTCCTTTTTTGTCGTTCATTTGAAACTTTTTGTCGTATTTTATCGTACAACGAGACAAGGGTTACAGAAGAAAGGGAGTATACCGCAATGAATGAATTATATGAACACCAGTTGACACTTCAACAAAGCCTTGCTGAACGAGACCGATTAGCTCGTAAACTGAAAACTCTCGACAAACAAATTACTGAACATGAGACTGTTCGAAAACAGTTGCTTAATACGTTCACGAAAGAACAGCGTGATGTCTATGACTTAGAGACATTTTCGCTCGTCAATGCATGGCGTAAGCTGCGTGGAACGTTTAGCGAGCAGCGCACGATTGAATTAGAAGAAGCGGCCCGGGCAGAATTCAAGCTGCGAGAACACGAGGCGATGATTGATGAGTTAGTGCTTGAGCGTCGAGATTTGTATGAAACCTTTGAGGCATATAACGGGATCGATGCGAAATGGGCAGCGTTTATGAAAGAGAAAGAAGGTCACCTGAAGCAGGATCCTAAGGTAAGAGAAGAGTTGTACCGTCTCACGAATCAACAGGCGGAAACGAAAGAAGTGGTCGTCGAGTATAAAGAAGCGATCGCAGCAGGTAACGCAGCACGAGCTGCCATCTCAAAGACGCTCAAACACCTCGACAGTGCGAAGAGTTGGTCGACATATGACACGTTCTTCGGAGGTGGATTGATTGCGACAGCGATGAAACATGACGCGATTGATGCTTCTGAACGGAAGATGCATGAACTCCAATCCGCACTTGAGCGTTTCTCGCGTGAATTGGCTGATGTGAAAGGGATTGTCAGCGGCTTACACATCGAGCGTGGTTCGCTCGTCCAGTTCGCGGATTACTTCCTCGATGATATTTTTTCCGAATGGACGATGCATGGACGAATCAATGATTCGCTCGACAAAGTGAACGGGCTCGATCGCGAGATTGCCAAACTAATTGAAAAAATGACGCGAGATGTCGAGCGGCTGGAACGACAACTCGAAGATACGGAAGAAAAATGGAAACAGCTCATCGTCACACGATGAGCTGTTTGATCATTCCGGTCGCTTCAGCCAGTGTCGTAACCCTTTGCCGGCATGTGGTCCGTCTGCGTAGCGCGGGATGATGTGCAAGTGGGCATGGGGAACTGTCTGATTGGACGCTGTACCGACGTTCCAGCCGAGCGTATAGCCGTCAGGACCGTACGTCTCCTCTAGGAAAGACTTGGCGTCATGAAGCAAGGTGTATGTATCGCTCCATTCCGTCGGTGTTAACTCAAACGTTGTCGCCCGGTGCTGTTTCGGGACGATGATACCGGAACCGACGAGGACGTCTTGTTCGCGGTCATGCATCAGAAAGTAGCACGTGTCGTTCTCAGCGATGATGCGTTGGGACGGATCGAGATGTGGATGACAAAATGGACAGTTCGACATTGGATTGGTACACTTCCTTTCTGTGTATAGTGTATCAAAGGGGGATTTACTATGGAGCGATTCATTAATCAAATCATCGATCAAATTGATCTGAACGAACGGACGCTCATCGGGATTTCGGGTCACGGGGGTGCCGGGAAGACGACGTTCGCCAAACAGTTACAAACACGTCTCGGGGAGGTCAACTACATTAACACCGACCCGTATATCACGGACTCGACGCTTCGGAAGAGTGCGATGATCGACTATACGGTCGATGAGAAGGTGCATCACTATAAGATGACGGCCTGTCATCCGGCGGCGCATCACTTGTTGTCGCTCGAGCGGGACGTCCGGATGGTACGGGAAGGGGTCGGGTTTTATACGATGGATGTCCCGTATCTCGAACGGATGTGGATCGATCCCGAGAAGCAGGTCACCATCGTCGAGGGGATGAGCGTCGCCTTTCTCGATCCAAGGTATATGGATTTATCGGTCTATCTATATACAGATGGGGATACGGAGTTCGCCCGACGCGCTGCTCGTGACATAACGGAGCGAGGGATGGAGATGGAATACTTGAAAGCATCGCATGAAGAACGGCGTCTGCAATACGAGTTGTTCATGCATCCGTATCGCGACAACTTTCAAACGATCGTCTCGATTCAGGGTGACAGGTTGACGATTGAGAAAAGTCCATACAAAAACCGCTCATGAAGAGCGGTGGCTGCGTAGCGTATCTTGGATCCCGAGTCCGAGTCGGTCTTGTTCGTGCTCGAGTTGTTCCCAGGTGAGGGATCGGTGCCGGAGTTCGACGTCGGTCGCCATCGAGTCGAGCGTGCGCTGTCGTTCGATATTGTCGAGCCAGTAATAGACGTCGACCCCATTTTCATCCATGCGCCAGAATGATTTCACGACCTCGAACTCATCGGCCCAGTCGCCGACGGGCTTGAACCCATACTTCTCGACGAACGGATAAGGTCGTTCTTCACCGAGCGGGTCGATGACGTTGCGGACGAACATGAGCTCGAGTCCGGCATGCTCGGTCGCCTCGAGCAATCGTTTCAACTCAGGGAGTGGTTCGATCTCGATGTTTTCGACGACATCGAACCATACGCGTTTACCATCGGTGTCCCAAACAGTCGCTTCGACACTATAAGGGGCGCCCGATGTCGATGGGGCATACATCGTCAAGTCGAACGTGAACGGGATGTGTTCTTCTGCCCCGGGCTCAAGCACAGCCGTGAGGCGAATCGGGACTTCCTGAATGTCGGCCTCGCGGTTGAATTCGTTACCTTCAAGCGTGATGTCTTTGAACGTCGTCAGGAAGTTGAGCGTCAGTTCATGCAGACGGATCACTTTTGACGTCGGGTTCAAGACGCGAAGCGTCCCGTGAACGGTTTGCTTCGGCACGAACGGGATCGTATGGAAATAAACGGACGCATCTAACTCGGAAAAGAACCATTTTTTAAAGCGGTTGCCCCATTTCGACATGTCGGTCGCGCTCCTTTTCTGTTAATAAAGTTACACTCCTTTAAGTGTTCCCGATTCTAATTTCCAAAAAACATTAAGAAAAAGGTTGCATTTTATAACCGTCTCGCTTATTATAGAGGATGTCGAAACAATTCAAATCGTCGCGGGGTGGAGCAGTCTGGTAGCTCGTTGGGCTCATAACCCAAAGGTCGTTGGTTCAAATCCAGCCCCCGCAACCAATTTTTATTTAATTTCATATGTCGTCGCGGGGTGGAGCAGTCTGGTAGCTCGTTGGGCTCATAACCCAAAGGTCGTTGGTTCAAATCCAGCCCCCGCAACCAATTTTTAAATGAGATAGCGAAACGATGACGTTTCGTGTTTTTTTTTGCCTAAAATTGAGTGTACAATGAGTACGTATCGCTAGAATCGACTAAAGGAGAAACATCATGTATACATTGATTACCCATTCCGCGCCAGAGACGCAGGCCGTAGCGGAAAAGCTCGCCGCGCTCGTCAAAGCGGGAACGGTCATAACGCTTAACGGGGACCTCGGTGCCGGCAAGACGACGTTCACCCAAGGGTTCGCCAATGGACTCGGCGTGACGCGTAATGTCAACAGCCCGACGTTCACCATCATGAAACAATACCAAGGGCGCTTGCCGCTCTACCATATGGACGTCTATCGTCTCGAGGACACCGGGGACGATATCGGTCTCGAAGAATACATTAATGGTGACGGCGTCGCCATCGTCGAATGGTCGAACTTGATCGAGTCGTCGCTACCGACCGAGCGCCTCGCGATCACGATCGAACGGACAGGCGACGAGGAACGTTCAATCACGTTCATACCGACTGGTGAAGCGTATGACACGCTCGTCAAGGAGGTGCTCGCATGAAGCAACTGATGATCGACACGGCGACGACACGTCTGTCCGTCGCCCTCAGTGAGAACGGAAGCATCCAGGCAGAAGCGACGGTCATGGTCTCGAAAAACCACGCCGTCACGCTCATGCCGATGATCGAACAGCTCATGGCGGCCGTCAAATGGACACCGACCGAGCTCGAACGCATCATCGTCACGACGGGACCTGGGTCTTACACCGGCATCCGCATCGGCGTGACGACGGCAAAGACACTCGCTTATACATTGAAACTCCCGCTCGTCGGCGTATCGGCGCTCCGCCTCATGGCGGCGGCCCCGAACACCGAACTTCCGGTCGTGTCACTCATTGACGCGCGTCGCGGCAACGCCTATATCGGGCACTATCAACAAAACGCACAAGTCACGCCGGACCGTCATGCCTCGGTCGCTGATTGGCTACAAGCGAACATGACGGGACCGTTCGTCGTCGTCGGTGACGTCGAGCCGTTCCGTGACGTGCTTGCAGCATATGACTATACAGAAGCGCCGGCCGCCCACAGTTATGGCCGGGCCGGAGATCTCGTCGCTTTAGGTGAAGCGACGGCGGACGTGCACGCGTTCGAACCGGAATACCTTCGTCTCGCTGAGGCCGAGGCAAAATGGCTCGAGGGACAAAACAATGGCTGACATCAAAATCCGTCGGATGAACTGGCTCGATGTCGAAGAAGTCACGAAAGTTGAAGAGGCATCATTCGCGACCCCGTGGACGAAAGAAGCGTTCATGAACGAGATGCTCAAGAACGAGCAGGCGATTTATTTCGTCGCCGTCCATGAGCGCCGCATCATCGGGTTCATCGGCGTCTGGCAAATCGTCGACGAAGGGCACATCACGAACATCGCCGTCTTGCCAGAATACCGGGGCCAAGGTGTTGGCAATATGCTCCTCACGCAGCTCGTCGAGTTCGCTCGTTCGAAGTCACTCGAAGCGCTCACGCTCGAGGTGCGCGTGTCAAACATCGGCGCCCAAAAATTATATGAACAGTTCGGCTTCGAGAACGCTGGTCGCCGGAAACGATACTATCAAGACAATAATGAAGACGCCTATATTTACTGGGCGAAGTTAGGAAGTGAATCACTATGAACACATCGCTCATTCTCGCGATCGAGTCGAGCTGTGATGAGACGTCGGTCGCCCTCATTCGTGACGGCAAGACGCTCTTATCGAACGTCGTCTCGTCGCAGATTGAAAGTCATAAACGGTTCGGCGGTGTCGTACCCGAGGTCGCCTCGCGTCACCACGTCGAGCGGATCACGTACGTCATCGATGACGCGCTTAGCGAAGCCGGTGTGACGATGGATGACGTCGACGCGGTCGCGGTCACGCAAGGACCAGGACTCGTCGGTGCCCTTCTCGTCGGGATCAGCGCGGCCAAAGCGCTCGCGTTCGCCCACAGTAAACCGCTCATCGGTGTCCATCACATCGCCGGACACATCTATGCGAATGAACTCGTCGAAGAGATGCAGTTCCCGCTCGTCTGTCTCGTCGTCTCAGGTGGCCACACCGAGCTCGTCTATATGCCGGAGCACGGTGTGTTCGAAGTGATCGGTGAGACACGTGACGATGCGGCTGGTGAGGCGTATGACAAAGTCGCCCGCACGCTCAGTCTCCCATATCCAGGTGGCCCGGCCATCGATCGGTTGGCAGCTAGCGGGGAAGATACGTATAAATTCCCGCGTGTCCGGCTCGAGGCCGGCAGTTTTGACTTCAGCTTCAGCGGGCTCAAGTCGTCCGTCATCAACGCCGTCCATAACGCCGAACAACGCGGTGAGACGGTCGTACCAGAAAACTTGGCGGCGAGCTTCCAAGCGAGCGTCGTCGAGGTGCTAGTGGAGAAAGCGATCCGGGCCGTGAAAGAAAAAGGCGCGAAGCAACTGCTCGTCGCCGGTGGGGTCGCGGCGAACCGTGGGCTCCGGGCCGCCCTCAAGGAAGCGACGGAACGGGAAGGCATCCGTCTCGTCATCCCGCCGCTCAATCTGTGCGGGGACAACGCCGGTATGATCGGTGTGGCGGCGCATCACGCGTATGTGCGCGGCAAGCGCGATACACTGGCGATGAATGCGGTTCCTGGGTTATCCTTAGAAGAGAGCATGACAGTCTAGGGGGAACAGAGAGATGACGAAACGTATCATCATTGGAGGGCTCATCGTATTGCTCGTCGTTGCGACGTTTTTGCAAGTACGTGAGATCATCCGCGCTTATAATATCGCTTATGTAGAAGAAATCGTCCCAGAAGAGACGCGGGTCCGTTCGCTGACGGGCGCTGATATGCTCGAAGGCATCACCCGTGTGACCGGTGAGAACACACTCATCGAGACGCTGTATGGTTATAAGAATCTAGAAGACCAAGACATCAAGAGCGTCATCGTCGTCGACCGTAACCTCGGCGTGCAGCCGAAAGCGAGCGACGCCTATTACGAGCTCTTCCCGGGCCGTGAGGCGACAGAGGAAGAAGCGGCCAAGTTCGATGCGCTCGTCAAAGAGTTCGACGAACAACAACTGTTCGCGCAAGTCATCTCGGCCCATGAGGCCCGTTATGTGACGAACCGCGAAGAGACGCTGACGTTTTATAAAGTGTTCGTCCGCGACGTCGATACGAACGAGTACGTGTTCTTTATCACGGAAGACGGCATCAAGCTCGACTTCCACACGCGCGGGTTCCAACCGCTACGTTACTTCTAAATAAACCGTCCGGCGCTAAGCGTCGGACGGTTTATTTTGGTATACATTATGCCTTCAAATCGGCAATAATTTTTCCGACGACGTGGCGCTCGGAAAGTTCGACTAATTTTTTTGGAACGTCAGCAAACGCGATTGTCTCTTGAATCATCGAAGAAATCTCTTTTGCTTCTAAAAGATGCAACATGTGTGAACCGATGCGGACGATATTTGCTTCGCTAATGCGGTCTTGTTGATGATGGATGGCATTCAGTGCGACCTCATGATACGAGATGACCCGAGTAAAAGGCTTGATGATGCCAGGCTCTGGTGCACCAGCAATATGGACGAGATGTCCATTATAAGCGATGACGTGTAATGAAGCGATAGCGGTCTCACGGCCGACCGGGTCAATGACGGCATTGACGCCGTGCCCATCAGTCAATTCCATGACACGTTGTTGCCAATCTTCTGTGTTGTAGTCGATCGCCTCATCAGCACCGAGTTGTTTGACCCACTTATGGTTTCGGGCAGAAGCGGTCGTGATGACACGTTTGCCAAGCGATTTGGCAAGTTGGATGGCAAATCCGCCTACGCCACCCGCACCAGCATGGATCAATACTGTATCAATCGCATTCATTGGTAATTTCTCAAAGATGGCCTGATATGCGGTGAATCCGGCGGTTGGAAGTGCGGCCGCTTCTTTTGTCGAGACGCCGTCTGGAATGGGCACGACCATGTGCGCTTTGGCGCGCGTATACTCAGCGTATCCACCCCATTCATTCCAGTTGCCATGATAAAGGACACGATCACCGATGCGTACGTCCGTCACGTCGTCCGCGACGGCTTTGATGGTACCGGCGACGTCAAGGCCGAGGATGTGCGGATAAGACCAGTTCGGATTGCCATTCGTCGCCGTCTTATAATCGACGGGATTCAGCCCGGCATATTCTCCTTCAATCAAGACTTCACTAGCACGTAACGTCGGAATGTTGACGTCTTCAAGTCGCATCGATCGCCATGTGTTTGGTTCGTGTAAGAGTAGGGCTTTCATGATAAAATCTTCTCCTTCGATAAATATATTTATTAATTAACGCACGAAACGTTATTTGTCTTATGAATATTTGTCTTTTATACTAGGAGTACTACTACAAAGGGAGTCTAACAGATGATTGATTTTGAATGGTATCGCAGTTTTATCCATGTTTACCAACAGCGCTCTGTGTCCGCAGCCGCACGTGTCCGTTTTTTGACACAGCCTGCGGTGAGTCAGCATATCGCGGCACTCGAAGCAGAACTTCAAACGTCGCTATTCACACGTGCCCCAAGACAGATGATTCCGACAGACGCAGGCAAAGAGTTGTACACGCAAGTCGTTGGACTCATCGACCGGCTCGAGGAGCTATCGCTCGAAATGCGCTACGTCTCAGGCGAATCGACACGGCCGGTCTTAAAGTTCGGAGGACCGACCGAATTTGTTACACATGAGGTTATCCCCATGTTGCCGCTCGACGTAGCACAATATATCGCCGATTTTGGGATGGTCGACCAACTCATCAAGCGGCTCGCCGATGGCGAGCTCGATTTCGTCATCGCCACAAAACGGATGGATGAACCCGGAATCCAATACGTCCCGATTGCGGATGAGACATTTTTGCTTGTCGCACCGAGTGATTGGACGGTGCCGACAGACGAGCTGAAAGAATGGATGGATCGACAGCCATGGATTAGCTACGGGCTGGAACTGCCAATTATTCGTCGCTATTACCAAACCCAATTCGGTGAGCGTCCAGACATTCGTCCTGAGATGGTGCTACCTAACGTCGACGCGATCTTGACGGCAGTTGAGACAAAAAGCGGCATCAGCGTCTTACCGAACTATCTGATTCGGCACGCGCTCGAACGTGGGACGATACAAGTCGTCGCCCCGGACCGTTTTGCGACGAACGTCATCTATTTGGCGCATCGGACCGAGTCAAAACATGACCCAATCATCAATCAAGTCATAAAAGCACTAAAGGATGAAACATAAAGTAGGACCCTTGTGGGCCCTACTTTTTATAATGCGTTTTTTAAGATAGCAGCTACATCTTGCTGATGAAGCGGAACGTACTGACCAATCTGTTCAGCCACCATTGCCCGTTTTACCATCAATTCGAGATTCGTCTCGTCAATCCCATAATCGCTTAGGCGTGACGGGGCACCAATGGATGTCCAGAAGTCTTGTAGCGCCTGAACGGTCTCTTCGACGAGCATGTCATCCGACTTGCTGTTCACTTTAATTCCAAAGACCCGTTCGCCGAGTTGAATGATGCGTTCGGGGCGTGTCTTACTGACGTAGCGAAGCCATTCAGGGAAGAGAATGGCGAGTCCACCACCGTGTGGGATGTCGTAGACAGCAGAAACCGCATGTTCAATCATATGTGTGGCCCAGTCCGTCTTCACCCCCATCGATAACGTACCGTTCAAGGCGAATGTACCGTTCAACAACATCGTTTCACGTGCGTCAAAGTCATTCAGGTCTTGAACCAGACGAGGAGCAATCTCCATCATTGTCCGTAAAATCGACTCACCGAACCGCTCTTGGAGCAGTGCGTTCTCCGAAGCGTGGAAGTATTGTTCAAAGACGTGGGACATGATGTCGACGATTCCATAGACGGTTTGGTTCGCGGGAACACTTAACGTGTATGTCGGGTCGAGCACGCTGAATTTCGGATAAGTGAGTGGCGAACCGAAAGAGCGTTTATCCTGGGCCTCCCAGTTCGTGATGACCGCACCACCGTTCATTTCCGATCCAGTTGCCGCAAGTGTCAGTACCGTCCCGATTGGTAATGCATCTTTGACTGGAACTTGTCGTGTCACGATGTCCCACGGATTCCCGTCATATTTTGCCCCGGCTGCGATTCCTTTCGCACAGTCGATGACGCTGCCTCCGCCGACAGCTAGAATTAAATCGACTTCATGTTCATGGACTAAACGGATTCCTTTTTGAACCGTCGTCAGACGCGGATTTGGTTCGACACCCGAAAGTTCGACGACTTTCGCTCCCATATCTGACAAGAGCGCGGTCACTTCATCATAAAGGCCGTTTGCCTTAATACTGCCTCCACCATATAAGAGAAGCACGCGGTCCCCGTATTGTGGAATTTCGGTACGGAGGGACTCGAGTTGTCCTTTCCCGAATAATAGTTTGGTCGGATTGTGATATTGAAAACGTTCCATTGGTCATTCAACCTCCTTGATTTCTTCTAAGTATTGAACATCGCGACTGGCAAGAAGTGATGCTGCTTGTTCACGATATGTTTGATAGTGGGGTGATGCAATATGGGAATCGAGTGCCGTCTTGTCTGTCCACTTTTCATAAAAGACGAATGCATCAGCGTTTCCTTCGACACGATGTAACGTATACAAGACGCAACCTGCCTCGGTGCGCGATGGGGCGACGACTTGACGTAAATGTGTCTCAAGTGCTGAACCGAGACCAGGTTTTGCTTGAATCTGAGCTAAAATGGTGATCATCTTGATTCCTCCTCAGGCATAAAACCCGCCTGTTCGAACAGGCGGGTCATCATCTTTCATCGATTGGCAACGAGAAAGAATCGATTAGTTTAATGTGTCAATGACGGCTTTCGCCACGGCGACCGTCGACTGTGGGTTTTGTCCAGTGACGAGGTTACCGTCGACTTGAACGTTCTCTGTGAAGTTGTCAGCGAGTACGATGTTGGCACCGAGCTCACGAAGACGTGTTTCGAGCATGAACGGCATGTAGACATCGAGTCCAGTCGCACGTTCTTCTTCGTCCGTGAACGTCGCGATCGTTTTCCCGTTGACGAGCGGTGTACCGTCTGACAATGTCGCGCTGACGAGACCGGCTGGACCGTGGCAAACCGCTGCGACCGTTTTGTTCGCTTCAAACAACGTGCGGAGCGCATGGTTCAAAGCATCGCTATGTGGAAGATCGAACATCGTCCCATGTCCACCTGGCAAGAAGATGGCATCGAACGAGCTGAGGTCTGTGATTGTTTTCAAGTCGATCGTGTCTTTGAGAAGCGGTGCCGTCGCTTGGATTGCTTCCGGTACCTCGCCTTCTAAGCTACGGGCATCAATTGGTGCTTCGCCACCGTTCGGGCTCGCGACTGTGACTGTATACCCAGCTTCTTTAAATTCGACATACGCTTCCCCGAATTCAGATAACCAAAGACCGGTCGCATGACCTTCCTTCATTTCATTCGCGTTCGTTACGACCATTAATACGTGTTTACTCATTGAGAGTTCCTCCTTTAAAATCAACTTGTTGTTTTGCACGTGATTAGAATAACGTGCATCAGAACGAAAAACAAATTAATAAAAAATGAGCGATCGATAAATAAATTTATAGCAAAAAACATCACCTAATGAATTAGGTGATGTTAACGGTTAGGGATACGATGCGTCTCGCGATGCCACGTGTTGATCCGGCTGACTACATAGACGAAGAAGGCGAGCACCCACATAAACAGCGTCTCTTGATAAAAGTGGCCCCAGACCGAGCCGGGCGCATAAAAGCTATGCACCGTGACATCAACTGGCCAAATGACGAGCCGGATGAAGAGGGTGCTCATGAGGAGACCGCTGAGCAGGCTGATGATGATACCGGACCATGTTTGGATGATAAACCCGACGACAATCGGCAGGAAGTAAAATAAAATGATCGGGACGTTCGTCGCCTCGCCGCGGATGAGTTCCGAGATATACTCGGTCCCACTCGGCACGATGTAGACGAACCCGGTCAGGAACGCATGCATCCAATCGATCCGCATGGCACGGGAACGCATCATGAATGGAGTTCCTCCCATTCTGTGAACAGTTCCGTGATCGACTCTTTCGTCGCGTCGGACTCGGTCGACAGCTCTTGGGCGCGGGCGAAGTCGTTGAACACGTCCGGTTCGCATAACAGCTGCTCTATTTCTTCAAGCCGAGCTTCGTGGCGCTCGATTGTCAGCTCGATCTCTTCGACCCGCTGTTTCAACCGGCGTTCTTCGCGCTGCTGTTCCTTGTCGGCGCGCTGCTTCTTGACGACGACTTGTTTCGTCTCCTCGCGGGCGAGCCGGGCAAGGTCCTCGAGTTCTTCTTTCTTCTCGACGTAATACGAGTAGTCGCCGAGGTACTCATCGATGCCGTTCGGCGTGATCTCTAAGACACGCGTGGCGAGCCGGTCGATGAAGTAACGGTCGTGGGAGACGAACAGGATCGTCCCGGGGTAGTCGACGAGCGCGTTCTCGAGGATCATCTTCGAGTCGAGGTCCAAGTGGTTCGTCGGCTCATCCAAGACGAGCAAGTTCGGTTGCTCGAGCTTGAGCTTGGCGAGCGTCAGCCGGGCTCGTTCGCCGCCGGATAGTTCTTGGACGCGTTTCATAACGTCGTCCCCGCTGAACAAGAACTGGCCGAGCAGACTGCGGACTTCTTGCTCGCGCATGAGCGGCCAGTCGTTCCAAATCTCATCGATGACGCGGTTCGCGTCCGACAAGTTCTGTTGTTCCTGGTCGTAGTAGCCGATCTCGACGCCGGTACCGTAGCGGATGTCACCGGTCAGTGCCGGTTGTTGTTTCGTCAACACTTTGAGGAGCGTCGATTTGCCGACCCCGTTCGGGCCGACGAGGGCGACCGACTCGCCGCGTTGCAGTTGGAAACGCAAGTTCTGTGCGATCGGTTCTTCGTAGCCGATGGCGAGGTCGCTGCCGCTCAACACATCGTTCCCGCTTTGACGTTTGATCGAGAACGACAACACCGCGCTTCGTTCGTCACCGTCAGGCACGTCCATGCGGTCGATCTTCTCGAGCCGCTTGCGGACGCTTTGGGCGCGTTTCGTCGTCGTCGCCCGGGCGATGTTCCGTTGGATGAAGTCTTGCATCTTGGCGATTTCTTCTTGTTGCGACTCGAACTGCTTCTTCTCTTGTTCGTAAAGCGCGGCCTTCTGCTCGAGGAATTTCGTATAGTTCCCGACGAAGCGGCGGCTGCGGTTGCGTGACAGCTCGTAGACGACCGAGACGACGCGGTCGAGGAAGTAACGGTCGTGGGAGACGATGAGGACGGCACCTTTATAGCCGCTCAAATATTTCTCGAGCCAGCTGAGCGTCTCGATGTCCAAATGGTTCGTCGGCTCATCCAAGATGAGCAGGTCCGGGCTTTGCAGGAGCATCTTCGCTAAGGCAAGACGTGTCCGCTGTCCGCCTGAGAGCGTATCGATCCGACGTTCGAAGTCGTCCGGATAAAACCGCATCCCGTGCAAGATCGAGCGGATCGTCGCTTCATACTGATAGCCGCCGCGGTCTTTGAACGTGTGTTGCTCCTCGTCATACGCCGCAAGCAGACGCTCGTAGGCGGCCGGGTCGTTCAAGATCCGCTCCGAGCCCATGTCTTGCTCCATCTGGCGGAGCGTCTTCTCTTGTTCGATCAAGTCGGTGAAGACGGTGAGCATCTCGTTCCACATCGTCTCGTTCGATTCTAATCCTGAGTCTTGGGCGAGATAGCCGATCGTCACGTCTTTTGGCTTCATGATGTCGCCCGAGTCATAGTTGTACTCGCCGGCGATGACTTTTAACAGCGTCGACTTGCCGGCGCCGTTGCGGCCGACGAGGGCGACGCGTTCGCCTTCTTGGATTTCTAGTTTGACATTCTCTAAAATCGGCTCGACGCCGAACGATTTGGATAAGTTGTTGACTTGCAGTAGGATCAAGTGAAAAAACCCCTTTCTCTCTGTTTAGTATACTTTATTTCTTCCCCTTTTCAGGTATATTCATTGAGTGCTTATGTGAATTCGTTTACAATCAAGGTGTATGAAATCAGATTCGTTTGAAACGCGTCGTAAAAAGGAGGCTCTTTCCGTTGAGTCAAAACGAACCAAAGATTCCGCAAGCGACAGCCAAACGGTTGCCACTATACTATCGGTTTATCCAAAGCCTACATTCGTCAGGGAAACAGCGTGTCTCTTCTGCTGAACTGAGCGAGGCAGTCAAGGTCGATTCGGCAACGATTCGCCGTGACTTCTCATACTTCGGTGCGCTCGGTAAAAAGGGATATGGCTATAACGTACAGTATCTGTTAGAATTTTTCCGTAAGACGCTGAATCAAGACGAGATCACGAACGTCGCCTTGGTCGGGGTCGGTCATCTCGGGACAGCGTTCGTCAACTATAACTTCCTTAAAAACAATAACACACATATCGTCGTCGGGTTCGACGCAGACGAGACAAAAGTCGGCACGACGATGTCAGGTGTCCCGATTCATCACGTCGATGAGATGGAACAGATTATGAAGCAAAACAAGATCGATGTCGCCATCCTCACGGTCCCGTCTGCCTACGCGCAACCGGTCGCCGATGATTTGGTCCGCTATGGCGTTCGAGGGATCTTGAACTTCACGCCGGCGCGATTGACTGTACCGGACACGGTCCGCGTCCATCATATCGACTTGTCGATCGAACTCCAGTCGCTCATTTACTTTATGCAACACTATCCATCCGCTGAGGGGGTCCATCAATAATGGAATTTCTACAATCATCACTCGTCGTCGGTATCCCAGGTGGCGTCAGTATTTTCGTCATCGCCATCATCGCGCTCATCCTCTTCGGGCCGAAGAAATTGCCAGAGTTCGGCCGGGCAGCGGGGCAGACGCTCCGTGAGTTCAAAAATGCCACGAACGGTATGATGAAAGAGCACGATGAGACCGACAAGAAAGAAATTGAGAAGAAAGAGCAGTAAGCCATGAGCCATCAACCTGATCAAGAACGGGCACTGTCCGATCACTTGACAGAGCTGCGGAGACGACTGATGCTGTCGGCATTTGTCGTCTTTGCCTTCTTTCTGATCGCTTTGCCGAGTGTCAAATACGTGCTCGCCTATCTGCAGGCGGACCTCGTCGAACGAGGGCTCGAGCTGAACGCCTTTGGGGTCGCGGACCCGCTCATGATTTACTTGAACTTGGCGCTCGTCATCGGGCTCGTCGCATCGGGTCCATTTCTACTGTATCAACTGTGGGCGTTCGTCGCACCTGGTCTGCATCCGAATGAACGAAAATGGACGCTCGCCTATATCCCGGTCATCTTTATCTTGTTCCTCATCGGTCTCGCATTCGCCTACTATTGGTTGTTCCCGCTCGTCCTCGATATCTCGACGGACCTCGGGCAAGACCTCGGTCTGACACAGATCATCGGGGCGACGAACTATTTCACGTTCCTGTTGCAGCTGACGATCCCGTTTGGACTGTTGTTCCAACTGCCGGTCGTGACGATGTTCTTGACGCGCATCGGTGTCGTGACGCCGTACTTCCTCTCAAAAATTCGGAAGTACGCCTACTTCGCCTTGTTCGTCATCGCGGCATTCATCACGCCGCCGGATTTGACGTCGCACCTCATGGTGTCGCTGCCGCTCTTCTTCCTATATGAGATCAGCTTATCGATCTCGCGCGTGACGTACCGCGGTGTGCTCCGACGTGAGAAAGAGGCGATGGTGAAAGAACAGATGGATTTGATGAAGCAAATGAATGAGAAGTGAACACTACGTCATGAGACGTGGTGTTTTTTTTAATTTTAGGGCTATTAAATTTTGAAAAAACAACTTAAAATTAGGAAGGTTGAATTAAAAATGGATTATTTTTGAAAGTTATGTATTCATAAACAGAAATGAGGAGAACGATGAACAAATGGTTATGGAGCATACTCGTTGTGCTCGTCATGGTGGCAGCGCCCGGATTAGACGTTCGGGCAGAGGGTTATGCCAAGCCTGAAGTCATTCCGGCAGGAGAAGTGGTAGGAAATAGTGAATATGTGTGGCGCTCAGGAGATCCTGAGACGCTCGTCCATGTGAAGACCGGTGAAGTCTATACATTACCGATTCGAGTGTCCGTCTTGCACAACATTCACGCAGTCGGGGACGGTCGATTTATTTTGGAAGGGTGGCAACAATGGATGGTATGGGATATCCATACCGATTCAGGTTCAAGCTTTCCGATTGAGCCGGGAAGCGGTCTGGATGCAGTCGTTGCGATCAATCAGTCGGCGGAAACAGTTTTATGGACCGACGACAAAAAATATGTCACCACGTCGATGGCAGGGGACATCCTCGGGTCGATCACTAAAGAGAGTATGTATGAAGCATACGGACTGCTCGACGACGGAAATGTCCTCGCATTCGTGGATGGCCAAATCACGAAACGGACAGTGACGGGTGAAGTGCTCGAGACGCTTGGTTCATATACGGGCCAGGTGAGGGGAGCGTCGTTGATCAAGGGAGCGAACCAGTGGGTCGTCACAAAATCCGGTGACTGGGAACATCTCAATATATTCGATATAGCGACGAAACGATGGATTGAGAAAGATGCGCCAGACGTAAGGAATCTAAGTTGGAAAGACGGCGTCTACTACTTCACGATTCGAAAGATGTACACGACGTTTTATGTCAGTTATAACGTGGCGACGAATGAATGGCGAGAAGCGCCGATCGATGACGCGGACGTCCGACAGCACGGACCGTGGTATGTCTTTTCTGAAAACCGCACGGTAGGTTATACGCCGGAGTCGTTATGGAAAGCACCATGGAAACTGCTTGTCAACGTGCCGAAAACGACGGCACGTTATGAAGTAGGTCGTCCCTATGAAGTGAACGGAACCGTGACACTTGTTGATGGGACGGTTTTACCTGTCTCGGGTACCGAGTTGAAGGCCCGTTTAGCCTACCAAGACGATCCATTCGTCTGGGAGCAAGACAAACTGACGCTGCAGACGAATGGTTCTTATGACATGATTTTCGAGTGGAATGATTTGGACCGACGCTTAGATTTATGGGCGTCGAATTACGTACCCCTCACACTCGATCCACCGTCGGGCGTATTAGGTCCGATCAGTGGGAAGACGGCACCGAACACGCCGGTGTTTGTCAGCGTGACGAAAAACTTGTATCAATCGAATTCATCGGATTCATTGTTGAACTATCAATCGACGACGGTCCAATCGGATGAATCAGGGCGCTATACGTGGCAACCTGCGCGTTGGTTCACACCGGGATCTCGCGTGACTGTGAAAATCGGTAGTAAGTCGGGCGTGTACGCCGAACCAATCGAACTTCAGACGGTCAAGGAGAGTGAGGACACGTCACCGAACGGCATCTCGGTTCTGACGAAAACGGTCACTTCAGGTGTCACGTTGAAAACGACGCCGAACGCCTCGGTGGATGTGTTGATTCGCAGTGGGAAATACTACGAAGTTTTGAATGAGCAGGCAGATGAGGACGGGCTCGTTTCGATTAAAGAGTTCAATACGATGCCTGTAGACATCGGAACAAAAGTCTACTACAAATTAAAAGAGGCACCCGCTTCAGCGTTCCGGCTCACAACCGTTGAGACAAGAGTGGAACCGCCTGTGTTTTCGTGGACTCGGACACCGTTGATGTATGACAAATCCATCAATGTCACATCGAGTACCGATCAGGCCTATCGCATTTATCGAAATGGTACGCATGTGGCGACAACACGCGCGATGCCGTACACGTTCGACACCCCACTGAAAGAAGGGGAGGTCATTCTCGTCACACGCTCGAGCGGCGATGCGACGTACCAACTAACGAAAAAGGTCCAAGCGTTCACACCGACGCTCAGTGTGACGGACACGCTGATGACGAAGACAGAGGCGACGCTCACGATCAAGAAGACGAGTACGGCGACTGTTCGATTTTACGTGAATGATAAGCTCGTCACGGCGAAACGTCTGTCGACGACGCGATACACGGTCCCGGCCAAACCGGGAGATGTGATTCGTGTCCGAGCGGCGGTCGGATCGAAGTCGCGTGACGTCTCGGTCAATTTGCCGAAGACATCGCTGTCGACGCTCTCAATCAACGATGAGAAGTCGCTTTGGGTCGGATACGTGATTCCGAACAGTACCGTCACGTTGAAGAACGGTTCGAAAGTACTTGCTACGGCGAAGGCAAGCAGTACCGGGCGAGTGACGCTCCGCTTCACCCGTCAGCCGATTAACGGGACGCTGTCCTTGACGAGTCAAGGAGGACTGTTCCGCCATGTGCAGACGTCGAAAGTGACTGTTGGTCCGACGCCTACACTCATGACAACGATTCCGTCGAGTGCGTCGAAGACACTCAAGGCGACTTCGAACGTCGCATACGGCACGTTGACGCTCACACGTGGCTCGACCGTCCTCACCAAGAAGACGGTGACGGCTACGTCGACGACGCTCAGTTTCGCCTCACAAAAGAAAGGGACGAAATTGACGCTCCGTCTCGTGACGCCGCAAGGTCGGAGTGTGACGAAAACAATTTATGTACGGTAATAGAGGAGCCATTCGCTGAAGCGGATGGCTTTTTTCTGAGATGGGGAATGTGACAAGAAAGTGATACGATGAAACCAATCAAACACAAGTCAGGGGGAGAAGCGATGGCTTGGGAATATTACGGGGACGCGCTCATCGTCACAGGGATGTTGACGACGGTGCTCTTACTCGTCGTGCTATCTTTTTTGAAGTTACTATACAGGCGGAGACTCGTCTTTCCGTTGACGCTCGTGGTGATGGGCTATGTCCTGTTCATGGTCGGGCTCGTCTTCGTCCGGGGCTGGGACGGGATGGGCTGGAGTTTGATCGGTTTCAGTTTGTACGTGATCGGGCTCGTCACCTATATCGGTGTCGTCATCTATCACTGGGTGAAAGCGAGACGCACGTCCAATTCATGATCAAAACCGTTCCGGTCGCGGAGCGGTTTTTTTGTCGTCATAACCGTCGTTCAAACTTTAGACATAATTACGTGAAAAACTGAGCAAAGGGATTGTCAAACCTTCTTGTGAAATAGTACACTAAGTTCAGAAAGCGAATGTGATATTTGTCACAAACACTAACTTGCCTACAACTCAAAGGAGAGACTACCATATGAAAATCGCAGTCATCGGATGTACACACGCAGGAACAGCAGCAGTCAAAGGCTTACTCTCCAAGCACGACAATCTCGACATCACCGTGTATGAGCGGAACGACAACGTCAGCTTCCTCTCGTGTGGGATCGCCCTCCACGTCGGCGGCGTCGTCAAACGCGCTGAAGAATTGTTCTACTCATCACCGACCGAGCTCGAAGAACTCGGCGCGACGATGCGCATGAAGCATGACGTGTTGAACATCGATGCGGAAGCGAAGACGGTCCACGCCAAAAACCTCGAGACGGGTGCAGACGTATATGACACGTTCGACCGTTTGATCGTGACGACAGGATCTTGGCCGATCGTCCCGACGCTACCTGGCATCGAGATGACTGGGATCGAACTTTGCAAAAACTATGGTCACGCTCAGCGCATCATCGAGCGGGCTAAGGGTGCGACAAATATCGCCGTCATCGGTGCCGGCTATATCGGCGTCGAGCTCGTCGAGGCGTTCGAAGTGTACGGCAAGCACGTCACGTTCATCGACAGTGCTGACCGCATCTTGAACAAGTACCTCGACAAGTCGTTCACGGACCAACTTGAAGCCGACATGACGTCACGCGGTATCGACCTTGAGCTCAGCCAAACGGTCGAAGCGTTCCGCGGCACAGACGGAAACGTCACGCACGTCGTCACCGACAAAGGTGAGTTCGAAGCCGACCTCGTCATTCTATGTGTCGGTTTCCGCCCGAACACGGGACTGCTCGCAGGACAAGTCGACATGCTCGGCAACGGCGCCATCATCGTCGACGAATATATGCGCACGAGCAACCCGGACGTCTTCGCAGCCGGTGACAGCTGTGCCGTCTACTACAACCCGGCGCGCACACATGCTTACATCCCGCTCGCGACGAACGCCGTCCGCATGGGTACGCTCGTCGCCGAGAACCTCGTCACACCACGTGTCCGTTACCAAGGGACACAAGGGACGTCGGGACTCCGTCTCTATGACTGGAACATCGCCTCGTCAGGCCTCACGGAAGAAGCGGCCGGATTGTTCGGCCTCGACGTCGAGAGCGTCGTGATCGAGGACGCGTACCGTCCTGAGTTCATGCCGACGTCGGAGCCGGTCCAGTTCAAACTCGTCTATGAAGTCGGCACACATCGTGTCGTCGGGGGACAAGTGCTCTCGAAAGCGGATATGACGCAAGCGGTCAACACGTTGTCGCTCGCGATCCAAAACGAGATGACGGTCGAAGAGCTCGCCTACGTCGACTTCTTCTTCCAGCCGCACTACAACAAGCCGTGGCACTTCATCAACAGTGGAGCGCTCGCGGCGATGAAAGACAAAGTCAACGCATAACGCAAAAGATTCGAAAGCAGCCGCTTTCGAATCTTTTTTTTATAGGTAACGTGGCGCGTCCTGCATCGAGTTGGCGAGGATGATGTAGACGAGGATGTTTCCGGGCATGATAAGAAAGAGTAACCGGACGCCGAGCGAGGACATGCCGAAGTACTCGGCGATGCCGCCGCAGACACCGGCGAGAGAACGGTCGGTCGCGGATTTTCGAAGAGCACGTTGCATAAAGTAGACTCCCATCTCGAATTTGATATGTAAATTTTACCATATGTGTAGTGAACTACTCACCACTTATTTGCTTCGCAACTTGAAGTGGGAGCTTCTTGGGAAGACCATGCTTTGACCAGCCACGGTTGTGGACCAAGCTCGTCGGGCAGTCCCTGCCCTGGGGTGTTTCAGTCGGCGAGACCCAACAGGTTGAGGCTCGCGTTAACGTCGCGGTCGTGGTGCGCGCCGCATGCGGCGCATGTCCACTCGCGGACATGCAGGTCCTTCTTGCCGCCGTTCTCGCCGCAGGCCGAACAGACCTGGGTCGAGGCGAACCACGGATCGGCTTGAACGAGCGTCCGGCCGTGGAACCTGCATTTATAGGCGAGCTGGCGGACGAACTCGCCCCACCCGGCGTCCCCGATCGACTTCGCCAGGCGGCGGTCCTGCATCATCTCCCTCGGCTTCAGCGTCTCGACCACGACGACTTGGTTCTCGTCGACGATGCGTCTAGACAGCTTGTGGAGGAAGTCGTGCCGTCGGTTCTTGACCTGCTCGTGTTTCTTCGCGAGGACGAGCCGGGCCTTCTCGCGGTTCCGGCTGCCGGGCTTCTTGCGGGAGAGCGCGCGCTGCGCTCGTCTCAGCCGCGCCTCGGCCTCGCTATAAATGATAGTTTTAAGATGTCCTAAAACGTTGGGATAACAATGTACAATTTCGTCTCCTTCTCGCATACTTGTTCACGAGGTGAA
>NZ_JACSMB010000026.1:0-21547 GCF_018618455.1 Exiguobacterium sp. s142 | reverse complement strand
TCAACGGCCGCCCACGCAAATGCCTGGGCTGGAAGACCGCACACGAGGCCTTCACGGACGAAGTGTTGCGCTTAATTTGACAAACCGTCGTAGCAAAAAAAACTGAAATTGAATACCAATTACTTAATATACCTAGTCAATTTATAGACTATCCTTTTTACAACCTTGTTACCCAATTGGAAAGTTTAATGCTAGAATTCCTCCCATTAATTATATTTCTAATTCTGATTATATTAATGAGTAAAGAAAGACGATCTTTTTTGTATTTCAGTAAAAATAATTTGTATATTTCAGATAGATTCAAAGCAAAAAATGAAAAGCCTTATTCAAAGGGATTTATTATTACTTTTATCACAACACTTATTGGATTTGGCTGGTTATCATTTTCTCTTGACGATTCACAAACCATACTGAATTTCATGGAAAAATCTATTTTCGTAACTTTCATCGCGTTACTTATTTTTGCATTATTTAAATGGATTGCATTTATGAAACAAGGTTCACGTGTAACTTTAAAAACTGAAAGACTGTACACAAAGTTTTTATTTTATTTTATAATTGTTGTGATCTATGGGCACCTTTTGATTTCGATTCAAATAATTCTAGATTTGTCCAAACCATATCAAACGGTAGTAAAAAATGTTGAAGTCATAAATGATGAAGATAAAGTCAAATATCAATTTGAATTTTTAGCTGCAGAAAAAAATGGATATAGTGTATGGGCGTATGCAGAAATAGAAGAACCCTCTATAAATAGATCGGTTCAACTGGAAATTTCAAAAAAATTTAAAGTTGAAAAAATGGAGAATATCGAAGTTTCATATATAGAACTTTCTAAAAAGTTAATAACAGAAAGCGGGGATAACCCTAGCATAAGGTTAAGATTTAATAACTGGGATGAAGCAGTTAGCTTTCTAAACGCATCCCTTAATTAATAAATTTATAAAGTAATTTGAGCAGTAAGTATATAAAATGAGAGTATAATTTACGACTAAGATTGAGAAACTTAAATTTCTACACAAGACGAAATTTAAGTTTCTCAAGTAAAGAATTAGACTAGCTAGTTATAAACAGATTTTTTCAATGGGTATGGTCAAAACAACATTCCGTAAACATAAAAACGTTAAATAATTGATCATATTTTTGGGACTTCACTTATTTTCTATCTTCTCATTCAATTAAACAGAACAGTTTGACATCATGCAAATGATAGTCACACACTGCTCACTTGAATCATGGCACCAAACGAGAGCGCCCTGAGAGTATTGATAGAAATCGACTATGGCTTATCACTTTGATTCATTCGTGCACACGTTGACGAGCTCGGCGACTCGACGCAATCCTCTCTCCAACTCTTCTTTCGAGGCGTAGGAATAAGAGATTCGCAAATGGTTTTGGTCCAATTTGTCGTACACCATACCAGGGTTCAATAAAATCCCTTCCTTCAGGGCCAAGTGAAACAGCTTGGTGATCGAGACATCTCCCTTCAGCTCGAGCCAGATATGAAATCCGCCGCTCGGAATATTCCACGTGGCGATGTGGGCGAAATACTTATTCAATAGCTCCACCACGAAATCTCTCCGCTCTTTCAGTCGGATTCGAGTCTGCTCGATGAACGTCTGGTACATCCCACTTCTGATCCACTTCTCTACGAGATGTTGCGAGATCGAACTCGATCCATAATCGGTCTGCATCTTGATGTCAGCCAGTCGATTGATGACCGGCTCCGGACCGACGACCCACCCGATTCGTAGTCCTGGACTCAGTGATTTCGAGACGCTCCCGATATAAATCACATTCCCTTGCGTGTCATTGGCCTTCAGTGGCGCAGGTGGTTCCTCGTCGAACCACAGCTCGCCATACACGTCGTCCTCGATAATCGGCAAGGACGCTTCCTCGCTCACTGTCATCAATTCCATCCGTCTTCTTTCCGACATCAGCGTTCCTGTCGGATTGTGGAACGAAGGGATGCTATAAAGCAACGCTGCATCTTTTTGACGCTTCAAGCGTCCGATTGATTCCGTCTGCATCCCTTCCCCATCGAGAGGGACACCGAGCAAGTTCATACCCGCCGATTGAAACACATGGATTGAATTGAGATAGGACGGGACCTCATATAGAACGGTGGAACCCCTCTTCAATAGCCCGACCGCAATCAACTGGAGGGCCTGTACGGCGCCCGAGACAATCAAAATCGAGTCAGGGGACACCTCAATCTGTTTGCCTTTCAAATGGTCCCGGATTGCTTCGCGTAACGTCAGGCTCCCTTTCGGTTCAACGTATCCGAGTTCTAAATGGCTCGTCTCTTCCATCGCCATCATCGATTTCATACTCTCCGCAGGCAATAGATCAGGGGACAGTTCACCTGTACCGAGTCGGATGATTGTCGGCTCTACCTCCGCTCGATTGATTTCTTGAATCATCGCCAAATTAGGGGCATGGACCCCCGACTTCACATATCCCTCCCAGTCAGGCGGATTCGATGCCAAGACGTTCCATGTGTGATTGGCCACGCGTGTGCCGCTGCCGATTCTCGTCTCGAGCAATCCGTCAGCCATCAACTCTTCGATTGCCGTGACGACCGTACTCCGGTTCACTTCAAATTGTTGAGCCAGCGTCCGCTGCGAAGGGAGTTTGAAACCCGTCGGCCACTCGCCGACGCTTATTTTCCGTCTGATGTATTCTTGGATTTGGTAATGTAACGGCACATTCGAAGACTTCTTAGGCCGCCATGTATGTTCAGGCATCTGTTCACCCCTCTTGATTGATCACGTCGTCAAATTGGTTGGTATCACCACCATCCAATTGGTCGGAGACAGTTCTATTGTCCTCTACTATCATACAGTGGTAAACGTTAGGAGGAAAAATGATGCAACCTTTATTTCACGGTATCTTGTTGGGCTTCGGTCTGATTCTACCTTTAGGTGTCCAAAACATATTTATCTTCAACCAGGGTGCCAATCAGCGGAAACTTTCGCACGCGCTCCCGGCGGTCGTGACAGCAGCAATCTGCGACACACTTTTGATTTGCCTGGCCATCACTGGTGTCTCTGTGGTGATTTTTAGTTTCGAATGGTTGAAGACGAGCCTGTTCCTCGTCGGTTTCTTCTTTTTGTCGTATATGGGGTGGGTGATGTGGAAGGCAGCTCCAGAGACTGGCTCGACTCACCAACGGAGTCCACTCAGCATCAGACGGCAGATCGCATTTGCGGCCTCGGTCTCGCTGTTGAATCCTCATGCCATCTTGGATACGATCGGCGTGATTGGGACGAGTTCACTATTGTACGTGGATCAGGAGAAATGGATGTTTGCTGCGGCTGTCATCGCCGTCTCTTGGATCTGGTTCATGGCGCTCGCAATCGTCGGGAGAAAACTGGGTGAGTTCGATCACAACGGGGTATTGTTTAAACGGATCAATCAAGTGTCTGCACTCATCATCTGGTTCATGGCGATATACATTTTGTCCCAAATCTTTTGATCATGGATGACAAAATCGTGCTTTGCAGGAACATATCGAATATTTCTAACTTAAAAGCAAAATAAATGTCACAGATCCGCTAAACTCTTTTACGAAATAAGAAATGGTGGGAGCGAGAACGGATGGAATTAATCTTTATTCGGCACGGCCAAGGTGAACACACACTCCATCTGCCGACAAGTCTGAAGCTTCAAAACCCCTCTTTGACTGAAACAGGGATAGCTCAAGCCATGTCGCTACAGCAACAATTTCCTTTAACGGAAAATGACATCATTGTCGTCAGTCCCAGTAAACGAGCTCTTCAGACAACATCGATTTGGAGCGAACACGTGAACTGCCATAAAGTTGTTAACCCCTTGATTTCACCGAGGATGTTTCCTCAAAAACCGGGTTCGAGCACCCTTCCTTGTGATCAACTTTTAAGTAGGGAAGCAATCATGGATTGTTTCCCTACTTTCTCCATTACAGAGGGATTCTCGGAAGATCTTTGGGAGTCCGGAATCAATACCACGCCTATACGAGAGTTCCATGTTTTGGCACAAGGTTTTCTTGAATGGTGTATACATCAATCTGTCGAACGCATTTATATCGTGTCACACGATGGAACCATCACATCTTATCGGGAAATCATTAGAAATGAGAATCTCACGAGAAGTGATTTTTTAACGGACTCCGGGTGGATAAAAGAATATCTTTAACGGTTTGCTACCTGTCATGCGTTTGCTTCACATGAGAAAACATAGCTGTCCTTTTTCTTCACCCCTTTGATGAAAGGACTGTAAAACCTCAGTGAGTAAGTTAGTTAAGAACGAAATCTATGCGGCAAATAGATTGTTATTTGTTTATATCGTAATTTACGATATAATCGTTTTTAACAGCATAAAAGAGGTGAAGTCTATGTTTCAACAAGTAAACGATTATTTTTCTGATATCTATTTCAATCTCCATCCTGTTCAAAAAATAAATCTTTCTCACCAACATGTTCGAATCCTGCAAATCATTCACAAAAGAGAGTACGTGATGATTCGAGACGTTGCTACACACCTGTCCATCTCTCATAACACGGCTTCAGACCATGTGAAGAAGCTGGTGGACAACGGATGGCTCGTGAAAGAACGATCCGTCGAGGACCAGCGCAAGGTATATCTTACTCTCACAGACGATGGACTTTCTTTACTAAGAAATCATACTGAGCTGGACAAAGCGAAGTTGAAAGAGGTTATTGGACAGATGACGCAGGAAGAACAAGAGCACGTCATCAGCGCACTCAAACTACTGAGCGAGAGGTCCAGATAGATGTATATCTTGATCAAAATCATCAGCTCGGCTCTTCTAATCACGTTCGTCACCGAGTTAGGAAGACGATACCCGACACAAGGAGGAATCATCGCAGCACTTCCCTTGATCAGTCTGCTCAGTATCGTGTGGTTGACACTCCAGGGACAAAACACTGCAGACGTTAACCGTTTCACATTTGGTGTGCTGGTGGGGCTCCCTGCTACGATTGTGATGTTATCAATCATTTATCTCGCTCTCCATCATTCTTTGCATATTTCATTGGCCATCACATTAGGCATTGTTGGATGGGGCGCCTGTTTAGCAATTCAAAAATTCCTAGTGCATCTCATCGTTTCATGATTAAATCAAATCTATCCTAAAATGCACAGTATTTATCAGTGAATCAAACTTCCACTCAATTTTTTTGCTACAAGCTAAAAGGTCTTTTTGCCGTAACTGAGAAAGGATGCTGATATTCAGCAATAGTGACACAAGCATTTAGTTGTTGTTCCAAATCATTTATAAAGATGACCATGGTTTGTTACATATCCACATTTCGACGTCGAAATGTATACACCGTGTGAAAGCTTGAATCAACCACAAGTTGTATTCGAGATTAAAGTACGAGAAAATGATAAGGAACGTACCGTGTCAGGAATGAGTACTTGTATACATAATTAAAGTAAAGTGGTGATATTGATGCAATCAAACGAAATCAAAGTGACATCGTTCCGTGTCTCTCAAGAGGTCAAGGAACACATCCAACGCCTAGCCGAACAACGACAGCTGTCGACAAATCAACTGTTCGAACAATTGATTACATTGGCCGACCAACAAGCACCTGATCCTTTGATCGTGGAAGAGAACGCTGCGCTTGAAGCGTCATTGAATCAAGTCCTCGCCCTCTTTCATGAACGAGCCACAAGACTTGAATCTCAGCAAAAAGAACATGAGCGAGTAAACGCTCGCTATAAAAATACCGTTCAAGACCTTGAACAAAGTGTGATTCTAGAAGCTGAACAACTCCAGGAAGAATATGAACAAAAAGTAGCGTCACATGAAAGTGAACTCACTCAATTAAAAAATCAAATCAGCCAACTGATCGCGGAGAAAAAAATCGCTGAAGAAACGTTAGAAACAGAGCGAGTCTCATTTAAAGAAGAGTTAAAAGATCAGAAGAGAACAGTTTTTCATCTAGAGGGTGAACTGAAGACGCTCGAGCAAGAGCGCAGCCAGCTCAACCGTCAAAACCAGAGCCTGATGGACTCGCTTGACGAGTTAAAGGCACGGACGAGACGAAGCGACCAACTCGAAGAGGAGAATCAAAAACTTCACCTAGAAGTGCAGCTCCTCCGTCGTGAAAAAGAGACGTTCGAGAACCGGTTACAGGAACAGATCGAGCTCGCAGTTCTTCGAGAACGAAACAAGCAAGCTGAGAGTGACTAATAAAAAAGTATTTAAGAAAAAGACGGGAGAAATAAATATGGCTGAGAAAACAAATTTAACTTTAGAATCTTTTGGTGAGGATGGTGTGACTTTAAAGGTGGCAGTTGAAGGTGAAAGTAATATGCCTTTTTGGAACCATGATTTGAAGTTAGATGCTGTCATAGCTTTATTGGGGAGCATAGATATGAAGGACTTTTATGAAGATAACAAGCATGAAGAATTTAATCAGTACATGAATGAAATTCAAGAACTTTTGGATGCAGTAAAAGGGTTTTAAAGTTTACAAAATACGTTCAATTAACAGTCGCAATTTAAATCGTTTAAACAATACTTTTATAGATTATATACTGGACAATGACGTTTGATTCCATAATATATGCTTAGCAGAGGTTGAAAAATAATTAGCACTCATTTTCAAAATAAATGAGGAAATAAAAGTCTTTCAATTTTCAAAAGAAATCTGTATAGAGTATGAGACCGTAAAGATTGCAAAAAGCATTATTAATTTCATGATAGAAAATTTATTTGGAATTCCAGCTCCTCCACCTCGAAAAAGAGGCGTTCGAGAACCGGTTACAGGCACAGATTGAGCTCGCGGTCCTACAGGAACGAAACAAGCTGTCGGAGAGTAAATAGCATGAAGAAAAGTACCCAAGACTCGTCATACTTCGACGCAGATTGGGTACTTTTCTATCTTGATGATAAAACATCGTATGTTTATGTGTCATCCATGTGTTTATCGAGCACAGTTAAATCATGGGGACGAATCGTCTTGAAAAACTTTCGAATCTGACTCCTCTTCACAACCTCATATCGCTTCAAATGTATACAAAAGTCTAGGAGGGTATGCTGACGTATGAGTGTTTCCTGTTCCTCTTGGTTGACGATGTACAGTTCAGCGTCTGTGATGACTTCTAGAATGTCCGCATCATCGCTACATATCAAACCGGCGCTGATCAATCTCGCGGCAGCAAGGCTATGAATTTCACCCAAGTCGCTCGTATGTTTGAGTGGCCGCCCTTCTCGGATTTTCTTTTCGTCCAGTTGTTGGAACGCAAGACGAACTTCTGTCAGATAAACGAGATAAAGGTCATAGAGTTCATCCGTCGCAATCGATGCGTCCGATTCCGGATCGAACAGCACCCATTTCCCGTCGTTGATGAACGCGTCAACCCGGTCTCTTACCGAAGATGTCTTCAGTTCATTCAACACCTCCACATGGATAAGGATTTGCTCATACAGGCTGTTGATCCAATCGAAGACATCGGCTTGTCGAAAGCTTGCCGCATGAATGATGATGTTCGCATCGATGAACACCGGTTCCTTAATCATGGGTGGTGTCCTCTTGTAGACGACTGATTTCATCTTCCTGTAACGTTTTAGCCAGATCTGGTCGATAGACGGAGAGCTTGTTGGCAGCGTTCAACCGTGTCAATCGTTCTTCTTCCACTGCCTTAACGACCACTTGTTCATAGGCTACAAATGACTCGAAGCGTTGGGCTTGATCCAATGGGCTCGGGGCAATCCCGAGACGTTTCCGTTCCTCGCGCCAATCGGCTTCCTGTTCACTCAAGTCAGAGAATCGATAATTGAGTTCTCGGAGTCGTCGGACGACCGAGACGTATGGGACTTGGGCCATATCTGCCAAATAGATGATGGCGGACTTCGTATCATAGCCTTCCTTCAGTTTCTCCCACACTTCTTTAGTCGTACCCTTCGGCAACATGATCGTAGCTGCGAAACGGTCAGCCGCCCGCTCGTGATCGAATCCATCGACCTGCCATTCGCTCGCTTCAGACAAATGCCATAGTTCATGGGCCGCGGTAAAGTAACGCATGCGCAGCGGTTGGTAGGAGTTCAATGCAATGAACTCTTCTCCAGACATATGCTTGATCGCGACGCCGTAATACGAGTCGTCCTCGACATATTGAAAAATGAGGTTTGCGCGTTTGGCCAATACCTGTTCGATATAAGCGCCAATGAAGACCTGGCTATCAATAACTTGCTCTAAAAAGTCGGCTGCAAACGCTTCTGCCGTGTCTTCCGCAAATTTTGTAGTTGGCTTCATCATAAATCACCCTTGAGACCGACGTAATCCTCTATCGCAAATTTCAGACGCTCAAGCTCCATTTTGGACCGTCGATTTGAGAGTGTCCCACGCAACTCGACCGTCATGCGCTCTTCTCTCATTGAAACATCAGTTGTCAATTCGTTGATCGATACACCTAATGCCTTCGCAATTGCAACGATACGTTGTGGTTGGATGACACGGCTCTCATTCAACATATGACCGACCAATGCCTTACTGACTCCGATTTCTTGGGCCAACCATTGTTGCGACTTTTGATGATCCTGTAACCATGTTTTTATATTGTTCACGATGATTGTATTTGAGTTCATGATGACACCTTCCTTTGATGTAAGTATAACTTGTTTTAAAAAAGACTACAAATTTATTCGATAAATTTGTAGTCTTTTTTAATTAAGAAATTTTGTTTATGTATACTTCCCTCAAATCTAATCGTTCATGTTGTATTGATGAATTAAGGCGTTATCAGTACAAATTTGACAATCTTTTTCCCTGGTCAGAATTAAAGCCTAAGGAATAAGATTTATGAGTAAAAGGTATCCATACGTCATAGAGATCAGCTCAAAGAGGAATATCAGAACCTTTATTTGAAAGACTAGTTCCTTCGCGATGAGAAAAGAACTTTTTGGGAAATCGTCCAAATGTGCAAGTAGCGCTTGCTATGGTGCGAGAGCGGGATAAAAATGAATAATAAAATAGGTACTTCATATCTCAAAAAAAGTCTGACTTATTCAGTCTTAAGAAGGGGCTTGGTTAGATTTTCATTATCTTTAATAATACAGGACTTTAATTACAATAATAGTATTATAGAACCATTTATCGATTTTTTTATTGTAAATTAATAACAAATTACTTACTATTAAACTAGAATTGAATATTCAAAAAATTTAAAAGGTTGTGATTTTTTTGGGATTTATATTACTCATATTTTTTTTCATGCTTATAGGTCAGATTTCAACTGTTATTTATACAAATAAAACTTCTACTAGCCTTGTTAAACTTTTAAACAGTCTACAGGAGTCAGAAAAAATGAATGAAATTGATTCGATTGGAACTCATTCTTTAGCACCCTATTTTGAATTAATAAATGAGCAAGGAACCATTAAAAAGTTTCCGGAGCTAATTTCAGATAGACCTCTGATTCTTCTGATAGTCAATACGGGTTGCGGCGTTTGTTCTACCGATGTAGAAGATTTCGCTAAAGAATCGATTAATTATAGTCAACATTACAATTTTGTTCTAATTACGAATGAGATTTCTGATCAATATAATCTTAATTTAGAACATAAATTTAATGAAATTCTTGTTATTGATGAGAAGTTTTTAACGGATTACCAAATTCAGCGATATCCGACATTTATTTTAATAAATACCTTTGGACAGATAGTTGCTACTCCCGCTTTTACTCATCAGTTTAAGGATTACTATGATCCTTTACATATTCAGAGTATAGAAGCTTAATTTAAATCAATGAATTTGAAAGGAGGTGAGAAAATGTTAATGCGAGCTCCAATTTTATGTGATTGCAGACGTACATATTGTGATGCATATGATACAAGAGACTGTTCGTCGTATATTGGTGCATTAGTCACAATTGTATATGATTGTAAATCGGGAACTGAATGCAGTAGATCGAAGACAAAGTGTGGCTGTTCATTCCGTTAATCATTGAGTATCGTTACAAAAAGGAGGGTTTTTATGGCTATTTTAAGAGCACCTATTTTATGCGATTGCACAGGAAGAACCTACTGCAGTCGTAGTACTAGCTGTAGTTCAAGTATGGTTGGGAACAAGGCTGTTGAGGTATATGATTGCAAATCTGGTTCATCTTGCGGATATAGAATTACCTCTTATTGTACTTGCATCCTGTAACTTTAAGACACTAACACTATTATCATGACAAAAATAAAATATGTTATTAGGTCAACCTTTATTTAAGGGTTGGCCTTTGAAAATTTAGATGAGGTGTTAAATATGAATTCAATTATAAAGACTAAAGGACTTGTACATGTCTTTAGCAATTCTGGTATCGATGAGACTGTCATTCATCAATTAAATTGTGAGTTCAATAAGAATGAAATCACAGCCATCGTAGGACCGTCGGGGTCTGGGAAATCGACACTGCTCAGTCTGATCGGTTCTCTGGAGAAACCAACTTCAGGCACGATAGCATTTGACGACATGGATTTGAATAAGTTGAATAATACCGAGTTATCCTCTTTTCGTTTTGAGGAAATCGGATTTGTGTTTCAACAATTCCATCTCTTGCCGTCTCTTAGTGTTTTTGAGAATGTCATGACTCCCTTTCTAACGAAAAAAGTGGGGTTTGATAAAAACGAACGGGTCAAAGAAGTGATTCAACAGGTCGGACTCGAAACCAAATCTCGCGTTCTCCCTTCCCAACTGTCGGGAGGCCAACAGCAACGGATCGCTATTGCGCGTGCGATCGTCAACCGACCAAGTTGGATACTTGCGGACGAACCGACAGGAAATCTAGATAGTACGAATAGTGAACTGATTTTTGATTTGTTAGTTGACCTCCATGAAAAACAACAATGTGGCCTTATTTTCGTGACGCACGATTTAAATCTTGCACGTCGAGCCAATCGGATCATTCATATGCAAGACGGGCGTATTGTAGAGGATAAAAATGGAGAACGTGTATGTTGAAGTTCATCCTGCAATATTGGCGAAACCAAAAAGCAAAACTATTTCTGTTATTGATTGGCGCTCTAATTATTGCTTCGGGTTTGAATCTTATCTTTAAGCTGAATGAGACAAATAAAGGTGTTGTGGAAGAAACGCTTCAAAAACGTTGGTCATCCGCTTATGATATTGTAGTTCGCCCCTCATCAAGTAGCGTGACAACTGAGGCGTATGACCTCCTTGAGCCGAACTATCTGAATGGGATCGTAGGGGGCATCTCATTTGAACAATATGAAGAAATTAAAAGTATGGAAAATGTGGATGTCGCTGCCCCTGTCGCAATCGTCGGATATACGCAACTAAACGTGAACCTACCGAATATGTTACAAATACCTGCTCAGGGACTGTTTCGTCTGACGCACCGTCAGTTCGATGAAACGGGTCTGGAGCGAGAAATGATATCTGAGGAGATCATACATATTGCGAACGGAACGAATGAACTCTTGCCGAGAGGACTCGGATTGCTCCCTTTTGACCAGGTAGGAAACTCGGTCACTCCAGGAAGCCTCAATTTGATCGTGGCGGTTGATCCAGATGAAGAGTCTAAACTTGTTGGTCTTGATCAAGCAGTCACCTCTTCCTCTTATTTTTCAGTTGAGGACAAAGCGGTGTCCTTAAGCAGTGAACAAAAGCATGTCCGAATGCCAATTCTAGTAAACCCTGCCTCGTTTAATAATGGGTATCATGAATATGAACTTGAACAATTAGATGTGCCATTCTCATCATCTGATGACCAGAAAAAAGTATTACAAGACATTGCGTCCGAATCTGACTTATTACGTTACGATGTAGAAAATGTTCAGTCGTTGAGCATTCCATCGAAAGATCTTGAAGCGATTTATTTTAACCAACTGCAAGGAAAAAAGACACCAGACTATCCAGGTGCCTTGATCAATGACGGATCTCAACTCATCTTCAACTCGGGTCCTTTAGAAATGAAAAAGACAGATAGTCCTTTTCCGGAGCGATGGGTAAACGCTTTTGAGATCGAGAGTCAACCAATTTCATTCACAAATAAATGGCTTCCCCCATCCATGTTACCGAAACAAGGTTTTAGACCGGTGAACAGCACGGAGGTCCAAACGACGCTTCCCGAATCGGATGATCTCGCTTATTTGAGCCCGGTGTTAGATTTTGATGTGGTCGGGACGTTCGATCCAGAAAAGATCGCGGTCTCCAAAGATCCGTTGAATGAACTCCCTATGGAGACATACCGTCCCGCATCAGCCGATCTTGTGCTTGATCAAGCTGGCTCACCGCTCAATCCATCTGTAAACATCAATACTTCAGGTAATCCGGCTGGACTGCTGACGAACTCACCGAGCATTATCACGACTCTAGATGCCGCTCGTCTGTTAAATGGAGATCAATCTATTTCTTCGATTCGTATTAAGGTAAGCAATGTTGATACATTGAACGAGTCGTCCGAGGCGATCCTACAAGATTTAAAACAACAAATCGAAAGCGATACAGGCTTGATTGCCACAATCACAATCGGCTCATCACCACAACCTGTGATCACAAAAGTCGTGAAAGAAGGAAATACACTTGGATGGATTGAGCAGCCTTGGATTCATCTAGGAGTAGCCATCACGATTTTCCGAGAGACGAGCGCCGGCTATTCAGGTGTCGTTCTGTCCATTATCGGCGTGGCTATCATCTACGTTCTAACCACTAGTTATATTGCCATGCTCTCTAGAAGACGTGAATTCGCGATCTTACTCGCTCTAGGTTGGAGTCAGAAAGATTTGTACAAGATTATTTATCTAGAGGCGTTTATCTTAGCCGCTCTCGTCTCGATCGTGTCGCTGGTAATCGAATCTGCTTTCTTCCTTACTCAAGGAGAGAGTTTCAGTTTCGGGAGTTGGTTCTTTATTACAGGTTTCAGTCTTCTTATTTATCTGAGCGGCGCGACATGGTCGGCATTTAACATTCAAAAAATAAAACCGTATGAAGCAATAAAGGTCGGAGAGTATGCGAACGCCGCAAGCTCTATCATCCCATTAAAAACAATTGGATCTTTGGCGCTGAAGGAAATGGTCAGCAAGTGGCGTCGAAACCTATTGTCGGTGGCATCGATTGCTGTCCCAACGTCCTTACTCGTATTCTTCGTTTATGTCACGTTTCACCTCCAAGGCGTCCTCTATACTTCTTGGCTCGGACAATTCGTTGCTGTCCAAATCGGGACGCTCCACTACGTGACCATCGGGGTGTCGGTATTGATCGCCGTCCTCACGACAGGAGAAATCATTTGGCAAAATGTCCTTGAACGTGAACACTCATTTGCCCTTTTGAAAGCGATTGGATGGACAGATCGCTCGATTCGTCAGCTAGTCATGCTTGAAGGTATGATTGTCGGGTTCATTGCCGGAGTACTCGGCCTTGGATTAGCGTATATGGCCATTTATTTTGCCTTTGGACTCATACCATGGGCAAACACACTCCTTACAATGTTGAGTCTTTTGTTACCTTCTGTCGTGGGAGGGATCGCGTCGTTGATTCCTGCCTCAATTGCCTCTAAAGTAAATCCTTACGAAGTCCTTAAAAAAATAGGTTGATCTCAACTCTTCAAAGAAATCATTATTTATCATGATTTCTTTGAAGTTTTTTCATGTATATATACAGATTAAGGAAGCCTATTTTAACAGGACTTCTTTAAATCTTATAAGAAAAGTCTTTTGCATTAATTTTTCGCAAAAGACTTTTCTAAAATAATATTGATTTAACCAACTTTTTTCATTGAAAGTACGTCCTGAATAGTGTTTAGAGACTCAGACGCCACAATGATATTATTGCGATCTATCCAAATTCCTTTAGGTACACTCCGGATATTAAATAAATCTACTGTCTTAATTGAGTTTAAATACGAGACGTTAAAGCTTGAAAGAACATCTATATGATTTTGTTCTATTGGCCCTCGCGATATAAAGACCATGTTAACGAAGTCCATTTTTGGGTAATCATTCTTACTCAGTTCATTAATAATGTTTTTACACACTGGACAAGTAGGGGTAATAAATATCAACAACATTTCCTGATTCTTCTCATTTGTTATTGCATTATTAAATTGATCTTTACCGTGAAATATAGGAGCAGCATGACCAATTTGTAATTCTGTCACGTACTCAAACAGACTATATTTTTGAGTAAGGTCAAAAAACAAGTTTATTTTTTTTATTAACCCCCATGTATTAAATACATTGTACCCTATGAATATAACAATTATAGAAATCATTATATAAAGAATCATAATCCTTATTCCCCCTTGAACCCTTGCTGACGAATTGAGACGATTTTAGAGGAGAATTGTTCTACTTCTTTAGTTAATTTATAAATTACTAATCCTTGAAAGAGTACTACTACCCACAAAAACATAAATAGGACCATAATAATTGTTGTATTCATGTTATCCTCCAATTTGTTTATAATGACTACCTGTTTTTTTCACATATAACCACGATATTCGGGTGATGACCATTTGAATAATGAATAAATTTATCATCATATACTCAAAACTGAAAACTTTTAACAGTGAAGTTTGGTTATAGAAAAGAACAATAAGAACCGCACCAAAAGATAAATTTCTTATGACTAATTTGTACGATATCTTTGTCTCGCCCACTATTCCTCCACATCCACAATCCAAATCCAGTCTTCCTTTGAGTAGATTTAGAACAATTACTCCACTGTAAACCATTAACAGCATCGTACCTAAAATAAGTGAATACGGTAGAGCGATAAATACTAAAAATGAAAGGCCGACAACGAGTTCTATACTTATGTCGATTAAAGCAAAGATATGTGCACGATGAACCGGAACCACTTGATACGCCTGAACTGTAGTAACATGTTGTTTGAAATTAACCATTTTTTCAAAACTTGAACTTAAAAACATGTAACTAAACATGAGCAATAAAAATGTTAAGAAAAGTTGCATTAAGTTGTCACCTCATTTTTAAAATTGTACATGTTTGCTTGCTTATCATATAGCTTAAAAAATTCGCCTCTCATTTCTAACAATTCTTGAAAGCCTCCGATTTCTACAATTCTGCCCTCTTTCATAACCACAATTTGATCAGCTAAATGACAGGAATACATTCTATGAGAAATGAAGATAGATGTTTTTTCTTTTGCTAATTCCTTAAACGCCATAAATATATTAATTTCCGTTTCAGGATCGAGTGCAGAAGTAGGTTCATCTAAGATGATAATGTCTGATTTTTTTAGTACAGCTCTAGCTAATGAGATTTTTTGCCATTGACCACCCGAAAGTTCTATACTTTCTTCGAACATTTTGCCGAGTCTTGTGTCTAATTTTCGGGGCAATGAATTAATAAATTTATCCGCCTCAATTTTGCTAAGTATGTCAACAATGTCATCTGATTGATGAATGTTTTTCATATCTCCTAATTTAATATTTTCTTCAACCGTAAACTCATATTTAACAAAGTCCTGATGGACTACCGCTAACTTGTCATATAAAGAAGATTTGTCTATGTATTGTATGTCTAAATCATCATAAAATACCGTGCCTTCGGGGACTGGATACAATGATGATAAACACTTAATAAGCGTACTTTTCCCAGAACCATTCTCACCTACAATAACTAATGAAGAATGTTTAGGAATCTCTAGATTTATATCTTTAAGTATCATACGATCCGTATTAGGGTAACTGAAGTTTAGATTTTTGATATGTATTTTATCTTTAAGTCCCTCAAATAAGTTAATAGGATTTAGATTTTTCGATTCTTCTGTAGGCTGAATCAGAGATTTAAAATCATTTAGGTAAAATGATTTTTCTCGAACCGCAGCGAAAAGAATCGCAATCATTACGAGAGATCCTTGTAATCTTTGAACAGCCTCGACCAAAGAGACAAAATCTCCAATTTGAACAGACTTATTTGTAATCATCCATACTAAATACAGACTACAAATTAAGTAAGACAAGCCAGAAAGAACATCTAAGCCCACAGACATTTTTTGTTGCGACTTTTCTTGATTTAAAACTTCTGATTTATTTTTTTGGAAAACTTTAGCCCATCTTGAAATTAAATAACTATCACTTTGAGAAATTCTAATTTCTTTATTGTGTTGTCGATCCATGAACATGTCAAAAATATAATATTGTTCTCTAGCATAAGGTGTTTGATATTTAAATAAAAAGTAACGATCTGCTCCAAATTTTGATTGGATGATAAGAACTGGAATAGAAAACGCAAAAATCAAAAACACAAAAATCCAGTGAAATTGAACAAGAAAAACAATTAATGTAATGACTGTAATTAGTGTACTGATTAGCTCTAAAATTTGTAGTATGGGTTGAAATACTTGCGCACCAATATCACCTTGAACTCGTTGTAATAAATTCTGGAATTCAAAATCTTCTAGCTTCTCGTAGTTTATTTTAAATAGCTTTTTTGCCAAATTTTCTTTTAAATGCTGTTCAATGTTGGTTTGAATGAGTGTAGTTAGGTACTTTTCAACTTTTCCTATCACCGAAATAAAGACTGTCAAAACAAATTGTAGTATGAGAAGAATTAATATGGTTCTCATAGATTCTTCTTGATTAATTAGGACTTCTTGAACTGCGTTAATTAATTTTTGAACGATTAAAAGAGTAAGAACAGGTAAGAATCCTTCAATTATTTTTATGACAAAAATAAATAAAGTTGGCCATTTATTGAGCTGAAAAATAATTCTCAAACTATAGCCTAATGAGTTTAAAAATCCCAATAAAAATCACCACCTTTCCAAATTATAACATAATATAACCTTAAGAAAACTAGGTATTCGAAATTTTCACACTTCTTATTCTTACTTTTTTTCACTTAGTTTAATAAATATATAAAAAACTACACTCTTCATTAGAAGAGCATAGTCGATTTGATCAATATAATTCTAAAAACTAAATTAGGGCGTCGGGTAATTCATCGTGAAACCTTGTTATTCTTGATTTATCAATAATCCTACCATTGGTTTTCAGCTTGATAATGGGGTTGAATTATAGGTGTTTGACTTAAAATTAAATAAAATTAAAACGTATGCTCCAATTAAAACAATTATAGGTTTCGGATAAGTAAATCCCAGATAATAGATTACTCCAAAAATTCCAATTCCTAATACAAACAATTTGAATCCTTTATCCCATTTAGTATTTTTACTTTCTATTCTTCGTTTTACCCAATGAAAACTAATGATGCAAAACATGATCAGATAGCAAATCTGAATCATAATTGACATTAGCTCTATAAATGACAAGTCTAAGCTAATTAATAGAATCATTAAATATGTGAAATATAGGATCGCTATCAACAAACCAGATGCAATTGTAAATGGCGTCATGATATTTATGATGACTTTTTGGATTTGATGAACATCTCCCCCTATGCTATCAGGTGAGTAATTTCCTCCATTAAGTTTAAGTAATCTATCAATTTCAGTATCTATGGTATTTTCTATTTCGTTTCTAAATTCGGGATTTTCTTTTTGAGCTAAGTAATACAAGAATTTTCTGGCTATACTAGGGTGTAGTTTATCAATTGAAGTATGAATTGCATCAGAAAGTAAACTTCTTTCTTCTTTTCTTACCAGCGTTTTTAACGTCGATAACGCATTTAACTGTTCTTTAATTTCTTGTCGATTTAACGCGTTTCTCGTCTCTATTTGTTTGCTTACGTTATTAAATAAAAATATGAATAAAAATAATAGTAATGCTAACGTTAAAAACTCAATATTCTCAAGTTGCAAGTCTTTTTTTATGTCTTGTAAAAAAGAATATACAGTGTTCAACAAGCCTCCACCTCCTAAGTATTCTTCATTCGTATGTATTATGTGAACGTTATTAAACACTATAATATCAACAGTCAACTAAATCTTTGAAACACACTTCTCAAAATAATTTCCAGGCTTTATTTGTTGGTATTATACTTTAATTCTCTCCTCATTTTTAGTTTAGTAAATCATGTATTTTTCTTCGCATTAAGATGACCCACTCCGATCCAGTATGTTAGGAGTCTTCGTGGGCCACGGTTTATTTTAACTTTCTTTTCTTAATTCTTATTCAAATAGGCACTAAGAGCCCGGCGAATAATCTCATCCTCTGACACATGTTCTTTTTGCGCGGCTTGTGTTAATCCGACGTATAAAGGATCTGTCAAATCAGTAAAGCGAATTTGTACACGCATTGGTTTCACTGGTTTAGCTTCAACTTCGAGCACACGTTGCTCCTGACGTTCGATCAACATTCGTTTTACTTCACGGAGCTCTTCACGTGTCATCTCGTATACGGTCTTATCTCCTGAAGCAGTGTAGTATTTTTTATTCTCAAGTAACGCGAGCTTCGGATCTTCTGGCCACGACAACAACTCAGCAAGTTTTGTCGCACTGAAATCATGCTCGAGCGTCTTCTCCAAGATGTTCGGGCCAAACGTGTTCCAAAAGGCTACGAAGCGACTGACTTGAGGGTGTGACATTCCAATCTTGTTTAAAAAGTCTTTCCAAGTTCCTTGTTCTTTTTGGAACTCTTTTTTTGTTTCAGGATCACGGAATAGACTGTTCGCATGGGCAAGTATACGACACTTTTCGACAAAACTAGTCGCTTGAATCGCATCGATATGATTGTAATATTGAACGATTCCATCCATGTCCTCGGGAAGCCGTTTCGTGATGATACGCGACAATCCTGTCGCTGGGAGGGCCTGATAAGGGTTCGACACGGTCGTCGTCGCAGAGAACTCTTTTACGGCCTCGACTTGTTCCGTACGGCTATCCGTCGCTTGTTGATTCTGATTCACCGGAAGGTTGGCACTGAAAGTAGAAATCTTAGGTGTATGTTTCTTTCGGTTGCGTGTCATAACGAAAGGACCTCCTGAGCAAGTTGTAGATAGGCGTCGGTTGCTGGGCTCTTGTGATCAATGACGGGACGAGACTCCCGTTGTAGTGTCTGAACCTTCACCGCGTAAGGTATCGTCGTCAAAACCGGAATACCGACTTCTTTTCCGAGTTCTTCAAGTTCTTCGACTGTCGTGACATCCCCCTTCGAGCGGGCACTCACCATCGTCGGGATGAAGGCAGCGATATGGATGTCTTCCCGGAATCGTTTCATCTCTTCCAATTCTTCTGGTGCCGAATAGACGGCATCCATTGAGAACTTCTGCATCTGTACAGGCATTACGATGCGATCCTGAGCGACGAGTGCGCAACGGGCATAGGGATTAAGGGCAGAAGTCGATCCTGGACAATCAATGAGACAGATGTCAAACAGTTCATCAATCTTGGCTAGTTCTTCGCTGAGTCGATACTCGTACCCGATCTGGCTCGTCAGGTCACTCGGTGAGGCTGAGCGTCTCGTCGGAACAAGATAGACCGTTCCAGTCTCATACTCGCATGTCACGATGACCTGTTCGATCGGTGTATAGAATGGATCATTCTCTTCAAGCAGACAATCGAGTAACACCTTGCCTTCATAGTCGTTTGTCAGACCGAGCCCATTCGTCGAAGAGGCCTGGTCATCCGCGTCGATGACGAGGACACGTAATCCGTCACGTGCATAGGCATGAGCCAAATTGATGGTGGTCGTCGACTTCCCGACGCCGCCCTTTCGATTGTACAATGCGATTTTCTTCATGATTCGTCTCCTCGCTTCTCGTCTGTGACGTCGATGATGTTGTCGTTCACGGTCCGCTCGATGATTTCCGTCAACAGCTCACTGACACTCCGGTTTTGTGCATGCGCATACTGTTGGAACTGATCGGACAGATCCGACGGGATTCGTGCCGAAAGAACCGCAGATGGTTTCTTCGTTTTTTGAAACGGGCTGACTTTGACCTTCGATACAGGCTCACGTGTTTTACGGGCTTCGCGGATTTGTTTGACCGTCAATTCGTCGACCCCCCGAGACTCGCCGTCGATATAGAGTCCCTGTTCGACGACTTCCTCGACATTGTCGAGATACATCAGTTCAAACAGCTTGGAAGCCGGTAAGCTCGCAAGGGATGCTTCAAGTGGATGTAACGTCTCATAGGCTTTGATATACCGGGATGCGAGAGAATTCGACATCGAAACGGCTTCGAGGAAACCGATCCATTCTTTTTTGTCATGCATCTCAGAACGGGCGATGACGAGCCGCTTCCCGATCTCGAATACAGAAATCGTTTGAACTTTTGAGAGCTCGTTGATCTCATGGACGAGGTCTTCCACTTCTTTAGAAACCGGAAGTTTTTGAACGAGTGTACTGATATTCGTCAAACCGCTCTGATATGGATGCTGCTCACTCGGCTTAATTTTATGAATGTTTCGGTTCCGTGCCTTCATGACGTCCCACCTGCCTGTTGAACGACTTGTTTAGCCAATAGTCTAAACGGTTCAGCGAGTCCCTTCGATTCTTTGGAGCGGTACTGGATGACACTCTTGCCACTATCGGCAGCTTTCTCGATAAAGGTAGACCGTTTGATCATCGGAAGGATCTGTAGTGCCTCTTCCTTCGCGATGACTTCCATTGCTTCATAGTACTCTTTATCTGCCTTTAACGAAGCATCCATGGCGACAGGAAGAATTCCCGTGATGACGAGGTCCGGATTATAGAATTTCTTCACTTTTTGTACCGTCCGTACCGTACTCGCAAGTTGATCGAAAACGAGCTTCTTCGGCATGAACGGGATGACCGTCATATTGGACGTCGAAAGCACGACTTTCGAGAGTTCATTGATCGATGGGACCGAGTCTAGGATGATCCAATCAAACTCATCCTCGAGCGGCGCAATCATATCTTTTAATAGAAAGAGCTTGTCTTGCTCGGAGATCAAATTGATCAACCTCGCATTTCGTTCGTTCGAGGGGAGAAGACTCACATGATACGTTTCATCATCAAACAGGACTTCTCGGATATCGAGATTCCGTGTATGTACATCAAACATCGTCATGTACTTGATCGTGTCGGATTCTTTTAACATCAACTTACTGAGCGAGCCTTGGGGATCCAAATCAATGATGAGGACTCGTTGTCCCAGCTCACCCAATGCGTAAGCCATATTCAAAGAACAGGTCGTCTTTCCTGATCCACCTTTCGATATGTAAAACGTGAGTATGTTCATCTTCTCTCCCCTTTCTCTTTCATATCATGTCACATTCACTCTTTGCATTCAATACAAAAACAGCAAAGACACCGATAAATCAAATATAAAAATGTATACAATAACGTTTTGAATTTGTATACGATTTTTGAATCTAAATATTATCTGTATACGTTTCGACGTCGAATTGTATACAGAAACATTTTTGACCTAGGTATTTATACAAAGTTCCTGTTGTGAACGTCATTCATATTTGTAGATCTCTTTTATAGAAGAAACACGTGGCATATCTGAACATGATTTAAATAATAGAAGAAGAGATAAAACCATATGTAGACGTCAAGTTGATTTTGACACTTTTTGCTCGTTTGCCTTTTACACTTCTGCTGAAAACAATGATTTCCGGTTCCTCATCCGATGACTGTCGTCATCACTATGTATGATTTCGACGCGATGGAGTAAGCGGTCCAGTATCGC